>NZ_JBYTDD010000075.1:0-554 GCF_058791055.1 Pseudomonas sp. EU05-FHT14B02 | reverse complement strand
AGCTCGCTTGTATGGTAGGACTTGAAGGGAGGAGGAGGGACAAGGCTCGATTCTGACTGTTGACGCAGTACAGACCGTGGGAGATTTCGCCCCTCCTCCTTTCACCCAAGCGCCGATAAAGAATGCATCTGGCTAGACCGACGATAGGAACAAGCCTGCGCCTCTGGGTGAGCCCTTCAAGTGCTCAAACCTTATCCCGGAGGAAATCCTGTGGCAATGCCGGTCTCTCTATCAAAACCGATCGTGGGTGTGGATGTCGCCAAGAATGAACTGGTGATTTATCAGTTTGAGGGTGATTTGCTTGAAGAGATTCCCAACACCAAAACATCCATCAAGCAGTGGCTGAAGGCGTTATCGGGGACGGTGGCTATTGCCATTGAGGCGACCAACATCTACCACCTGGACTTCGCTGATCTGGCCTATGAGGCCGGTTGCACGATTTACATGGTGGGAGGCTATGAACTCAAACATTATCGCGAAGGCGTGAAGATCCGCGCCAAAACCGACGCACTGGATGCCAAGCTGCTGGCTCGTTACCTGAAGAACGAAGCCGA
>NZ_JBYTDD010000074.1:0-571 GCF_058791055.1 Pseudomonas sp. EU05-FHT14B02 | reverse complement strand
AAACTGGCGGAGCAACTGATCGAAACCACGCCCGATCACTCGTTGACGCTATTTGATCGCGGCTTTTACTCCCTGGGTTTGCTGCATCAGTGGCAGCAAGCCGGCACCGAGCGCCATTGGCTGATGCCGCTGCGCAAAGGTGCGCAGTACGAAGTGGTTCAGCGTTTGGGACGCCAGGACGCGGTTGTCTCGCTAAGCACCTCGCCGCAGGCTCGCAAGCAATGGCCGGGGCTGCCGGAGCGCCTGACCGCGCGATTGCTGAGCAAAACCGTCAAGGGCAAGGTGTGTCAGATCCTGACTTCGATGGCCGATCCGCTGCGCTTCCCATCCGATGAAATCGTCGACCTGTACAGTCAGCGATGGGAGATCGAATTAGGCTTTCGGGAGATGAAACAGACGTTGCTCAACAGCAGCTATACGCTGCGCAGCAAGACACCCGAGATGATCGAGCAGGAACTGTGGGGTGTGTTGCTGGGCTACAACTTGTTGCGTTATCAGATGGTCGAAATGAGCCGTCACTGCCCAGGTGTTTACCCGTGCGAAATGAGCTTTTCCGCGTGTACATGGGCAA
>NZ_JBYTDD010000073.1:0-578 GCF_058791055.1 Pseudomonas sp. EU05-FHT14B02 | reverse complement strand
CTTTGCCCTTTCAGCAAGGCGAATACCACCCGAGCAAGCTTGCGAGCCAGCATCACCAACGCCTGAGTGGTGCTGAAACCCCGAGTTCTTTGTTCTTCGTAATACCCTTTCCAGGCTTTCGTACGGCTAGCCGACATCGCTGCATTGTGCAGAAGTCGGCGAGCCTCGGGGTCACCGCGCTTGGTCAAACTGCGGCGAGCGTCCTTCTGTCCTGATTTCGCCACCCGTAAATCCATGCCCAGGAAGGCGATAAAGGCATCCGCGTTTCTAAAATCTCCTCGCTGAAATGCGGTTATCAAGCGGGCCCCAGTCAGAAATCCAATACCCTCAACTTTCAGGCAGCGCTTCAATTGACCGAGCAAGCCGGCTTCTTTGAGCTGATCGCTGATCGTCTTTTCGATCAACGTCTCAAGCTGCTGCATGGACTTCACTTGCTCGGCAAAAGCCGCCTTGAGCAGCGGCTCATTCGCCCAGCTCTGCACCAGGCCGACCCTGGCCTGGACCAAGGCTGCGCGACGGCGGAAAAGGCTCAGGAGCTGGCGGTACAGCGGTGAGGGCGGGGTCCAAGGACGCAACTC
>NZ_JBYTDD010000072.1:0-625 GCF_058791055.1 Pseudomonas sp. EU05-FHT14B02 | reverse complement strand
AGCCGTCGCTTTCCGCCGGGGAGTGGCCGTTGTGTTCGTGGGTGCTGAGGGTGTGCAGGCCGAAACCCATGTTGGCCGATGGATCGATCGGCAGGGCGTTGTAGTGGCGCATCAGCACCGGTTGGCCGTACCGCACCATCAGCAGTTTTGGCGGAAAGGTGCCGTCGAAGGTCCAGAGCGCCTTGTGGTTCTGGATCGGCATGTTGGGGTGAAAGCGGGTGTCGATGCCTTTGGTGGTGCCCGTTATGACCGGGTTGTCCGAGGTCTGGTTGTAGAGCCCGCCCGGGCCGAACTCACCGACGGCGTAGTTGTGCAACTGCCGGCGGTCGCGCATGCCGCCGTTGAGCTTGGCGCCGGCTTGAGCGGTCTTGAAGGCGACCTGTGGGTAGAACTCGTTCCAGCGCTGGTGCGACCAGCCTTTTCCTGGCGGACGACCTTCGGCCGGCGAGCCGACCGGATGGCGGTTGAGGAAGGCTTCGATCTGCGCTTTCCACGGGTTGCGGTCCAGCACGTTGGAATACTGCGACGGAAACGGGTACAGCCCCGGCTGGCGCATGAAGGCTTCCAGCGCCGCGGCCGACGGGCCGCTGCGGGCAATGTTGTTCGGGTCCTGCGTGGGCGCCGG
>NZ_JBYTDD010000071.1:0-632 GCF_058791055.1 Pseudomonas sp. EU05-FHT14B02 | reverse complement strand
TTTATCGGCACCGTCACGGTTTTGCCGAAGGCCGATTTGATGGTCGCCGTCGGACTAGGCGACGGGCCACTGCCGGCGGTGGTCACTGCGATGTTCCAGCGCGCGCCTGTGGCCGTAGGCGTCAGGACGGCGGCGCCAAGGTTCACCGTACCGGTTGTGGTCGTGGCCGTTGCCGTGATGGTATTGCCCGTGCCACGGGAGGTGGTGCCGGACAGGACCCAATACCAGCGGCTGTTGCTGCGGGCGGTGACGGTGGCGCTGGTGACGATCAAGCTTTCGTTGATTGCTGCCGAGACTGCCACGGACACCGTCGCCGGTGCCGACTCCGCGTTCTTGGCATCGCTGGCCCTATAGGTAAAGGTCGCGGTGAACGGTGCGGGGATCGTGGCCGGTGGTGTGTAGGTCACACGCACGCCATCGGTGCTGACCACGCCCTTGCCGGAGTCCGGTTGCTCCAGGCCCACCACCTTAAGTGGCACGTTACCGTCAGGGTCGCTGTCGTTGGCCAGCACGTTGATGATCACCGGTTGGCCGGTGTTACTGATGGCGCTGTCGGCGTTGGCGATCGGTTTTTGGTTATCGGGGTCCTCGACACGTGTATCGCCAGTGCGGAAGGTCGGCAGCGCGGCGGA
>NZ_JBYTDD010000070.1:0-698 GCF_058791055.1 Pseudomonas sp. EU05-FHT14B02 | reverse complement strand
GTGTCGATGCTCAACAGCTACTCCGGCTGGGCAGCGGCGGGCATCGGCTTCTCGCTGAACAACTCGATGCTGATCATCGCCGGTTCGCTGGTAGGTTCGTCCGGTGCAATCCTCTCGTACATCATGTGCAAGGCGATGAACCGCTCCTTCTTTAATGTACTGCTCGGTGGCTTCGGCAATACGGCGGACGCGGCCGGCCCGGCGGGTTCGAAAGAAGCCCGTCCGGTGAAGTCCGGTTCGGCCGACGACGCGACCTTCCTGCTGACCAACGCCGACACCGTGATCATCGTGCCGGGCTACGGTCTGGCGGTGGCACGTGCGCAGCACGCGCTGAAAGAGCTGACCGAGAAGCTGACCCATCGCGGCGTGACCGTGAAGTATGCGATCCACCCGGTTGCCGGTCGTATGCCCGGCCACATGAACGTGTTGCTGGCCGAGGCCGAAGTGCCTTACGACCAGGTGTTCGAGATGGACGACATCAACTCCGAGTTCGGCCAGGCCGACGTCGTGCTGGTGCTGGGTGCCAACGACGTGGTCAACCCGGCCGCGAAGAACGATCCGAAATCGCCGATTGCCGGCATGCCGATCCTCGAAGCGTTCAAGGCCAAGACCATCATCGTCAACAAGCGCTCGATGGCCAGCGGCTACGCCGGCCTGGACAACGAACTGTTCTACCTGGACAAGACCATGATGGTGTT
>NZ_JBYTDD010000069.1:0-732 GCF_058791055.1 Pseudomonas sp. EU05-FHT14B02 | reverse complement strand
TAATGCCGATCAGTTAAGCCCTCTCGCTTGACCTTTGGCCGCAAGAAATCAAAATCCGATGCCTGTACTGGCATCGGATTTTTTTATGCGTCTCGCTCGGGCACTGGAACTGACCCACAACATCGCCTCCACCCCCAACTCAATCGAGGGATTGGACTCCTTGCTCGATCCTTCTTTGGTCGAACAGGCGCTGGAGCAGGCAGGCGTAGCGACCCTGCGCAAGCGACGCCTGCCGTTGGAAATGATGCTCTGGTGCGTAATTTCCATGGCGTTCTTTCGCCGCATGTCGGCCTGGGATGTGGTCAGTCGCATGAACATCATGCTGCCGGGGCAGCGGCCGTTGGTGGCGCCCAGCGCTGTGGTTCAAGCCCGTCAGCGATTAGGTTGCGAGGCTGTACGACAGGTCTTCCATCTGACGCAGAAAAGTTGGCATGACGCAGCCAGTCATCCGACCTGGGCCGGTTTGCGCTTATTGGGCGTCGACGGCGTTGTCTGGCGAGCGCCCGACACACCGGAAAACCGCGCACGTTACGACTCCGCCAGCAATCAACATGGCGACACGGGTTTCCCCCAGGTGCGCATGGTCTGCCAGATGGAGTTGACCAGCCACTTGCTGATTGGCAGTGCGTTTGACGGTTATCGCAGCAACGAAATAAAACTGGCGGAGCAACTGATCGAAACCACGCCCGATCACTCGTTGACGCTATTTGATCGCGGCTTTTACTCCCTGGG
>NZ_JBYTDD010000068.1:0-773 GCF_058791055.1 Pseudomonas sp. EU05-FHT14B02 | reverse complement strand
TCCAGCCTGCTCGGCCTGTCGCTGGTACCGAGCGTGGCTTATCGCTTCAATGAGCAGTGGTCAGTCGGCCTGGGCATCAAGGCCATGTACGGCATGTTGAAGGCAGATACGGCTATCGACCGCTCCCCTTTCGGCTTCACTGACCGCTCTGACGGCCAATACAAGTACCGCGACAACACCTGGGGCTATGGCGCCAACTTGGGCGTGATCTATGCCCCACAACCCGGCACGCGCATCGGCCTGACCTACACCAGCCAGGTCGACCTGGACTTCAAGGACCGGCTGGACGTCAAGGGCGACGGCCGCCTGCTCGAGCGCGTCAACAACACCGATACCGAACTGGACTTGAAGGTGCCGCAAACCGTCACCCTGAGCCTGTTCCAGCAACTGGATCGGCAATGGGCGTTGCTCGCCTCGGCCAACTGGCAGGATTGGTCGGAGTTCGGCGACATCGCCGTACAGGTCGACACCACGGCGTTTGGAGCGCAATCGACAACAGTCGACGCCGGCTTCAAGGACACCTGGCACCTCTCCCTTGGCGCGCAATACCAGGCCACCGAGCAGTGGCTGTGGAACGTCGGTGTGGCCTACGACAGCAGCGCCGTCACCGACAGCAACCGCAGCGTGGTCGTGCCGATGAATGAATCCTGGCGCATTGCGACAGGAGCCACCTATGCTCTGAACGAGAACACTGATGTCAACGTCAGTTGGGCCATGGTCTGGCTCGGCGACATGCCGGTGGACCAAGCCAAGTCCGTATCGGGTAATCGAAT
>NZ_JBYTDD010000067.1:0-820 GCF_058791055.1 Pseudomonas sp. EU05-FHT14B02 | reverse complement strand
TCTGGGTCAGGGCAGTGGCATTCGGTGCACTGCCGTCGCTGAGGTTTTTCTCGAAGACGGTCAACTCACCGCCCCCGCCATTCAAACCGCCAATCGTGATCGGGTCATCGTTGTTGTGGATCTGCAGTACCAGGTTGGCGGTGCTGCTGTCGCCGTCCGAATCGGTGATGGTGTAGGTGAAGGTTTCGGTGCCGTCGCCACCGCCGTGCAACGCCTTGAAGTCGGCATCGCTGGTGTTCAGGGTGTAGGTGTAAGTGCCGTTGGCATTCAGTACCAGAGTGCCGTAGGTGCCGGTAAAGGTGCCGGGGGTGATAGGGCCGGCGTTTTCGCCGATCATTACCCGGTCAGCACCTTGCACGTCGTTGCTCAGCACGTTGCCGTTGAGGGTCAGCAGGGTTTCCGAGGCAGTGCCATTGCTGTCGCCCACGGCGTTGGGCAGGTCATCGACGATGTTCACGTCGAGGGAACCGGTAGCAGTGGTGCCGTTGTCGTCGACCACAGTCACCGCGAACTGCTCGGGCAATGTGTTGGCGCCGCTGGCGGCCGGGTGGGCTTCGTTGTCCACCAGGGTGTAGCTGTAGCTGACCACGCCGGTTACCGCATTGAACCCGGTAATGGTCAGGGTGCTGCCCAGCGGCGTAGTGATCGATTGTGGGAAGCCGGCGGCCACGCCAGCGGTGACCACGGCGATACCGCCGACGGTCAGGGTCGTTACACCGTCCAGTGCAGTGACGGTGAAGGTGCCGCTCTGGGTCAGGGCAGTGGCATTCGGTGCACTGCCGTCGCTGAGGTTTTTCTCGAAGACGGTCAACTCACCGCC
>NZ_JBYTDD010000066.1:0-822 GCF_058791055.1 Pseudomonas sp. EU05-FHT14B02 | reverse complement strand
TCTCTAAGCTTTCACAGGGTGTCTTTCGGAGGCTATTGCCATGAACAACGTTGCCATTGTCGCTATCGATCTAGGGAAACATACCTTCCATCTGCATGCGCAAGATGATCGCGGTCATGAGCTCTACCACAAGAAATTCAATCGCGCAGGTCTGGCCAGGCACCTGGCCAACCTTGAACCGTGCACGGTGGCGATGGAGGCCTGTGGTGGCGCCCACTACATGGCGCGAGAAGCGGCAAAATGGGGGCATGTGCCCAAGCTCATTGCCCCCCACCTCGTGCGTCCCTACGTGAAAAGCAATAAGAACGACTTCGCCGATGCCATGGCGATTTGCGAGGCGGCGAGCCGCCCGACCATGCGTTTTGTAGCTCCTAAAACCGAAGCGCAACAAGCGCTGGCCATGCTTAACTCGCAACGAGACGCCTACATCAAGGAACGTACGGCCAGCGTCAATCGGATTCACGCCGGTCTGTTAGAGGTCGGTGTCAGCCTGTCTCCAGGCTTTCACGCCATCAAGGAACTGCCAGCGCTGCTGGAGACGTGTTCATTTTCTGCGCAGATCAAACAAATCCTCCTGGGGCTGCGTGACCACTTCAATTATCTGGACGAGCAGGTCAAGGCACTGGACAAGCAGGTTGAACGCCAGGCCGCTGAAGATGATCTGGCTTCTCGCCTGATGACAATTCCTTGCGTAGGTCCGATCACCTCCAGCGTCCTGGCTGCGGAGTTGGGCAACGGTCAGCAGTTCAAGTGCGGTCGAGACTATTCAGCCTCGATTGGGTTGGTGCCCAAGCAACATTCCACTGGCGACAGGACGGTACT
>NZ_JBYTDD010000065.1:0-895 GCF_058791055.1 Pseudomonas sp. EU05-FHT14B02 | reverse complement strand
AAGAGATTTTCGCGTACAGGGCTATCACCCACTATGGCCGCACTTTCCAGAGCGTTCCGCTAATCTCAAAGCCACTTAAGGGCTAGTCCCCGTTCGCTCGCCACTACTAAGGGAATCTCGGTTGATTTCTTTTCCTCAGGGTACTTAGATGTTTCAGTTCCCCTGGTTCGCCTCTTGCACCTATGTATTCAGTACAAGATAACCATCTTATGATGGCTGGGTTCCCCCATTCAGACATCTCCGGATCAAAGTCTGTTTGCCGACTCCCCGAAGCTTTTCGCAGGCTACCACGTCTTTCATCGCCTCTGACTGCCAAGGCATCCACCGTATGCGCTTCTTCACTTGACCATATAACCCCAAGCAATCTGGTTATACTATGAAGACGACATTCGCCGAAAATTCGAATTTCTCAACTAAGAGAACTCACAAATTTTACCTTAGCCTGATCCGTTACCAGTGAAAGTAACGTCCAGTCTATCTTTCTATCACATACCCAAATTTTTAAAGAACGAACTAGTCAAAGACTAGAAATCAACATTCACATCGGAATACTCATTTCTAAACTTTCAGAAGCAGTTATTTATATGGTGGAGCCAAACGGGATCGAACCGTTGACCTCCTGCGTGCAAGGCAGGCGCTCTCCCAGCTGAGCTATGGCCCCATAACAAAATTGGTGGGTCTGGGCAGATTCGAACTGCCGACCTCACCCTTATCAGGGGTGCGCTCTAACCAACTGAGCTACAGACCCAATTTCGAGCGCGTAACTGTTAGCTTGGAGCTATCAGCTTGGAGCTTAAAGCTGCTTCTATCGTCTTCTTCAATGAATCAAGCAATTCGTGTGGGAACTTATGGAGCAGCTGAGTCGTCGATTAAGGAGGTGATCCAGCCGCAGGTT
>NZ_JBYTDD010000064.1:0-1198 GCF_058791055.1 Pseudomonas sp. EU05-FHT14B02 | reverse complement strand
GGTAATCCCCCCTGAAATCAGTACTCGTCAGAAGTAGAATTTTCTCCTAATCGGATCAAGGAAATTTTGCGTGAAGACATCGCGTTTTTCGGACAGCCAGATCATCGCTATCCTCAAGCAGGCCGAAGCCGGCAGCCCAGTCCCTGAGCTTTGCCGCGAGCATGGCATCAGTTCGGCAACCTTCTACAAGTGGCGCGCCAAGTTCGGTGGCATGGACGCTTCATTGATGGCCCGGCTGCGCGAACTGGAGGATGAGAACCGTCGCCTTAAGAAGATGTACGCCGAAGAGCGCCTGAAGGCCGAGATCATCCAGGAAGCGATGGCAAAAAAGTGGTGAAGCCATCTCGGCGGCGAGAGATGGCGCAGCGTGCAGTTCGCTCTGGTCGAGCTAGCATCAAGCTGGCATGCCAGGTCTTCGGGGTTAGCGTCACCTGCTATCGCTACCAGCCACGGTTGTCCTCGGAAAATGCCGAGATCGCCGACCACCTGATCCGGCTTACGCACAACCAGCGCAACTGGGGTTTCGGCCTGTGCTTCCTGTATTTGCGCAACGTGAAAGGCCACCGCTGGAATCACAAGCGGGTGTACCGGATTTATCGCGAGCTGGAGCTGAACCTGCGAATCAAGCCGCGCAAACGCATCGTGCGTGAGAAGCCCGAGCCTCTGGCTGTGCCGGAGGCGATCAATCACTGTTGGTCGATGGACTTCATGCATGACCAACTGGCAGACGGTCGCAGCTTTCGCCTGTTTAACCTGATCGACGACTTCAACCGCGAAGCCCTGGCCATGGATATAGACCTATCACTGCCGGCAGAGCGGGTGGTGCGTGCGCTGGATCAGGTGATCGAATGGCGTGGTAAACCCCGGTCGATTCGCAGTGACAACGGCCCGGAATACATCAGCAGCAAGCTTGTGCTGTGGGCAGAGAAGCATGGCATCCGCCTAGAGCATATCCAACCCGGCAATCCCCAGCAGAATGCCTACGTCGAACGCTATAACCGCACGGTACGTTACGACTGGCTGGGGCATTACCTGTTCGAGTCCATCGCTGAGGTGCAAGAACACGCCACACGATGGATCTGGACATACAATCATGAGCGACCAAATATGGCCCTGGGAGGCATCACCCCCAAACAGAAGTTGGCCCTCGCGGCCTGACCTCTACTTCTGGTGAGTACTAAAAATGGGAGGATTACCG
>NZ_JBYTDD010000063.1:0-1308 GCF_058791055.1 Pseudomonas sp. EU05-FHT14B02 | reverse complement strand
GGTTCTTCACGGATTGCCGGGAAAGACGCTCTTGATCTTCATGAAAAAGAACTCACTATCCCGGTAACCGTACGCCATCCGCTTGATGACCTTTATTCGATTGTTTATTCCTTCCAACTGACCGGTGTGCATCGGCCAGCGAACCCGGCTCACGATGCCGCGCCAGTAGCCTTTTAGCCGTTTGGCAAATTGGATCAGAGCTGGGATTTCGCTTTCATGAGCATGGCGCAACCATTGCTTCCAGGCCGATCTCCAAGCCCAGGCAGTACTTGGTGTCCAGAGTGTTTTTAGCTCAGCCTTCATCAAATAAACCGTCATCAGCGATTGGTTGGCCTCCAACAAATCCTGCAAGTGAAGCTGTTGTTCCGGCGTTTTCAGATTCTGCGGATTGCGCAGTAACAGCCATCGCGCTTGTTTGATGACCTTGCGAGCCGGCTTGTCGTGACGCAACCGGTTAGCTTCGTCGACGCGGACCCGATCAATGACCTCTCGGCCATATTTGGCCACCACATGAAACAGGTCATAGACCACTCTGGCTTTCGGGCAGTGCTGACGAACCTCCAGGTCAAAAGCGGTGTTCATGTCCATGGCTACCGCCTCGATTCGAGCGCATCCCTCTAGCCCAAGCTCTTCGAAAAAGGGCCGAACCGCCGCCCGGCTGCGGCCTTCGCCGATCCATAGCACGCGTCGCGTATCGGCATCCAACACAACACTGGCGTAGCGATGCCCTTTGAACAGCGCGAATTCATCCATCACCAAGCGCCGTGGTTGCGCCTTCGGCAGTTCGCTCAACACCGCTTGCAGGGCTCGACGCTCCAGCAACCGAACAGTGTCCCAGTGCAGCCCAAACATCTGAGCCACATGCAGCGTGGGAAGGCGCTCGCAGGCTTGAATGACGGCATCGGCCAGGCGGCGTGTCATGCGGGCATAGCGGTCCAGCCAACTGACGGCTTCCATGCGTTTGCCACAGTCACGACAGCCAACCCGCCTGAGCAAAACGCATAGGCGCACCGCGCGACCGAGAATGGGAAGGTCACGAACGGTTCGCTCGCAATACTCGTGAGTGGTTGAACAAGGTTTTTGGCAGCCGCCACAGGAAGGGAATCGGGTGGCATGGGGAATCAGATCGATCTGTAGGGCATCGCCATCAGGCTTGATCGTGACGACAGAAAAGCCCTCCCAAAAAGGAAGGAAAGTATTAATATCACGCATAAGAACGCCGGTTTGTTAGATGTGTTTGCTCGCACGAACATCATCAAACAAATCGGCGTTCTTGTTTCTGTGTTTCCCAGGATTCCGTGAAGAACC
>NZ_JBYTDD010000062.1:0-1578 GCF_058791055.1 Pseudomonas sp. EU05-FHT14B02 | reverse complement strand
CCGGCGGTAAAAGAGCAGATCGAATCCCTCGGCGCCAAGTTCGTCGACGTGCCCTACGAGACCGATGAAGAGCGCGAATGCGCCGTCGGTGTCGGCGGTTACGCTCGCCCGATGCCGGCCAGCTGGATGCAGCGCCAGGCCGCGGCCGTGCACGAACGCGCCAAGCAGGCGGACATCGTTATCACCACCGCGCTGATTCCGGGCCGCAAGGCACCGACGCTGCTCAGCGCGCAAACCGTGGCCCAGATGAAACCGGGCTCGGTGGTCATCGATCTCGCGGCCGCCCAGGGCGGCAACTGCCCGCTGACCGTGGCCGACCAGGTGGTCGTCGAAAATGGCGTGACCATCGTCGGCCCGACCAACCTGGCCAGCGCCGTGGCGGCTGACGCTTCGGCGCTGTATGCCCGCAACCTGCTGGACTTCATGAAACTGTTGTTCGATAAAGAAGGACAACTGGTGATCAACCTTGAAGACGATATCGTCGCCGCGTGCCTGATGTGCCGCGACGGCCAGATCGTGCGCAAGAACGGCTGAGGATAAAAACAATGGAAGACATGCTGATCTCTGACGGTATCTACAACCTGATCATCTTCGTGCTGGCGATCTATGTCGGTTACCACGTGGTCTGGAACGTCACGCCTGCGCTGCACACCCCGTTGATGGCGGTGACCAACGCGATCTCGGCGATCGTGATCGTCGGTGCCATGCTGGCAGCGGCCTTGACCGTGACGCCACTGGGCAAGACCATGGGCACCCTGGCCGTGGCCCTGGCCGCGGTGAACGTATTCGGTGGCTTTTTGGTCACCCGCCGCATGCTGGAAATGTTCAAGAAGAAAGCGCCGGCAAAAGCTCCGGCCACCAAAGCTGAAGCAGTCAAGGCTGAGGTGCAGCAAGCATGAGCATGAACCTGGTTACTTCCCTGTATTTGATCGCCTCGGTCTGCTTCATCCAGGCGCTCAAGGGCCTCTCGCACCCCACCACGTCGCGTCGTGGCAACCTGTTCGGCATGCTCGGCATGGGCCTGGCGATCCTCACCACGGTCGGCCTGATCTATAAGTTGGGCTCCGAACTGGCCCAGGACGGTATCGTCTACGTGATCGTCGGCCTGCTGATCGGCGGCACTGCCGGGTCGATCATGGCCAAACGCGTTGAAATGACCAAGATGCCGGAGCTGGTCGCCTTCATGCACAGCATGATCGGCCTGGCCGCGGTGTTCATCGCCGTGGCTGCCGTGGTCGAGCCGCAGTCGCTGGGCATCGTCAAGCAACTCGGTGACGCGATCCCGGCCGGTAACCGCCTGGAACTGTTCCTCGGTGCCGCCATCGGTGCAATCACCTTCTCCGGCTCGGTGATCGCCTTCGGCAAGCTGTCGGGCAAGTACAAGTTCCGCCTGTTCCAGGGTGCACCGGTACAGTTCAGTGGCCAGCACAAGCTGAACCTGCTGCTGGGCCTGGCCACACTGGGCCTGGGCGTGACGTTCATGCTCACCGGCGACTACACCGCCTTCGGCGTGATGCTGGCGTTGGCCTTCGTGCTCGGCGTGCTGATCATCATCCCGATCGGCGGCGCGGACATGCC
>NZ_JBYTDD010000061.1:0-1650 GCF_058791055.1 Pseudomonas sp. EU05-FHT14B02 | reverse complement strand
TCAGTCACGGTGGTCGGGCCGGTGTAAACGTCGTTACCCACCGTCACCGGCAGGCTGCCGGAGCTCTGGCCTTCGGCGATGGTGATGACCTTGCCGCTGTCGAGGGTCACGGTGACTGGACCGTTCTGCGCGGTGACCGGGGCACCGTTCTTGTCGGTCAGGGTGGCGGTGTAAGTGATGGTGCCGTTTTCATTCACGCTCGGGGTGGCGGTCAGGGTCACGGTGGTGGTGTCGTTGACGTCATTGACCGTAGTTTGCACCGGGGTCTTGATCGGGTTGATCGCTTCCAGATTGCCGCCGTCGGCCGACGTAATCGACTCGGTCACGGTGGTTGGACCGGTGTAAACGTCATTGCCCACCGTCACCGGCAGGCTGCCGGAGCTCTGGCCTTCGGCAATGGTGATCACCTTGCCGCTGTCGAGGGTCACGGTGACCGGGCCGTTCTGCGCGGTGACCGGTTTGCCCTGGGCATCGGTCAGCGTCGCGGTGTAGGTGATGGTGCCGTTCTCGTCCACGCTCGGCGTGGCGGTCAGGGTCACGGTGGTGGTGTCGTTGACATCGTTGACCGTGGTGGTGACTGGCGTTGTGTTTGGCGACACCAATTCCAGGTTGCCGCCGTCAGCCGACTTAATCGACTCGGTGACGGTGGTTGGACCTTGGTAGACGTCGTTGCCGACGGTGACCGGCAGGCTGCCGGAGCTCTGGCCTTCGGCGATGGTGATGACCTTGCCGCTGTCCAACGTCACGGTCACTGGACCGTTCTGCGCGGTCACTGGTTTGCCCTGGGCATCGGTCAGCGTGGCGGTGTAAGTGATGGTGCCGTTCTCGTCCACGCTCGGGGTGGCGGTCAGGGTCACGGTGGTGGTGTCGTTGACGTCGTTGACCGTGGTTTGCACCGGGGTCTTGATCGGGTTGATCGCTTCGAGGTTGCCGCCGACCGCGTCCTTGATGGATTCGGTGACGGTGGTTGGACCTTGGTAGACGTCGTTGCCGACGGTGACCGGCAGGCTGCCGGAACTCTGGCCTTCGGCAATGGTGATCACCTTGCCGCTGTCGAGGGTCACGGTGACTGGACCGTTTTGCGCGGTGACCGGGGCGCCGTTCTTGTCGGTCAGCGTGGCGGTGTAGGTAATGGTGCCGTTTTCGTCCACGCTCGGGGTGGCGGTCAGGGTCACCGTGGTGGTGTCGTTGACGTCATTGACTGTGGTGGTGACTGGCATTGTGTTTGGCGACACCAATTCCAGGTTGCCGCCGTCAGCCGACTTAATCGACTCGGTCACGGTGGTTGGACCGGTGTAAACGTCGTTACCCACCGTCACCGGCAGGCTGCCGGAGCTCTGGCCTTCGGCGATGGTGATGACCTTGCCGCTGTCGAGGGTCACGGTCACCGGACCGTTTTGCGCGGTGACCGGGGCGCCGTTCTTGTCGGTCAGCGTGGCGGTGTAGGTAATGGTGCCGTTCTCGTCCACGCTCGGCGTGGCGGTCAGGGTCACGGTGGTGGTGTCGTTGACGTCGTTGACCGTGGTTTGCACCGGGGTCTTGATCGGGTTGATCGCTTCGAGGTTGCCGCCGGCTGCATCCTTGATGGATTCAGTCACGGTGGTCGGGCCGGTGTAAACGTCGTTACCCACCGTCACCGGCAGGCTGCCG
>NZ_JBYTDD010000060.1:0-1824 GCF_058791055.1 Pseudomonas sp. EU05-FHT14B02 | reverse complement strand
GCGTTGGCGATCGGTTTTTGGTTATCGGGGTCCTCGACACGTGTATCGCCAGTGCGGAAGGTCGGCAGCGCGGCGGAATTGACGTAGGTGACGCCGTCCCAGCCGGGCAGGGGCGTTGGCATCAACTGGAACTGGCCGGGGTGCTCGACATCCCAGCGCAGCAACATGGAGGTGTCCTCGTGCTGGGTATTATGGCAATGCTCCATGTAGGTCCCGGCGAACTCACGGAAGCGGATCGCAATGTCCACGTCCACCGAGCTGTCGATGCCCTCGCCGATGCGATAGACGTCCTTGCGCGCCCATTTTTCCCATTCCGGTGGTGCCTTGCCGTCGCGGTTGAGGACGATGCCTTCTTCGAAGTGCACGTGCACCGGGTGGTTCCAGCCGTTGCCGCCGTTCCTGATTTTCCATACTTCCAGAGTGCCGTCGCCGGAGAACCCGGCAGCGGTCGGGCCGGTGGCCAGTTGCGGAGCGGCGCTGATGATCCGAGGGTCCATCTGGAAGCCTAAACCGCCGTCGGTCTTGATCGTCCAGGGGGCTTCGTCGGTACCGTCGGAGCGGCCGAAGATGAACTCGCGATGGCGCGCCAGTTTCAGTTTGGCCTGCACCGTCGGGTCGTCACGGTTGAGGGTCAGCGGAAGCATGGTTTTACCCACCGGCTTGCCCGGCTTGGCGGGTTCGTAGTCGGCGGGGTTCATGCTCACGTCCTGGCCGGCATAAGGCTGGACCACCATCTGCATGAACTTGCCCACCACCGGGTCGCCGGCGTCCCATTGCAGCCCGTTACTGCCGAGCTTGAGCACCGCCTTGTACTTGCCGGACAGGACATCGGCCAGGCTCAGCGGCAAACTCTCCGGCCCCTTGCCGTTGTGGTGCTCCATCAGGTTGACGAAGTACAGCTTGTCGCCTGTGCTGATCCCGTTTTTCGCGAAGTTGACGATGATGTCGTAACGCTCGGCGATGCCCAGGGCGGGCAGGATGGCGTTGTGGTCCTGTACATCGCCGTCGGCGTCCAGGTCCATGCTGCCGTCGAACGGCACGGCGTGTTCCATGAGGTTGCCGTCGTTGGCGATCATGTGGAACGGCACGCGGGTATAGGACAGGCCGGAACCTGCCGGGCCGGGGAATTCGCCACCAGTGCCGACGATTTCACGCACCAGTGCGATCCTGAAGAAACGTGACACCGAGCCATTGAGGATGCGGAAGCGATAGCTGCGCGCCCGTACCTTCAGGCGTGGCTGGTACTGCCAGTTGACCAGGAGCTGGTCGCCGAGAAAACCGTCGGTGTTGAACGGGTTGAACCACAATTGGCCATTGGCGTCCCAGGCCTTGTCGGCCAGCAGCAGGTTGACGTCATAGTCGCGGTTGCCCCAGGGCAACGCCGAACCGCTGGGCAGGCGCAGGTTGACGCCGTCTTGCAGCGCTTCGTTGCCACGATCCAGGGCGCTGTAGTAGTTCATCATCACCGCGTTGCCCTTGTAGACGTTCTGCGCGGTGAAATCGAGCATGTGGTCGTGGAACCAGTGGGTGCTCATGGTTTCGCGCCAGTCGCCACGGATCTTGATGCTGCCGTTGTTGCAGGTCTTGAGGCCCGGTGTGGCATCGTTGACATACAGGGTTTCGCCCGGGGCGCAGGGGAACGCCGCGCGTGGATCCTGAGCGCTGGTGTTGATGCTGTCGTAACCGGCCAGCTGGATCGGCCAGCGATAGTCGTAGTACTGCCCCGGAAAGAAAAACGCATTGGAAAAGCCGTCGCTTTCCGCCGGGGAGTGGCCGTTGTGTTCGTGGGTGCTGAGGGTGTGCAGGCCGAAACCCATGTTGGCC
>NZ_JBYTDD010000059.1:0-1959 GCF_058791055.1 Pseudomonas sp. EU05-FHT14B02 | reverse complement strand
AGCAAGCCCGCTCCCACAGGGGAATGCGGTCACCTGTGGGAGCGGGCTTGCTCGCGAAGGCATCGGTTCAGCCACTGCAAATCCAGCAGATTGAATACTCAGTCTGCCGACAACTGGCCTTTTCCCAACGCCAGGTTCACCGTCAACCACCCATTCACCGCTGTCTCCCCGGCCTCGGCAAACACCCGCTCCAGCAATTTCACCTGCTCACGGCGCAACGACTGTTCGAAACGAGCGCCGTCATCGGTCAGTTCCAGCAGCCGCTTACGCTTGTCCGACTCGGACGCGACGCTGTCCACCAGATGCATCTCGACCAACTGACGCAACGGCATGTTCAACGCCTGCTTGCTCACACCGAGTAAAGCCAGCAGTTCCTTGACACTCAGGTTCGGATAGCGGGCGATGAAAAACACGATGCGCTGATGCACCCGACTCAGGCCGCGACGTTCGAGCATTTCATCGGCCTTGGCGGTGAAGGCCTGGTAGCCGAAGAAAAACGCTTCCATGGCTTGCTGCTGGGAAAGCGGGTTTTTAAGGTCAAGCATATTGACGTATCCGTTCGGGGAGGCGTAATTTCGGTCAACAAGTTTGACTCATTTTTCACATGCCTCGCTACCGGTGATCCCCATGGCTTTTTCCGAACGTGTCTCACGCCTTAAAAGTTCTTTGATCCGTGAAATCCTCGCTGCGGCCCAACGTCCGCAGGTGATGTCGTTTGCCGGCGGCTTGCCGGCCGAAACCATGTTGCCGAAGGTCGAGTGGACCGAGATGCCGGTTTCCATGGGCCAATACGGCATGAGCGAGGGCGAACCGGCGTTGCGCGAAGCGCTGGCCGCCGAGGCGCGAGCGTTGGGAGTGCCATGTGAGGCAAGCCAGGTACTGGTGGTCAGCGGCTCACAGCAGACCCTCGACCTGGCCGCCAAGCTGTACATCGACAAGGGCACCGAAATCCTGCTCGAAGCGCCGACTTATCTGGCGGCATTGCAGATTTTCCAGCTGTTCGGTGCCGACTGCCTGACCGTGCCGCTGGAGGCTGACGGACCGAACTTGACGGCGCTACGCGCTCGCCTGGAGCAACATCGCCCGGCTTTCATCTACCTGATCCCGACCTTCCAGAATCCATCGGCGGTGCGTTACAGCGAAGCCAAACGCAACGCGGTGGCGGCATTGCTCGATGAGTTTGGCGTGACGCTGATTGAGGACGAGCCTTACCGCGAGCTGACCTTCGACGGTGGCAGCGCTACGCCGATTGTCAGTCGCTTGAAGAAGGCCAGCTGGATCTATACCGGGACCGTGTCGAAAACCCTGTTGCCGGGTTTACGTGTCGGCTACTTGATAGCCAGCCCGGACCTGTTTCCGCATCTGTTGAAACTCAAGCAGTCGGCGGATTTGCACACCAATCGGATCGGCCAGTGGCAGGCGCTGCAATGGATCGGCACCGAAAAATATCAGCAACACCGTAGTGAGTTGCGCGATTTTTATCGGGGGCGTCGGGATGCATTTCAGGCTGCGCTGGAAACGCACTTCTCCGACCTGGCGGACTGGAACGTGCCGCAGGGCGGGCTGTTCTTCTGGTTGAAACTCAAGCAGCCGCAAGACACCCGCACCTTGCTGAATGCCGCGCTGGCCAACGACGTGGCGTTCATGCCGGGGGAGCCGTTCTTCCCCGAGCCGGACAACCATCCGGGGTATCTGCGATTGAACTTCAGCCACATTGATCCGGCGCGGCTGGATGAGGGGCTCAAGCGGTTGGCGGCGGTGGTGCGTGCTGCCCAGGCCGCAAAAGCAGCCTAGAAACAAATAAACCGGCGCATGGACTAATGCCAGTCAGTTAAGCTGACTGGCATTTTTCTTTCTGATCGGATATTTCGGCGATTTGAGCCGGATGGCCCGGGGATAAATGCGCTCCTCTCGCCGATGAGGCAGGACATAGTGCGGGGCTGAGGCATGCAGCTCGAC
>NZ_JBYTDD010000058.1:0-3146 GCF_058791055.1 Pseudomonas sp. EU05-FHT14B02 | reverse complement strand
TGCTAGGCGGCTGCACCTCGAAAGTGACGGAGAAGGAGCAATATTCAGGCTTCCTGTCCAACTACAACAACCTGCAGTGGGGTTTGGGAATCTGCAATCCCCCTTCGTTGCTGCTTTAGCAGAATCCTCAAAAAACAAAATAATCCCACCCGACCAATTCGTGACCTATTGGTTTTCGCTGTGAACGTTAAACAGGCACGTGTCGATATCAGGCAAGGAGGTGGCGTGAACAGGTAACTGAATTATCGGACAAGCCGGGTAAGGTGGCGCCTCTTTTCATGGAAATAACCACATCGCGACGATGGGTTTGATAACTACGGCAGCGTTTGAAGGGTGCCACTTTCAGGAAGCGGCAGCAGGAAACGATGATGATCCGTTGCCCCCATCAATTCGCTTAAATGTCGATCAGCAGAGAAAAAAAACCCGATGATTAGCCCGAGCTCCAAGGATTCGAATGGCCAATTGGCACAGGGCTTCAAGCCTCGTCACGTAACAATGCTGTCAATCGCCGGAATTATCGGCGCCGGTTTATTCGTTGGCTCAGGACATGCCATTGCAGCTGCTGGCCCGACCGTCCTGCTGGCGTACCTATTCTCAGGCCTGCTTGTCGTTCTGGTCATGCGTATGCTCGGTGAAATGGCGGTGGCCAACCCGGACACAGGCTCGTTCTCCACCTATGCCGACCAGGCAATAGGTCGTTGGGCAGGCTTCACCATCGGTTGGCTGTACTGGTGGTTCTGGGTACTGGTGATCCCTATCGAAGCACTGGCCGCCGGCCATGTGTTGAACCAGTGGTTTCCCCAGATCGATGCCTGGCTGTTCGCCCTGGTGTCGATCATTGCGTTGGTGATCACCAATCTGTTCAGTGTCTCCAAGTACGGCGAATTCGAATTCTGGTTCGCCATGGCCAAGGTGGTGGCGATCATCGGTTTCATCGGCGTGGGTTTTGCCGTGTTGATGGGCTGGGTGCCCGAACGGGAGGTCAGCGGCTTGAGCGGCCTGATGGCCGAGCATGGCGGATTTGCCCCCAACGGCCTGTCGGCGGTAGTCGGCGCTTTCATCACCATCATGTTCAGTTTCATTGGTACTGAAGCGGTCACCATCGCCGCCGCCGAATCCGATAATCCCTCGCAGAACATTGCCAAGGCCACGCGTTCGGTGATTTGGCGCATCGGCGTGTTCTACCTGCTGTCGATTTTCGTGGTCATCTCCGTGGTGCCCTGGAACGACCCGCTGCTCGCCCAGGTAGGCTCCTACCAGCGGGCACTGGAGATCATGAACATTCCCCACGCCAAGTTCATGGTGGACGTGGTGGTGCTGATCGCCGTGGCCAGTTGCATGAACTCCTCGATCTACATTGCTTCGCGCATGCTGTACTCGCTGGGCCGTCGTGGCGATGCGCCGAAGGCGCTGAAGGTGACCTCCTCCGAGGGCGTGCCGCGTGCAGCAGTCATCGCCAGCACCGTGCTGGGCGCGGCGATCACCGTGTGGAGCTACTTCATGCCCGCCGGGCTGTTTAACTTCCTGCTGGCCAGCTCCGGCGCGATTGCCTTGCTGGTGTACCTGGCCATTGCGGTGTCGCAACTGCGCATGCGCCGGATGTTGCGTCGGCAAAACATTGAGCTGACCTTTCGCATGTGGCTGTTTCCATGGCTGACGTGGCTGGTGATTGTGTTCATTTGCGCAGCGCTGGCAGTCATGATGATCACCCCGGAACACCGTACCGAAGTCAGCACAACCATTGGGCTGGCGCTGGCGATTTCCTTCATCGGCCTTGTGACGTCCCGTCACCCTGTGCAGGCTGCGAGGGTGACGTCAGTGGGATAAACCAAGGAGGTATTTGCGCCAAAGCTACTCCCTACGCCAAGGCTAGGGAGTATTACCAGCTCCTGTGTCTCAGGCCGTAATCGCTCTTTGTGAGGACATGACCACGATGTCATCGAACTCCACCGTGTCCGACGGTACGACTCAATCCGTTGGTTTTCTGCTGCTGGATAAATTCACACTGATTTCCCTGGCGTCCGCAGTAGAGCCACTGCGCATGGCCAATCAGTTGTCGGGACGAGAGCTATATCGCTGGCATACGTTCAGCCCCGATGGAGGGCCTGTCTGGGCCAGTGACGGCGTTCCGATCACTCCGGATGCTTCGTGGAACAATCCATTAGTGGCGGACACTGTAATCGTGTGCGGTGGTGTTGGAATCCAGAACGTGATTACCCGCGAGCACATCACCTGGTTGCAAGCCTTGGCGCGTCAATCCAGACGGTTGGGAGGTGTGTGTACCGGAAGCTGGGCGCTCGCCAAAGCCGGGCTGCTCGACGGCTACGAGTGCAGCGTGCATTGGGAATTTTTGGCCGCCATGCAGGAGGCTTTCCCACGAGTCAGCATCAGCGCGAGTCTCTTCACCCTGGACCGAAACCGATTCACGAGCTCCGGGGGAACAGCGCCACTGGACATGATGCTGCACCTGATTGGTCGCGATCATGGTCGTGAATTATCCGCAGCCATCTCTGAGATGTTTGTTTACGAGCGCATACGCAACGAACAGGACCATCAGCGGGTTCCGCTCAGGCATGTGCTGGGAACTCATCAGCCTAAGCTGCAGGAGATCGTCGCGTTGATGGAGGCCAATCTCGAGGAACCGATCGACCTGGATAACCTTGCAGAATACGTTGATCTGTCACGTCGACAGCTGGAACGGCTATTTCAGAAATACCTTCACTGTACACCGTCACGCTACTACTTAAGGTTACGTCTTGTTCGAGCGCGACAACTGCTTAAGCAAACATCATTGTCGATCATTGAGCTGGCGTATGTATGCGGTTTCGTGTCCACACCACACTTTTCCAAGTGCTATCGCGAGTACTTTGGTGTTCCACCAAGCGACGAGCGTTCCGGCTCTGAAATGAGTCGCAAACCGGCAACGCTCGCGACTACGCAGCAGTCATCAACTAAACCACTGACAGCGCTCGACCAGGCACGAAACGAATCGACTTTTGCCAGTGTTCAAATGATTGATCGTTTCGACTTGGCGGAGTCGTGCTGACAGGACGTCCCTGCCGCCCCATTCATCCGTAGTGCATGGGTTTACTCAATAAGATCACGCAGGAGATTTGACGTGCACATTGGTGTTCCTCTCGAAACCC
>NZ_JBYTDD010000057.1:0-3899 GCF_058791055.1 Pseudomonas sp. EU05-FHT14B02 | reverse complement strand
CGATGCCAGTACAGGCATCGGATTTTGATTTCTTGCGGCCAAAGGTCAAGCGAGAGGGCTTAACTGATCGGCATTACGCTGCCCGGCTGCCTTTTTGTTGTGTGCCTCGGCGCATCTGACGCTGCCAGTTGCTGCGGGCCGTCTGCCGCGGGGAATGACCGCAGGAAACAGGAGGGACGGATTAACGGCGAACTTGTCGCCGTTAATCCTGGGGAGGAATCCATTCAGGGCGCAGGGCAGCTTGCCTGTGGTCTGACGGCAGCCTGGCTGATCAGTGCGGCCAGGCGTTTGACGTTGTTTTGCTGGGCAAGCACCAGGTCATCAATGCTCGCACCCGAGGGCGTTTGCAGGGTACTGCGGCAAATCAACCGCGCCGTGTCGCCGGTGCCGGCGCTGCGCAGGCGCCATTCCACGTCCATCAAGGCGTACTGGCCGGGCACCGAGTCAAAACGCTGCACATCGACCCGCACCGAGTGTCGGCCTTGTACAGGGCTGTTGCTCAGTTGATCGACCAACGCACTGCGCAGTTCGTCCACCAGGTTTGCTCCCCACCACTGGGTTTCCAGGATCGCCAGGCCACTGTTGCCCTCGCGAATGACGATCTGCGCACGATCGACCTGGGGTGGCACGCTGATCGTCTCGATCTGGATCACGCCGACGGTGGTTCTTGAGTGATTGCCCTCCAGTGCTGGGGTCAGGGTATGGAATTGAATCGGGTCGCTGCGGCAGGCGGCGAGCAGCAACATCGCGGTGAGCAGGGTGAACTTCAGCGGTAAAGCCATGGGTGTTGCTCCTGTGTTCAATTGCGCGGTGGCCCTTGCAGATCCATGGGGGCGGCATTATTCGGACGGCCGCGAAGCAGCGATTCCGGATGCCGTCCCAAGTAATCCGAAAGATCACGCAAGGATCTCGACGTGCGTCCCAGTTCATCCAGGGTTAGCCCCAGTTTTTCCCGTTGCGGCGAATCCTCGGCCAAGGTCGAACTGGCCGACTGCAGGGTCGAATTGGCCGTTTCCAGCGTCTTGCTGACTTCCGACAAAGTGGTTTGCACGCCAGGCAAGATCTTTCCGTTGAATTGCATCATGCCTTTGCGCAGTTCGACGAGATTGCCATCGAGATTGCCGGCAATACGCTCGATCGGCAGTTTGTTGATCTTGTCGACCATGGATTCGAGTTTTTCCTGTAATTGCTCGAGGCTGCCGGGAATGGTCGGAATCATGACCGGGCGTGCGTTTACATCGAAGGCGACCTTGTCGGTTTTGGGGTAGAAGTCCAGAGCAATGTACAACTGGCCGGTCAGGAGATTACCGGTGCGGGCCTGGGCGCGCAGGCCGTTTTCGATAAAGGTACCGATCAAGCGTACGCCAGCGGCTTCGTTATTAGGGTCATGATTGAGTGCCTTGAGCATTTTGACATGGGCCTGGCCCAGGCGCTGCGGGTAGATCACGATACCGACGTTGACCGGAAAGGAGCGCTTTTTCTCGTCGTAATCCAGATTGACCGCCACTACCTTGCCGATTTCCACACCGAGGAACTCCACCGGGGCATCGACCTTGAGCCCGCGCAGTGCCTGGTCGAAACGCATGGCCAGGAACTGCGGCTTGCCGTTTGGCGGGGCCAGGGCGGTTTGTTGGTCGTCGAACAATTCGTAGGCGTACTCTGCGGCAGCAGGCTTATCGTTGGGGCTGTAGTCGGGCGCGCGGAAGGCTATGCCGCCCACCAGCAAGGAAGACAACGACTCGGTCTTGACCGCAAAGCCATTGGCGCCGACGTTCACGTCAATGCCGCTTGCGTTCCAGAAGCGGGTGTTTTCGGTGACGTACTTGTCATGGGGTGCATGGATGAACAGTTCAATGTTCACGCCCTTGCCATCCGGGTCCAGCGCGTAGGCCACCACCTGGCCCACGGGGATCTTGCGGTAGTAGACCGGAGAGCCGATGTCCAACGACCCCAGGTCCTGGGTGAACAGAGTAAAACGCTTGCCCGGTTCGCCGTAGGTGATGGGTGGCGGATTCTCCAGTCCGATGAAGTTTTTTGCCCGGCCGTTGGCCTGGCCGATATCGGCCCCGATGTAATCGCCCGACAGCAGTGTATCGATCCCCGATACACCGCCCGCGCCAATGCGCGGCCGCACAACCCAGAACTGCGAATCTTCGCGGGTAAAGCTTTCGGCCTGCTTTTCCAGTTTGATGGTGGCGTTGACGCTTTTCTGGTCACTGCTGAGCTCTACATCGGAGACATGACCGATCACGACATTGCGGTATTTGACCTCGGTCTTGTTCGCGGTCAGGCCGCTACCGGTCTTGAACGTGACAACGATGGTCGGGCCCTGCTGCAAAAAGCTGTGGACCACCAGCGAAATACCCACCAGCACCGCGACGATCGGGACGATCCAGACCAGCGAAACGCTGAAACGGCGGGTCTTGATCGGCGCCGGCCCGGGGGCTTGTGGCCCGTCAGTGGCTTGTGACTTCATCAGTGACCTCCTTATTGTGTGGGTTTTTCCGTTCTTTATCCCAGATCATGCGGGGATCAAAACTCATTGCCGAAAGCATGGTGAACACCACTACCAGACCAAAAAACAGAATGCCCGGGCGCGGTTCGATGTCGGCCAGGGCCTGGAATTTCACCAGCGAGGCCACCAGGGCGACCACGATCACATCGAGCATCGACCAATAACCGATGACTTCGACGAAGCGGTACAACGTCGACCGCTCCTTGCGTGCCCACTCGCTGTCGCGCTGCACGGTGACCAGCAGCAATGTGATGGCGACGAACTTGACTCCCGGCACCGCGATACTGGCAATGAATATGATCAGGGCGATATCCCAGGCCCCGGCTTCCCAGAATTCCAGCACGCCGCTCATGATCGTGCTGTCGGCGCCGTTGCCGACCATCTCGGTGTTCATCACCGGCAACAGGTTGGCCGGGATGTAGAACACCAGCGCCGCGATCATGTAGGCCCAGGTGCGGGCCAGAGAATTGGCTTTGCGCCGGTGCAGCGGTGCACCGCAACGCTCGCATTCGTGGGGCTCGAAAGTCATGTCGCAGGCCAGGCCGCAGGTGTGGCACAGGCACAGGTTGAGCTCGTCGGCGTAAGGAGGCGTACTCATACAATGTCCCATAGTTCGCGGATGTCGCGTCCGGCGATGCGGATCATCATCAGGCTCAGCGCCGCCAGGGCAAACAACCCTATGCCGGGCAGCACATCGAGCAGTCCGGCGAGCTTGATCACCGCGACCATGGCGCCCAGCAGGCAGACTTCGAGCATGCTCCAGGGCCTCAGGGTTTCCAGCCAGCGCATGCAGAATTTGAATCCGGGCGAGCGTCGCCCGCTGAGTGCGAAGCCCAGCACCCAGATCAGCAGCAGCAACTGGAAAATCGGCGCGATGATCATAGCGATTGCCGCCACCATAGCGATGAAGGTGATAGGCCCCAGGCTCAGGGCCAGCACCGAGTCCCAGAGCGTTGCGCTGTTCTTCACGCCTTTGAGGTTGATGCTCATTACCGGATAGAAATTGGCGAATATCCAGAGCATCAACGCGGTGAAGGTCAACGCAAGACGCTGCTCCACCGTGAGGCCGTTATAGCGCTGAAGTACGCCGCCGCAGCGCGTACACAGGGTTTTTTGATGTTTGGCGAGCGTTACTTTTTGGTACACGCTGTCGCAGTGCTCGCAGATGATCAGCTGATCAGTAGTTGCCATGGGTCAAGCTCGACAGGAGGCAGGAAGTTCAGAGCACTCCCTCAATATAGAAGTGACTCGCAATTGAGCAAATCGAAAGTCGAAACAAGGGGATGGTAGAAGAGGGAATACGTAAAACAGTGTGGGAGCGAGCTTGCTCGCGATAGCGGTGTGCCAGGCCCGTCTCTTATCCACATCTCCCCCCCCCCCACCA
>NZ_JBYTDD010000056.1:0-4743 GCF_058791055.1 Pseudomonas sp. EU05-FHT14B02 | reverse complement strand
CAAGGAGTTTTCCGTTTCGACTGCGCCGGAAGTGGGGCGAATTATAGGCCTCTAGAATCTGCCGTCAAGCACTGATTTAGTTTTTCTATCAATAAGCTTCAGAAAGCAGAAAACGCCCCAAAAGGGTGCCTATATAGAGGAGCCGAAACACCCTCTATATAGAAGAGACCCATCAGAGAACGCCAGAAGCCTTGAATGCGGACACCACCCCTGCATCCAGACCCAACACACGCTGCAAAACTTCAAGCGTGTGCTCACCCAGCAGAGGAGGCGCAAAACGATACTCCACCGGTGTCTCCGACAGTCGAATCGGGCTCGCCACCTGAGGCACCATCCCGGCCAGCGCATGCGGCAGCTCGATAGCCAACCCACGCGCCTTGACCTGAGGATCGGCAAACATCTGGGCCACGTCATTGATAGGCCCGCATGGCACGCCAGCCTGTTCCAGTTGAGCCACCCATTCAGCGGTAGTCTTGAACACCGTCGCCTGGCGGATCAGCGGAATCAGTATTGCCCTGTTTGCCACCCGCAGCTTGTTAGTGGCAAAACGCGGATCGTCCGCCCACTGCGGCTGCCCGGCCACTTCCGCAAACTTGCGGAACTGACCATCGTTCCCGACGGTAAGGATGAAATCGCCATCCGCCGTAGGAAAATCCTGATAAGGCACGATGTTCGGGTGAGCATTACCCAAGCGTTTAGGCGCGTTGCCTGTCGTCAGGTAGTTCATTGCCTGATTGGCCAGACAAGCCACCTGTACGTCCAACAGCGCCATATCGATATGCTGACCACCGCCGTCGTGATCCCGATGCGCAAGCGCAGCCAGGATCGCGACAGTCGAATACAGCCCGGTCAGGATGTCTGTCAGCGCCACGCCAACCTTCACCGGCCCCGCACCTTCTTCGCCTTCAGGTCGCCCCGTCAGACTCATGAGGCCGCCGAGCCCCTGGATCATGAAGTCATAACCCGCACGCTTGGCGTAAGGACCGGTCTGGCCGAACCCGGTGATCGAGCAATAGATCAGATCCGGATTGATCGTCTTCAGCGTTTCATAGTCCAAGCCATAAGCCGCCAGACCGCCGACCTTGAAGTTCTCGATCAGGATGTCCGACTTGGCCGCCAGTTCACGCACCAGCTTCTGCCCTTCAGGGCGAGTGAAGTCGATGGTGACAGATTGCTTGTTGCGATTGGCCGACAAGTAATAAGCAGCCTCACTGGTATTCTCGCCATAAGCGTCTTTAAGGAACGGCGGTCCCCAGGCGCGTGTGTCATCGCCGTTACCCGGACGCTCGACCTTGATCACCTCAGCGCCAAGGTCGGCCAGTATCTGCCCGGCCCAAGGCCCGGCCAGCACCCGCGATAAATCCAGTACCCGTAGATGCGATAGCGCGCCCATGGACGTTCTCCTTAATAGAACGCCTGGAGGCCGGTTTGTGCACGACCGAGGATCAGTGCATGGACGTCGTGAGTACCTTCATAGGTGTTCACAACTTCCAGGTTGACCAGGTGACGCGCCACACCGAATTCATCGGAGATGCCGTTGCCACCCAACATATCGCGAGCCATGCGCGCGATGTCCAGGGACTTGCCGCAAGAGTTGCGCTTCATCATCGAGGTAATTTCGACCGCCGCGGTACCTTCGTCCTTCATACGACCCAGACGCAGGCAGCCTTGCAGCGCCATGGTGATTTCAGTCTGCATGTCGGCCAGCTTCTTCTGGATCAACTGGGTAGCGGCCAGTGGGCGACCGAACTGTTGACGATCCAGGGTGTACTGGCGAGCAGTGTGCCAGCAGAACTCGGCTGCACCCAGCGCACCCCAGGAGATGCCGTAACGTGCCGAGTTGAGGCAAGTGAAAGGACCTTTCAGACCACGGACGTCCGGGAAGATGTTCTCTTCCGGAACGAACACGTTGTCCATCACGATTTCACCGGTGATCGATGCCCGCAGGCCCACCTTGCCGTGAATCGCCGGAGCGCTCAGACCTTTCCAGCCTTTCTCCAGAACGAAGCCGCGAATGTCACCGGCATCGTCCTTGGCCCAAACCACGAACACATCGGCGATCGGGCTGTTGGTGATCCACATCTTGCTGCCGGTAAGGCTGTAGCCGCCTTCCACTTTGCGCGCACGACTGATCATCGCGCCCGGGTCGGAGCCGTGGTTAGGCTCGGTCAGGCCGAAGCAGCCGATCCACTCGCCCGACGCCAGTTTCGGCAGGTACTTCTGCTTTTGCGCTTCGGTACCGAATTCATTGATTGGCACCATCACCAGCGAGGACTGCACGCTCATCATCGAGCGATAGCCGGAGTCGATGCGCTCGACTTCACGGGCGATCAGGCCATAGCTGACATAGTTCAGGCCGCTGCCACCGTATTGCTCGGGGATAGTTGCGCCCAACAGGCCGACTTCGCCCATTTCGCGAAAGATCGCCGGATCGGTCTTCTCATGACGGAAAGCTTCGAGGATGCGCGGCGCAAGGCTTTGCTGAGCGAATTGCGCAGCCGTGTCACGAATCATTCGTTCTTCTTCAGTGAGCTGTTGATCCAGCAGCAGGGGATCGATCCAGTTGAAGCTAGCTTTACCGCCCATGAGTGTGTCCTCTCGAATCGGGTCAAATAACGTGGACTGATCCTAGGCCTGGATCGGCGCGACGGCAAACGAGGATTTTGCATACTGTTGTGCTAATTTCTCACTCCGAAACGTCGCAAAAGAGCTTTTATGCGATGCATTAGTGAGGTTGACGTACATGCGCAGAAAGATACCCAGCACCACCGCCCTGATCAGCTTCGAGGCCGCGGCGCGCCACGAGAGCTTCACCAAGGCCGCCCAGGAGCTTTCGCTGACCCAGGGAGCGATTTGCCGACAGATTGCCAGCCTTGAAGAGTTCCTCAGTGTGGAACTGTTCCGACGCTCGCGACGCGGGGTCAAGCTGACGGAAGCCGGACTCTCCTACAGCCGTCGGGTGGCCACTCAGCTCGATGCCGTTGAGCGCGACACCTTGTCCGTGATGGGCCAGCAGGGCACCAACGTGATCGAACTGGCCGTAGTTCCGACCTTCGGCACCCAATGGCTGCTGCCGCGACTCAAGGATTTCCAGCAGAAACACCCGGAAGTGACGGTCAACCTGACCAACCGCACGCGGCCGTTCCTGTTCGCCGACACGGATTTTGATGCCGCCATCTACTTCGGCGACGCGGATTGGTCGGGTACGGAATCCCACAGGCTGATGGGTGAAAATCCGATGCCCGTTTGCAGCCCCAACCTGCTCGAAAACAAAACCAGTCTGACGCCAGGGGAAATCGCCGACTTGCCTCTTCTGCAACAAACCACTCGCCCCTATGCCTGGCGCCAATGGTTCGATTCCCAACACCTGAATGTCCCGCGAGACATGACGGGCCCCCGCTACGAGCTATTCTCCATGCTCGCCCAGGCAGCCATGCACGACATGGGCATTGCCCTGATTCCGCCGTTCCTGATTCAAAGGGAGTTGAAAGAGAAACGCTTGGTGATCGCCAACCCCCAAGCACTGTCCAGCATCAAGGCTTACTACCTGATGATTCCTGAGCGTAAGGTCGAATCCGCGTCTTTAAGGGCATTTCGCGACTGGTTGGTAAATCAGGCGTACAGCTACAGCCTAGAGGGATAAAGGCTCTACAAGGTTACCTGACCCCGTAGTCAGTAAAATAAAAGCCCTACAGATATACGTATTTGTCGCATAGCAGCAAACTGTATCGACAAGTCGTACAAACGTCCCACAAGCGCCTGATGACGCGGCTTTGCGCCACTATTTCGAGGCAATGCCGCATCATTCATACGGCCGATGTGTAAATTCTTCAATTTCGGCCAGAATCCTTAAAAAGCACGGTCTGCAAGGGATTGAGCCGGTTGGTTGCGACATTCGGTCACGGGGTGACTTGTAGTTAATTTTCCGTCACCCGTCATAATCCCTTGAAGGGCACAAAGTTCGCCTGCAAAATGCCGCGCCCCGCCCTGATTTGGCGGGATCGTGCTGATCGGCCGCCCCAGCCGCACCATCCGTAGTGCATGGGTTTACTCAATAAGATCACGCAGGAGATTTGACGTGCACATTGGTGTTCCTCTCGAAACCCAGACCGGTGAAACACGGGTTGCTGCAACCCCGGAAACCATCAAGAAGCTGATCGGCCAGGGCCATAAGGTCACTGTACAAAGCGGCGCCGGCATTAATGCCAGCGTTGTCGACAGTGCCTATGAAGCGGCAGGCGCAAGCATTGGCAGCGCCAACGACGCGTTTGGTGCCGAGCTGATTCTCAAAGTCGTCGCCCCCAGCGACAGCGAGCTCGCCCTGATCAAGAGCGGCACCGTAGTGGTGGGCATGCTCAATCCGTTCAGCAATGAAACCATCGCCAAAATGGCCGAATGCGGCATTACCGCCTTTGCCCTGGAAGCCGCACCGCGCACCTCCCGCGCCCAGAGCCTGGACGTACTGTCGTCGCAAGCCAACATCGCCGGCTACAAGGCTGTGTTGCTGGCCGCGCACTACTACCCGCGTTTCATGCCGATGCTGATGACCGCTGCAGGCACCGTGAAAGCGGCGCGCGTGCTGATTCTGGGTGCCGGTGTAGCCGGCTTGCAGGCCATCGCTACCGCCAAGCGCCTGGGGGCGGTGATCGAAGCGTCTGACGTGCGCCCGGCGGTAAAAGAGCAGATCGAATCCCTCGGCGCCAAGTTCGTCGACGTGCCCTACGAGACCGATGAAGAGCGCGA
>NZ_JBYTDD010000055.1:0-7715 GCF_058791055.1 Pseudomonas sp. EU05-FHT14B02 | reverse complement strand
GCAAGCCAAACACGCATCAAAACCAGTATTGCAGAAATGGGGGGATCCATAGATGTGGGAGCGAGCTTGCTCGCGATAGCGATGGTTCAGTCAAAGATGTGTCGCCTGACCGGACGCCATCGCGAGCAGGCTCGCTCCTACAGTGGTGAGGTGTTGCCCTCTAATTTGCATTAGGTGATCCCATGTTACTCATCGCTTTCCTGGGCGGCATATTGACCGTCCTCAGCCCGTGCATCCTGCCGGTCGTGCCATTCATGTTTGCCGGGGCCGACCGTACACGCTCCTCAATCCTGCTCACCCTCGGTGGCATGGTTCTGACCTTTGCCCTGGTCTCCAGCCTGGCCGTGGTCAGTAGTGAGTGGGTGATACAGGCCAGCAACACCGGTCGCCACGTGGCGCTGGTGGTGATGGTGCTGTTCGCCCTGTCGCTGATCTCCGCCCGGGTCGGTGACTGGCTGGCGCGTCCTTTCGTGCTGCTGGGCAATCGCATCGACCCGGACTCGCGCAAGATGTCCGGGCCGTTGGCTTCGATCATGATCGGTGTCGCCACCGGGCTGCTCTGGGCACCCTGCGCCGGGCCGATCCTCGGGGTAATTCTCACCAGCGCCATGCTGCAAGGTGCGAACGCTGGCACCAGTCTGTTGCTGGTGGCCTATGGCGCGGGCAGCGCGCTGTCCCTGGGCACCTTGATCTTTGCCGGGCGCGGCCTGGTCAATCGCTTGAAGCCGTCGATACCGGTCACCGGCTGGTTGCGCCGTGGCGCCGGGGTTGCGGTGCTCGCCGGTGCGGCGGTGATTGCAACGGGGGCCAATGACCTGTTGCTGGCCAACACCTCATCGGAAGGTGTCAACCGTGTGGAGAAAGGCGTGCTGGAAGCCGTTCCGAAAGTCGTCGATTACCTGGTCAGCAAGGTCAAGGCAGACAGCACCATGGGCGATGCCCAAGGCGCCATGCCCTCGCTGTCCGGCGCTGTGGAATGGCTCAACTCGCCGGCCCTGAGCAACGAGGCCCTGAAAGGCAAGGTTGTGCTGGTGGACTTCTGGACCTTCGACTGCATCAACTGCAAGCACACCCTGCCATACGTGAAGGAGTGGGCGAAGAAATACGAAAAGGACGGACTGGTGGTGATCGGCGTGCACACGCCTGAATACGGCTTTGAGCGCATCATCGACAACGTCAGGGCCAAGGTGAAGGAATACGGCATCACCTACCCGGTGGCGATCGACAACAACTACGCGATCTGGCGCAACTTCGACAACCAGTATTGGCCGGCGCACTACCTGATCGATGCCAAGGGGCAGGTGCGTTACACCCACTTCGGCGAAGGTAGTTACGACACTCAGGAAAAAATGATTCAGCAGTTGCTGGAGGAGGCCAAAGCCGGCACGCCAGCGGCGTAACTTGCTCGATCAATGGCTCACGGGTCTTGCCCCGTGGGCCATGATTTTTTTCTCCTGTCCGCGCCGCCATGCTGCCGGCGGTGCTCCAAACTCGCGACGGAAAGCCCGGCTGAAAGCGGTATCGGTCTGGTAACCGACTTCTTCGGCAATGCGCGTCAGTGAACTGTTGCTGCTGCGTAACAGATTGGCGGCGAGCAACATGCGCCACTGCGTCAGGTACTGCATCGGTGACACCCCCACCAGTTGTTGGAAGCGTTCGGCCAACACCGATCTTGAGGTGCTGGCGGTGCGCGCCAGTTCGTCCAGCGTCCAGGCGTGGCAGGGTTTTTTGTGCAAGGCGTTGAGAGCGGCGCCGACGATGCGGTCACGCACGCCGGCCAGCCAGCCGGTGCGGCCTTCGCCCTGTTCGTTCATGTACAGGCGCAGCACTTCGATGAACAGCACTTCGGCGAGTTTGGCCAATACCCCTTCGCCGCCGGGGCGGGGTGAGCGGGCTTCGGCGAGGGCATAACGCACGGAGGACTCCAGCCAGACACCGGCGCTCGAACCGCGCACATTGACCCGCACCACCGCCGGCAAGCCCTTGAGCAATATGCCCGCCAGGCGCGTGTCGCACGCCAGGTAACCGCACACCAGGCGGGTGACCGCACCGCCGCCGCCATAACTCAACTGCCGGGGCCGGCGGGCCAGCACCGCATCCAGTCGCGCACCCGTGGCCGGGGGCAATCCCGGTCGGGAGCACATGCGATGGGCATCGCCCTGGGGGAAGATCACCACGTCGCCCGCACTCAGTAGCAGCGGCGGGTCGTCGCCCAGTTCGACGTAGCACTCGCCCTCGGTGATCAGGTGAAAGATCACCACCCGTTCTGCATCGGGCTCCAGAAAGGGCGCCGCCGTGTCGGCACTGGGCGACTGGTAGCACCAGGGCGCGGTGAACCGGGCGTTGATGAAGATTGCGCCGACCAGGTGCACGACACGCAGGGTCTGTGACAGGGCGTCCATTGGGGATTTCCCGTGGAAGGATTTCTGATTGTGAGCGCCTCGGCGCGCGCCGTGGAATCTCCGGACGATCGGGCAGGGTTGGGCGACGATCGGACAGGACGCCAGCGCTCGTCAGGGCGATAGTTTGATCACAGGGTGAGTGCCGCCCTGCCATCAAGAACAATAAAGAGAGGTTGTCATGCCTAAGTTTGTTATTGAACGTGAGATCCAGGGCGCCGGAGCATTATCGGATAGGGATTTGAAAGCGGCTTCGCAAAAGTCCTGCCGGGCGTTGCGTGAGTTGCCTGAGGTGCAGTGGCTGCAGAGCTATGTCACCGGTGACAAGCTCTACTGCGTGTACATCTCGCCGAACGAAGAGCAGATCAGGGAGCACGCTCGAGTGAGCGGGTTTCCCGCCAATCGCATTTCCCAGGTCATGAACATCATCGATCCGACAACGGCGGAGTGAATGCCCGCCAGGCCCGACTCGTGTTTCAACCCAGAGACCTTCTCCATGAGTACACCTATTGATCTGACTGCCTTGAAAAACCGCCAGATGGCCTCCTGGGCCAGCGGCGACTACGCCGTGATCGGCACCACCCTGCAGATCGTCGGCGAGCAACTGGCCGAAGCCTGTGACCTGTTGTGCGATGAGCGCGTGCTCGACGTTGCCGCCGGTAACGGCAACGCAACCCTCGCGGCTGCGCGCCGTGGCTGCCAGGTGACGTCCACCGACTATGTCGCCGCCTTGCTCGAACGCGGCGAAGAACGGGCCCGGGCAGAACGGCTGAATGTCTCCTTCCAGGTCGCCGATGCCGAAGCCTTGCCCTTTGCCGACGGCAGCTTTGATGCCGTGCTGTCGACCTTCGGTGTGATGTTCACGCCGGACCAGCCCAAAGCCGCCGCGGAACTGGCACGGGTTTGTCGCCCGGGCGGGCGGATTGGCTTGGCCAACTGGACGCCAGAAGGTTTCGTCGGCCAGATGTTCAAGACCCTTGGCCAGCACCTGCCACCCCCTCCGGGTACCAATCCGCCCTCACGCTGGGGCACCGAAGCCTGGCTGCACGAGCATTTCGACGAGCGTGAATTCCTGCTCCAGGTGACGCGTCGCACGTTCAATTTCCGCTATCGCTCGGCGGCGCATTTCATCGACACCTTCCGCCAGTGGTACGGGCCGGTGCACAAGGCCTTCGCCGCGCTGCCCGAGGATGGCGCCAAGGCCCTAGAGACCGACTTGACCGAGCTGATCAACCGGTTGAACCGGGCGGGCAACAAGTCGCTGGTGGTGCCGAGTGAGTACCTGGAGGTGGTGATCACGCGGCGTTGAGTGGCCATGCATAACCTCTGTAGGAGCGAGCTTGCTCGCGATGGACTTCCAGTCGCAGTTTCTGTGGCGGATACACCGCGATCGCGAGCAAGCTCGCTCCTACAAAGGGCCGGTGTCAATGCCAGCTAAACAACCTCTGCCCCACGTGCCGCCAGCAACTCACGCAACACCGACCGATGGCAATGCGCTTCATCCTCGCAATAACAGCCCACGGCCAGGGACGTCTGATGGGACAACGCGGCCAGCAGATCCAGTAACTGACTGGCAGCGGGCTGGCTCATCTCGGCCTTGAACTTGCGCCGGAAAACCTCCCAGGCCTTGGCATCTTGCGCAGCCTTGGCCTCGGCCACCAACTGCGCACTGGGCGACAGCAGCGGCTGCCAGACATCATAAAAGTCCCGACGGGCGAATTCGGCTTTCGGTACGCCACGGGGAGGGCGGCGTACCGTGCCCAGGCGCAATCCTTCATCGGGTCGACGAGGTGAGCCGAGTTGAACGATATGGACCGCCATGGCTACTTGAGCCTCGATTCGTCGAACCACTCCAGCGCCGTGCGCCACAAGCAGATGCCCAGGAAGTACGCCGACATCAGCAGCCACAGCCCCATCACCCACGGGTTGATCAGCGGATGGTTGAGCACCAATGACAGGCTGCACAGCAACCAGATGGCGGTCACCGCAATGTTGATCGGCATGAACCGGCGCACGCGAAACGGGTGCAGGAATTTCATCCGGGTGACGGTCAGCAGGGCCAGGCCAATGACTGTAATGAAGGTGATCCACGGCGACGGGGCAATGATGTAAAGGCACAGGGCAACCACGTTCCAGGCGGCGGGGAAGCCCTGGAAGTAGTTGTCCTTGCTCTTCATGTTGACGTTGCAGAAGCAGAACAGCGACGACACCAGAATCAGTGACACGCTCAGCAGCAAGGTGTAGTCCGGCAACGGGATATAGCGATAGATGAACAGTGCCGGGATAAACACGTACGTCAGGTAGTCGATCACCAGGTCGAGGGTGGAGCCATCGAAACTCGGCAACACCGACTGCACGTTGACCTTGCGTGCCAGCGCACCGTCTAGTCCGTCAACGATCAGGGCGACACCCAGCCACAGCAGGCAATGGGTCGGCTGGTTTTCCAGCAGGGACAGGGTGGCGAGGAAAGCGGTAACGACGCCAGTGGCGGTAAAACCATGGGCGCCCCATGCTTTGAGCCTGGCGATGTACAGGGTTGAAATCACAGGGGCGTTCTCCAGTGAATGAAGCAAGCCAGTTGTCACCTCGCGTACGGGCGGTGGCAAACCGGGTCGGGTTGCAGGTATCGACCGGGTATCCGGGAATAAGGTTCACCACCCATGAATCTTAGCTGCGGCGCAAGAAAATACCCCGGACGAATCCAGGATAGCGCGGGAGGGTCAGCCCAACGGTGCTGGCACATTCGCCTGCGGGGGCTATCGTTGCCTGACTGGATAAACGCCCTTCAAGAGGACAAACGTCATGAACACCAGCGATCTGCTCGAACAATTACTGCGCGCCGGCCAGGGCTCGATGGCGCGACAGGGTGGCGCATCGGCCCAGGGCGGTCTCGGCGACCTGGGTGGATTGCTCGGCGGCTTGTTGGGCGGGGGGGCCGGTACCAGTGCTGGCGGCGGTGGCGCAGGGTTGGGCGGTTTGCTCGGTGGTTTGCTTGGCGGCGGTTCGCCGATGGGCGGTGCACCGCAAAGTCGTTCCACTGGCGGCACCAATTATGCGGCGCTGGCGTCCCTGGGCATGATGGCGTTCCAGGCGTACCAGGCCTGGCAGCGCAGTCAGGCCTCGGCGCCGCAGGAAGCGCCACGGACCGTGGACTTGCTGGCCGGCCCGGAGGCCGAGGAGCACAGCCATGCGATCCTGCGGGCATTGATTGCCGCGGCCAAGGCCGATGGCCGCATCGATGCCGCCGAGAAGCAGATGATCAGCACTGAAATCGGCCGTCACACCGACGATCCGCAATTGCAGCAATGGCTGGACGACGAGGTCGCCAAGCCACTGGATGCCTATGACATCGCGCAGTCGGCCACCGACCCCGGCATGGCCTCGGAAATGTACCTGGCCAGCGTCATGCTGGTGGACGACCAGCAGGACGCCGAACGCAACTATCTGGATGAACTGGCCGCGGCGTTGCAGATCGACCCGCAGTTGCAAGTGCACCTGGAGCAGCAGGCCAAGGGCGGTGCGGCCTAAATCGCCTTGGGCAGCAGAAACGTCACCCCGAAGCTTTCGGCTATCTGCAAGATCCGCGGCAGGTCCTCGGGTACCTTGAGTTGATCCAGCGCCGTAAAGAACTGCCCGCCGCGTGGATCGGACACCACACCGATCATTGTCGCAGTGGGGCTGACGTTCTTGTAGGCATGAATCGAACCGCTGGGGATATGCACGTAGCCACCGGCCAGGACGGTGGTGGCTTTGCCTTCGACGGTCACTTCCACCTGACCTTCAACGACGTAAAACGCTTCGTCCCAGGGATGAAAGTGTGGCGGCGGCCCGCCTCCTTGTATGCCTTTCTGGATGTGCATCTCGAACGGTTTGCTCAGATCCCCGCCGGCCAGGACGGTGATCGTTTCACCCACGACGTTGACCGGCCCCGGGGGATTTCCGGCTTCGATGATGTGAACCCTGCGCATGGCTGCTCTCCGGGGGATGAGACTGCACCGCCGAAGTATAGGCCCCGAAGCGCCAGCCGGGTGGCGCGCCCATGGCCCGTCTGTCCGGGCATTTTCAACGCCGATTGAATTACTGCGCCACTCGTGTGCTCTGCCTGGTTAGAAGACGTTTGCATTCAACGTCCTGGCGCGAAGCATACCCGAGGGGCATTACCGCGTGGGCGAGGTGATCGTCTGGGACCGGGGCATCTGGACTCCCCAGGACGGTCTCGCCAAAGCCTGGGCCAAGGGTCGACCCAAGTTCGAGTTGCAGGGGGAGAAGCTCGGCGTGGACGTGCCCAAAACCCGGCAAGCGATCACTGCCGAGATGCGTCGGTGGGTGAGGATGAAGAAGTGAACTGTGCCGATAGGAGCTGCTGAAGGCTGCGACCTTTTTATGGTTTCAATAACCTGAAGATCAAAGGATCGCAGCCCGCGGCAGCTCCTACGCGAGCAACCTGTTCTTACTTGAGGAAGGCCTGGAAGTCGGTACCCAGCTTGTCGATCGCCGCCTTGAAGTCTTTGGCGGTAATCTGCTGGCTTTCGTTTTTCAGTTCGGTGCCGAACACCTTGCGCACCACTTTGGCCACAGTCTGGTTGCTCCTGGCGTCGACGAACTCGGCTTCGATGAACAGGGTGGTTTCCTGGTCACGGTGACCGGTGGCTGCCTGGGTTGCCCCGACCACGGCCGCGATGGGCACCACTTCATACCACTTCATGCCTTCGTTCTCGGCGTTCACCCCGGTAATCGCCGCGCGCATGATCAGGGGGCGGGAGCCCGCCGGTGCGGATGAGCTGTTGGTCACTACGCGGTATTTCTGACCCAGCGTAGCCTTGGCCTTGCTGGTCATGTGGTTCTGAATGTCGGTCAGTGTCTGCTGGTTGACACGTTCATCGGGTTTGGGGGCCGGGTAGAGCTCCAGTTTGTTGAACACCACGGTGTCATAGGCATTCGGGTTCCACGCAGGGCTGACCCAACGCATCGCGGTGCCGCCGCTTGGCGTTTCGACTTCCTGCAGGTTGTTGTAGTTGGACAGGAAGCCTGAATATTGCTCCTTCTCCGTCACTTTCGAGGTGCAGCCGCCTAGCAACAGGCTGGCCAGCGTAGCGCCGACGAGCAGTTTTCGGGACAGATTCATAGTGGTGTTTACTCCTTGGTTTAAATCGTCATTCTTGTGTTTACAAGATATCAAAATCGCCAGCTCATGTTTCCGTTTATAGACTGAATCCAGGCATTGTCGAATTGACCGGAAATTCGATTACCCGATACGGACTTGGCTTGGTCCACCGGCATGTCGCCGAGCCAGACCATGGCCCAACTGACGTTGAC
>NZ_JBYTDD010000054.1:0-10834 GCF_058791055.1 Pseudomonas sp. EU05-FHT14B02 | reverse complement strand
ATGCCAGTACAGGCATCGGATTTTGATTTCTTGCGGCCAAAGGTCAAGCGAGAGGGCTTAACTGATCGGCATTAGCCCTTGAGCCGCGTTTTTTTCGCCTGAACGTTGCTGAGCCTTGGTGTCAGTGGCCCCTCTGCTCTTCGATTCAACATTTTTGACCGGTGCCGTCCTGGCAGGCTCCGCCCTCCCCGATCCAGACACCTGATGGCTGCCGCTTCCTTTTCTGCTTCACGCTAACCTTCAACGGTTTTTTTATTAAAGCGATACATATGTATCGCCATTTCCGTAGTTGAACTTGGTTCAATGTGGGCTCAACAGTTCATTGAACAAGGAAAAAAACATGGCTATTACTTACACCCCATTTCAAGCAAGTGGCTCGCAGGTGCTCCCTCCCAATCAAATGATGTCGGCAGGACAGTACCTTATGTCCGGAAATGGACGATTTCGATTGGTGTTGCAAGCTGACGGAAATTTGGTTATTACCGACAATGGTGCTGTAGTTTGGGTTGCGGACGCCAATCAAATTTATAGTAAAACCTTATATCAAAAAAGAATGAATCAGCGACTGCAGTTTGTAATCAGCAATAATGGCTTCTTATACGATCCTTCCAGAAAGCGTCTATGGATTGCCGAAAGTTCTCATAGCGCTGATAAATCGCTTTGGTACAACGCTTGTATGGTCATGCAAGATGACGGAAATCTAGTCATTTACGATGGGCGGATGGGCAGTCTGTGCTGGGCTCGCTTTGGATTTGTCCCTGGCCGCATTCCAAAGCCAAAGGAAAGGCTGGTCAGAGTACTTCCGGATGGTAAACAGATTTATGAATGGAAATTTTCATTAGGCCCTCTTTAACCATGGCCAAATACTTCCTTTTCTAAGGACCTGTGAAAACTGGAGGTGGCTGCAAGCAATCTGGATCATACGGATTTATATCGCACTTATAGACCAGTTCATGACCGTATCCTTTAGGAAATAGCTCTCCGCAATTACAGCCGGAAAGCGCTATCAATATTATTGTTGCCGCTAGTGCTTTCATATGCCCTCCAAATTTTTTTGAATAGCATAAGCTTAATTCCAGGCGCCACCTATAATGTATGTCTGATTATTTTGTGGGAAGAATCTGATATATCGCTGCAGCGTGTAGGACCGAGATTGTGGATTGCAGGAGCCCAATGCGCAGACAAAGCCGGAATATCTCATGCCTGATAAATGATCAATAAAAAGCGCGGCTTTAAAGCCGCGCTTTTTTTACGCCTGAACGCTACTGCGCCTTGGTGTCCGTTGCCGGAGTTGCAGCAGGTTTGGCAGCCGGTTTCTTCGCCAGTTCAGCCTTCTTGACCGGTGCCTTGGCCGGGACTTTTTTCGCCTCGGTCCTGGCTGTCGGTTTAGTTGCCGCTTTGGCCGGAGCCTTTTTGGCTGGCTCGGCTTTTGCCGGGGTCGCAGGCTTCGGCGCTTCAACCGGAGCCGGCGCAACGGCCGGGGCTGGCGTCGGAGCAAGCGCAGGGGCTGGCGCAACCGGCTCTGGCGCCTTGACTGTCTCTGGTTTCTTCTCGTCATCCGAGCCGCCGAACAGGTTGCTGAAGAAATTGCCTTTCTTCGCCACCACCGCACCAGCGCCCGCCGCTGCGGCGGCCGGACCCACTTTCGCCGGTTCGAACGACTTGCCCGCCGCCAGGTCTTCAACCTGGCTGGCCGCACGCTGACCGGTGCGCAGCGCGCCTTCCAGGGTGCCTGGGTACAGGGTGTCGGTGTGTTCGCCAGCGAAGGCTACTCGCTGAATCGGGCGTTCCCACAGGCGCCAGAACTTGCTGATCTGGCCCGGCCCGAAGGCCAGGTAGGCACCGCCAGTCGACGGGTCGGTGCTATAGCGACGGATTTCATAACCGGTGAACGAACCACGGGCCTGTGGATAAAAAGCGTGCAGGCGAATCAGCACCTGATCGGCCATCTGCTTGTCGCCGAACGCCTGCATGACGCGGGCGTTATCGCCGGACAGGTTGATCACCACGTTGGCACCGCCCTTCAGGGCAGGCTCGACCCACAACATCCCCAGGCCGGTGTTGCTGTAGATCTCGCCGGACATACGCGCCTTGCTTTCCCACACCGGCGTCTTGAACTTGAGCATGATCTGATCGCGCCAACCGTAGTTGGTGCCCTTGATCGCCGCCAGATGCTGTGCGTCCAGCGCCGGGGTCATCTGGATCTTGTTCAGGGCGCGCAACGGCACGGCCAGTACCACGTAGTCGGCCTGGTAGCCGACGCCGCCGACCTTGACGGTTACGCCGTCCTTGTCCTGGCTGATGGCCGAGACCGGGGAAGCGGTCTTAATGACTTTCAGCTGCTTGACGAAGGCCTGGGCCAGCACCGGGCTGCCGCCGACCAGGCGCGAAGCACGCAGGTCACGATCGGAGACGCCACGGTAGACGCGGCTCTGCTGCGCGAAGTACAGCAGCGACAAGCGCGAAGGTTCGTCGTAGCGGGTACGGATCTGCTGGTTGATCAACTGGCGGGCGGTGGCCGGCAGGTTCTGCTTGTCGAGCCAGCTCGACACGTTGATCTGATCCAACGCGTGCAGGGTGTTGTTGGCGGCAGGGTTCAGCGGGTCGTCGATCGAGCGCGCCAGATCGTCCACGGTCTTGTCAAAACGCTTGAGCGCCTCGGCGGTGGCTGGCTGCTTGGTCGCCAGATCGGCGGCGGAGAAATACTCGCCATCGATCAGGTAGCTTGGGGTCCGCACGAATTCAGGGGCCGGCGTGATGCTCAGCTTGAAGTTCGAGACGTACTTGTTCAGCACCGGCTGAGCCTTGTCATTGCCGATCCATTCGCTGGTGGCCATGCCGGAACGACCGCCCAGGCTCGATTTGGCTTCCAGCAGGGTGACCTGCCAGCCCTTGTTCTGCAGCTCGTACGCGGCAGTCAGGCCCGACAGGCCGCCGCCGATCACGATCGCGGTTTTATCCTTGGCCAGCGCAGACACGCTGAACAGCCCCAATACCACCAGCGCACAGGCGCGCAGCCAACCGACAGACATTCAGCGAACTCCGGAATTACACGAGGAAAACAGCAATTTTTGCGAGCCAGACGGCTCAAGAGTCGCGAAGGATACGTCAGCCTTCAAACACCCGCCAGCAACGTCTATCGACCTGGATAAAGTAGCTGATTCGACACAATGGGTTGTCCCCGTGGCACGCATTGCATAGGCTTGCGCGATTGTTTGTCCGCGCAGGTAACGGACCGCCTCCAGGAGAGTGAAAATGGGCCTGAATAATCAGTGGATGCAACGCGATCTCGCCGTGCTGTGGCATCCCTGCACCCAGATGAAAGATCACGAGCAACTGCCGCTGATCCCGATCAAGCGCGGGGAAGGCGTGTGGCTGGAAGACTTCGAAGGCAAGCGCTACCTCGATGCGGTCAGCTCCTGGTGGGTCAATGTGTTCGGGCACGCCAACCCGCGGATCAACCAGCGCATCAAGGACCAGGTCGACCAGCTCGAACATGTGATCCTTGCCGGCTTCAGCCATCAACCGGTGATCGAACTGTCCGAGCGCCTGGTGAAGATGACACCGGAAGGCCTGACCCGGTGCTTCTACGCCGATAACGGCTCATCCTGCATCGAAGTCGCGCTGAAAATGAGCTTTCACTACTGGCTCAATCGCGGTCAGCCGAACAAGAAGCGCTTCGTCACCCTGACCAACAGCTACCACGGCGAAACCATGGCGGCGATGTCGGTGGGTGACGTGCCGCTGTTCACCGAGACCTACAAAGCACTGTTGATGGACACCATCAAGGTACCGAGCCCGGACTGCTACCTGCGCCCCGAGGGCATGAGCTGGGAAGAACATTCGCGCAATATGTTCGCGGCCATGGAACAGACCCTCGCCGAAAATCACGACACGGTCGCGGCGGTGATCGTCGAGCCGCTGATCCAGGGCGCCGGTGGCATGCGCATGTACCACCCGGTGTACCTCAAGCTGCTGCGAGAAGCCTGCGACCGCTACGGCGTGCACCTGATCCACGACGAAATCGCCGTCGGCTTCGGCCGCACCGGGACGATGTTCGCCTGCGAACAGGCCGGCATCCGACCTGATTTCCTGTGCCTGTCCAAAGCCCTGACGGGCGGCTATCTGCCGCTGGCGGCGTGCATGACCACCGACGAGGTCTACAGCGCCTTCTACGACGACTACCCGACCCTGCGCGCCTTCCTGCACTCCCACAGCTACACCGGCAACCCACTGGCGTGCGCGGCGGCCCTGGCGACCCTGGACATCTTCGAAGAAGACAACGTCATCGAGAACAACAAGGCCCTGGCGCAGCGCATGGCTACGTCGACGGCACATCTGGTCGACCACCCGAACGTGTCCGAAGTGCGCCAGACCGGCATGGTGCTGGCCATCGAGATGGTCAAGGACAAGGCCAGCAAGGAAGCTTGGCCGTGGCAGGAACGTCGCGGCCTGAAGGTGTTCCAGCACGCCCTGGAGCGTGGTGCGTTACTGCGCCCATTGGGTAGCGTGGTGTATTTCTTGCCGCCGTATGTGATTACCCCGGAGCAGATCGACTTCCTTGCCGAAGTGGCCAGCGAAGGGATCGACATCGCGACCCGTGACAGCGTCAGCGTGGCGGTGCCGAAGGACTTCCACCCGGGGTTCCGTGATCCGGGCTGATGATGCGGTCAATGTGGGAGCAAGCTCGCTCCCACAGAAGTCCCTACCGTTCCATGACCAACACCCTTTTTCAGAGACCCAGCATGAGACTGTCCCGCTTCTTCATTGACGCCCCCCTGAGCACCGGCGAGCACGAATTGCCCGAAGCCCAGGCCCACTACATCGGCCGCGTCTTGCGCATGGCCGAAGGCGATGCGCTGCAACTGTTCGATGGTTCCGGCCACGAGTTTCGCGCCACCCTGGTCGAAGTCGGCAAGAAGCGTGTAGTGGTGCAGATCGATGAAAGCTTCGCCGGGCAGATCGAGTCGCCGCTGCAAATCCATCTCGGCCAGGGCCTGTCCCGCGGTGAACGCATGGACTGGGCGATCCAGAAAGCCACGGAACTGGGCGCCACTGAAATCACCCCGATCTTCACCGAACGCTGCGAAGTCCGGCTCAAGGACGAGCGCGCCGACAAACGCCTGCTGCACTGGCGTCAGGTGGCGATCAGCGCATGTGAGCAATGCGGGCGTTCAAGGGTGCCGGTGATTCATCCACCAATGCTGTTGGCCGACTGGCTCAAGCAGACACAAGCCGAGTTGAAACTGGTGCTGCACCCGGTGGCCGAACCGTTGGTGAGCCACGCCAAACCTTCAAATCTGGCATTCCTGATCGGTCCGGAGGGTGGTTTGTCCGATGCCGAAGTCGATCAGGCCAAGGCCGGCGGTTTCCACGCCGCCCGCCTCGGTCCGCGGGTGCTGCGCACCGAAACCGCGCCGGTTGTTGCACTGGCGGTGGCCCAGCAACTCTGGGGTGATTTCTAGGCTACTGCACCGGATCACTCACCGGTTTGGCAATGATCGCCTTGAGTTCGCTGGTCATCGGGAACTCAAGGTTCAAACCCTTCGGCGGGATCGGCTGCTCGAACCAGCGTTGGTAGATGCCATTGATCTCGCCCGAGCTGTACAGATCCGCCAACGCGCCGTTGACCAGCGCCAGGAACTGCGGATCGTCCTTGCGCACCATGCAGCTGTAGATCTCCCGCGATTGTTCCTCCCCGACCACCACCCACTTGTGCGGGTCATTGGCCTTGGCGCGCTCACCGTAGAGCAGCGCGTCGTCCATGTAGAACGCCGCCGCCCGGCCCGACTGCAGCATCTGGAAGGCTTCGCCGTGGTCCTTGGCGCTGATCACGAACATGTCGATCTTGTGATCAACGTTATAGCTTTTCAGGAAGCGTTCGTTGGTGGTGCCGGCGGTAGTCACCACGTTCTTGCCGCGCAGGTCAGCGAAATTATTGATCCCGCTGTCCTTCGCGGTCAGCAACTGGCCTTTGACATAGATGAAGCCATAGGAGAACGCCACCTGCTTCTGCCGTTCGGCGGTCACGCCGGTGGAGCCGCACTCAAGGTCCACGGTGCCGTTCTGCACCAGTGGAATGCGGGTCTGCGAGGTCACCAGGTTGTACTTCACCTTCAGGTCCGGCAGCGCCAGTTGCTGCTGGATGCGCTCGACGATCTTGCCCGCCAGATCCACCGAGTAACCCATCGGCTTGCCGCTGTGATCACCCACGTAGGAGAACGGCACCGAAGCATCGCGATAGCCCAGAGTGATGCTGTTGGCGCTGGCGATCTTGCTCAGAGTGCCGGTCAGTGGCGCTTCATTGGCCTGAACCTGACTGCCAAGCAGCAGGCCAAGCGTACAAGCGAGCAACGTGATTTTCTGCATTGTTATTCTCCGTTGTCGGTGTTGGTTTATCAGACGCGTGCAGCGATGACGGTGATTTCCACCAACACCTGCGGGCGGGCCAGTTCGGCCTGCACGGTGGTGCGGCTCGGTGCCTGCCCAGGCGATAGCCAGGTGGACCAGACCTCGTTCATCGCGGCGAAATCCTCGGTGATGTTCTTCAGGTAAATGGTCGCACTGAGCAGATGATCCTTGTTGCTGCCCGCCTCGGCCAGCAAGGTATCGATTTTCGCCAGCACTTCGCGGGTCTGGCCGGTGGCATCCAGGGCATCGCCCGGCACCTGCCCGGAGAGAAACACCAGGTCGCCAAAGGTCACGGCGCCAGACAGGCGCGGGTTGCTGTGCAGTCGGGTAATGGTCATTGCAGTGTCCTCTTCTGAAATCCGTGTTCAGGCGGCCCGGTGGCTGAAACCCTGAAGGTCAATGGAAGGCCGGCGCTCGCCGATCAGCTCGCTGAGCAAACGCCCGCTGCCGCATGCCAGGGTGAAACCCAGCGCGCCGTGGCCGAGGTTGAGCCACAGGTTGCGATATGCCGTCGCGCCCAGCAACGGCACACCGCTGGGGGTGGCCGGGCGCATGCCGGCCCACTCGACGGCTTCGTCATAGGCGCCGGCATTTGGAAAGGTGTCACGGGCCTGACGCTTGATCAGCGCCAGACGCTTGGGGTCCAAAGCAGGGTCGAAGCCGACGATGTCGACCATCGCCGCCACTCGCAATTGCTTACCGATGCGGGCGTAGACGATCTTGCGGTCGTAGTCGGTGATGCTCACGTCCGGTGCCCGGTGACCGGCGCCGATCGGCACGGTCAGACTGTAGCCCTTGAGCGGATAAAGCGGCAGTTGCAGCCAGGGTAGCGCCAACAACGGACTGCGGTGACCGGCAGCGATCACCAGTTGATCGACTGGCAGCACTTGCTCGCCCAGTTCGATGGCGTTGACGCTGCCGTTGCTGTGGCGAATGCCGGTTACCGCTTGTCCGAGGAGAAATTCGCAACGGCCGGACGCCTTCAGTCGTGCAGCCAGTTGCTGGCAGAAACCGTGGCAGTCGCCGACCTCTTCGTCCGGGGTGTAGATCGCCCCGACAAAGGGCGCATCGATCAGCGCCGGTTCCAGTTGCGTGCATTCGGCTGGCGACAACACTTGCTGTTGCTGCGGGTCGGCCAAGCCTTGGCGCGCATGCTCGAAGCTGCTGTTCTGGCGGAAAGTCACCAGTTTGCCATTGCGCCGCCACTGGAATCCCGCCAGTCCATCATCCTCGCGCCAGGACTTCAATGTGTCCTGGCTGAACAACGCCAGGCGCAGCAAGTGCGCGGCGTTCTCACGGTTGACCGAGCGGCGGCAGGCGCCGAGGAACGACGCCATCCAGCGCCACTGGGCCAGGTCGAGGCGCGGGCGCAGCTTCAGCGGTGAATCGCCGCGCAACATCCAGCCGATGGCTTGCAAAGGCACTCCGGCGTCGGCCAGGGGCGCGACATAGCGATAGGATAGTTGGCCGCCGTTGGCGAAGCTGGTTTCGCTGCCCAGCGAGTCCCGTGCCTCGACCACCGTCACCTCGAAGCCGTCGCGCACCAGCGCATAGGCCGTTGCCAGGCCGATCACGCCGCCACCGATGATGCACACACGCTGAGCCATGTCCGTCCTTAAAACCGTTGTGAAGACGACACCGAGGTTAGAGCCAGGTGACAGACGTTGAACAATGCATAAAGATGGCAAACCCATAAACAAAGGTTATGGACTTGCCATGCGCCTTCGCCATATCGAGATTTTCCAGGCCATCCGCCAGACCGGCTCAATCAGCGCTGCCGCGCAATTGCTGCACGTCTCGCAACCGGCGGTGAGCAAGGTGTTGCAGCACGCCGAGCAGCAATTGGGCTTCCCGTTGTTCCTGCGGGTGCGCGGCAAGTTGCAGGCGACCCCGGAAGCGCTGGAGCTGGAGCGCGAAGTAGACAAGGTCAGCGAAAGCCTGCAAGGCGTACGACGCCTGGCGCAGAGCCTGCGCCGCGAGCCTGGCCACAGCCTGCGCATCGGTGCCACTCCGGCGCTGGCCCTGTCATTGCTGCCGCCGGCCATTCACGAATGGACCGGGCGTTACCCGGACATCGTTTGCGAACTCTCCAGCGCCCACAGTCGCGAACTGGTGCAGAACCTGTTGATGCGCGAAGTGGATGTCGCCCTGACCCTGCAACGCCCGGATCACCCGGGGCTCAAGGCCCAGGCGCTGGCGTCCGGCGTGCTGGTGGCGCTGGCGCCGAGTGGTTACTGGCCTCAGGAAGATGCGGGCAAACCGTTGCCACTGATGGCGCTGGCGGATGCGCCGCTGATCGGTTTATCCAGCGCCGATCCGCTGGCCGCGCGGCTCGACAGTTACCTGGAAGCGGTCGAGCCCCCACCCCGGGTACGCATCGCCGTGCAAACCTACTCCCTGGCACGGGCGATGGTGGAATCTGGCGCAGGCCTGGCGGTGATCGATCCATTCACCGCCCTTGGCGCCTCTCCCGCCACCACAACGATTCGCCCCCTGGCACCGCCGTTACCCATCACCCTGTACGCAGTGACCCGCGCCGCCGAACCACCGCCCCACACCTTGAACGATCTGTTGCAGGTATTCAGCCGTCGAGCCCGGGAGCAGTTGGATCGCCTGGTCCCGGTGCAGCCTTAAAGGACATAAAACAAAATCGCCACAAAGTGCAGCAGGCTCCCGGCGATCACGAACAGATGCCAGATCCCGTGGGCATGGCGCAGGCGATGATCGAGGGCAAAAAAGATAATCCCCACGGTGTACAACACGCCGCCCGATGCCAGCCACGCAAACCCGGCGCTGCCCAGCGCCGCGAGCAGCGGCTTGACCGCCACCAGTACAATCCAGCCCATCACCGCATAAATCACGATCGACAGAATCCGCGCTTCCGAACGCGGCTTTATCTCTTGCAGGATGCCGATCAGCGCCAGCCCCCAGACAATCCCGAACAACGTCCAGCCCCACGGCCCGCGCAGAGTCACCAGGCAGAACGGCGTGTAGCTTCCGGCGATTAACAGATAGATCGAAAAGTGATCGACCTTCTGCATGATCACTTTCTTGCGCCCGCGCACGCTGTGGTAGACGGTCGATGCGCTGTAAAGCACCAGTAGGGTAAAGGCGTAGATCGCCATGCTGACAATCTTCCACGGGCTGCCGTCCAGGCTGGCCAGCACAATCAGCCACACCCCACCGATAAACGCCGCCACTGCCCCGACCAGATGCGTCCAGGCATTCAATCGTTCCCCGTGATACATGTGTTGCTCACCTCGAATTTCATTGCCGCAACGCGCAAGGCTCAGGCCTGGAGCGTAAAAGCGCAATGTTTCTGTACGACGGGCCCGGCGTAATTGGGCACAATCGAGTCATCCCAAAAAGAGTCCGGCCCATGCTGATCGATGAAGAGTTGACCCTGAAAAAACTCGAGGTGTTCCTGGCCTTCATGCGCACCGGCAACCTGGCACGCGCCGCTGCCGAATTGCAGACCAGCAATGTCAGCGTGCATCGGGCGATCCATTCCCTGGAAAGCGCCCTGCGCTGCCCGTTGTTCAAGCACGAAGGGCGCAACCTGACGCCGCTGGAGAGCGCCTATGTGCTGGAAGAACGGGCGCAGAAGCTGATTCAGGATGTCATCGAAAGTGTCCGTCTGACACGCGAGGCCGCCGGGTTCTCGGCTGAACGGTTCAAACTGGGGTCGCTGTATTCACTGACGGTGAAGACCGTGCCGCAGCTGATCATGGGTTTGAAGATCCGCCGCAGCGAGCTCAACATCGACCTGATTCTGGGCTCCAACACCGACCTGCTCTACAAGCTCAAGAACATGGAAGTCGATGCGGCCCTGGTGTCGCTGGACGACAGCGTCAACGATCCGGATTGCGAGCAGATCCCGCTGTTCTCCGACGACATCTTCCTCGCCACGCCCGCCGACTCCAGGTTTGCCCAGCGAACCGAAGTCGACCTGGCCGAGGTCCGCGACGAAACCTTCATCACCCTGACCCAGGGCTTCGCCACTCATCAGGACGGCAAGCGGGTATTTGAGCAGGCAGGGTTCGAGCCGAAGGTGGCGATGCAGGTCAACGACATCTTCACCCTGCTGAGCATGGTCAGTTCGGGCGTTGGTTATGCGTTGCTGCCGGGGCGGATTGCGGCGGTGTACGAGAACCGGGTGAAGCTGATCCCTCTGCAGGAAAAGTACCGCTTGCAGCAGCACATTGGCGTGGTGTTCCTGAAAGCCAAGGAGCGTGATCCGAATCTGCTGGCGTTGCTGGCGGAGTGTCGGATGTATGCCAATCGGCAGGCTTGAAACCTTATCGACCTCATTGCGAGCAAGCTCGCTCCCACACAGGAATGCGATTCCCTGTGGGAGATTCTATGGTTGAGGGAAAGCCCTCAACTGGCTTTTGGCTGATATTCGCTTTGCCCTTTCAGCAAG
>NZ_JBYTDD010000053.1:0-11809 GCF_058791055.1 Pseudomonas sp. EU05-FHT14B02 | reverse complement strand
CCGGGCCATCCGACTCAAATCGCCGAAATATCCGATCAGAAAGAAAAATGCCAGTCAGCTTAACTGACTGGCATTAGGCTCAAGGGCCGCGTTTTTTTGCCTGGAGAAAAACCGGGACCAGAATCGAATAAACCTTTTGATACAGGTGTTCTCCGGTTTGTATTCACTTTTTCTCACAATTTTGCCTTTAATCTTTCCTTAACTCGCAGGCTGCAGACTCTTGATCGCATTTTTCGATATTTCCAAGCGAATTTTTCCGCTTTAATTCGATAGATAACTCGATAGTCTTGGGCCAGCACTTACAGGATCTAGGCAATGCAGCTACGTAACTCTACCTCCCGCTACGGCTGGGTCAGCATCTTCATGCACTGGGGCGTGGCCCTGGCCGTGTTCGGCTTGTTCGCCCTCGGGCTGTGGATGGTCGGGCTCGACTACTACAGCACCTGGCGCAAAGACGCGCCGGACCTGCACAAGAGTATTGGCCTGGTGTTGCTGGGTGTGATGGTGCTGCGGGTGTTGTGGCGCTTCATCAGCCCACCGCCGCCAACCTTGTCCAGCTACAGCCGCATGACGCGCCTGGGCGCCCATTTCGGCCATGGCTTTCTGTATCTCAGTCTGTTCGCTGTGATGATTGCCGGTTACCTGATTTCCACTGCAGAAGGTGTCGGTATCCCGGTGTTTGGCTGGTTTGAAGTGCCTGCGCTGGTGTCCGGACTGCCGGACCAGGCAGATACCGCCGGTGTGATTCACCTCTACCTGGCGTGGGTGCTGGTAATTTTTTCCGGCCTCCATGCGTTGGCAGCATTGAAGCACCACTTTATCGACCGTGATGTGACCCTCAAGCGAATGCTGGGTCGCAAAGCCTGAAGTTCAACCTCGACTCCAAAGGAAAACAAAGCATGTTGAAAAAGACTCTGGCCGCTCTGGCAATCGGTTCCGCCCTGTTGTCCGCCGGTAACGTAATGGCCGCTGACTACGTGGTCGACAAAGAAGGCCAGCACGCCTTCGTTGACTTCAAGATCAGCCACCTGGGCTACAGCTTCATCACCGGTACTTTCAAGGACATCGACGGCAAGTTCAGCTTCGACGCTGCCAAGCCTGAAGACAGCAAGATCGAGTTCAACGTGAACACCGCCAGCGTTTTCACCAACAACGCCGAGCGTGACAAGCACATCTCCAGCAAAGACTTCCTGAACGCCAGCAAAGCCACGTTCGTTTCCACCAGCGTCAAACCCACTGGCAAAGACGCCGCTGGCAAGGACACTGCCGATGTAGCTGGCGACCTGACTATCCTTGGTGTAACCAAACCAATCGTGGTCAAGGCTACGTTCCTGGGTGAAGGCAAGGACCCATGGGGCGGCTACCGTGCAGGCTTCGAGGGTACTTTCAGCCTCAAGCGTTCCGACTTCGGCAAGCAGAAAGACCTGGGCCCATCGTCCGATGCGGTTGAGATGTACGTGACCTTTGAAGGTGTAAAAGCGAAGTAATGCTGAGACTGTAGGAGCGAGCCTGCTCGCGATAGACCTGAGAGCACCACGGAGCATCAGGCTTCCAGGGTTGTCGTTGACGACCATCGCGAGCAAGCTCGCTCCCACAGGTTTTTGCACTGATCAAAAAAATGCCCCGGCTCTTTCGAACCGGGGCATTTTTCATTGCAGCGATAACTCAGCGATTGCGGGTCAGCAGCGCTGGTTTCTCACCACGAGGACGGCTTGGCAGTTGATCCAGCTGCTCAGGTGTCGGGAAGCGATCCGCCTTCGACTCCTTGTGCATGATCTTCGGTGCCGGGCCACGCGGGTTCTGCACGGCAGGTTCCGAACGTGGCTGGTCGTCACGGGCCGGACGGCGGTTGCGCGAATCTTCGCGACGGGCCTGGCCGTCGCGCGGTGCGCCACTGCGAGGGCCGTTACGCTTGGCTGGCGGAGTGCCGGTGCTGGCGCCATCGCTGTTGCGGGGACCGTTCTGGCGACCTTGTGGCTTGCCGGAACGTGGAGCACCCGAACCTGCCGCGGTGCCTTGTGCCGGAGCACCCGGGCGACGGCCACGGCCTTGCGCGGGCTTCTGTTGCGGCACGTAGTCGACGCGGTTGCCGAAGTTATCGATATCGTCGTCCAGGAACTCGTCCGGGGCGCGGTCAGCGGCGGCACGAGGAGGCTGCGACGGACGCTGTTCGCGAGCCGGAGTGCCTTCACGTGGTTTCTGCTGGCGGGCCGGGCGCTCGCCGCGTTCACCGGCCGGTTTTTCCTTGCCCTTGTCCTTGCCTTTGTCCTTGCGACCACCGCCGCCACCGCTGCCGTTCGGACCGTCGCCGCGCGGGCCACGTGGATTGCGCGGGTTGCGCATGTCCGGACGCTCGCGCACTTCAGGCTTTTCCGCCTCGATGGTGCTTGCATCGAAGCCCATCAGGTCGCCGTCGGCGATTTTCTGCTTGGTCATGCGCTCGATGCTTTTCAGCAGTTTTTCTTCGTCCGGGGCTACCAGCGAAATCGCCTCGCCCGAACGACCGGCACGGCCGGTACGACCGATACGGTGCACGTAGTCTTCATCGACATTCGGCAGTTCGAAGTTGACCACATGTGGCAACTGGTCGATGTCCAGGCCGCGGGCGGCGATGTCGGTGGCCACCAGGATGCGCACAGTGCCGGCCTTGAAGTCGGCCAGGGCTTTGGTGCGGGCGTTCTGGCTCTTGTTGCCGTGGATCGCGACGGCGCTCAGGCCGTGCTTGTCCAGGTACTCGGCCAGGCGGTTGGCACCGTGCTTGGTGCGGGTGAACACCAGTACCTGTTCCCAGGCGCCAGCGGTGATCAGGTGGGCCAGCAGGGCGCGCTTGTGGCTGGCCGGCAGGCGGAATACGCGTTGCTCGATACGCTCGACCGTGGTGTTTGGCGGCGTGACTTCGATGCGTTCCGGGTTGTGCAGCAGCTTGCCGGCGAGGTCGGTGATGTCCTTGGAGAAGGTCGCCGAGAACAGCAGGTTCTGGCGTTTGGCCGGCAGACGGGCCAGGACCTTTTTCACGTCATGGACGAAGCCCATGTCGAGCATGCGGTCGGCTTCGTCCAGCACGAGGATTTCCACGTGGGACAGATCGACGCTGCCTTGGCCGGCCAGGTCGAGCAGGCGGCCAGGGCAGGCCACCAGCACGTCTACGCCGCGGGACATGGCCTGAACCTGGGGGTTCATGCCGACACCGCCGAAGATGCAGGCGCTGACGAACTTCAGGTCACGGGCATAGACCTTGAAGCTTTCATGCACTTGCGCGGCGAGTTCGCGAGTCGGGGTCAGGACCAGTACGCGCGGTTGGCGCGGGCCATGACGCTGGGACTTGTCCGGATGACCGTTGGGGAACAACCGCTCCAGGATCGGAAGGGCGAAACCGCCGGTTTTACCAGTACCTGTCTGTGCCGCGACCATCAGGTCGCGACCTTGCAACACGGCGGGAATGGCCCGCTGTTGCACCGGAGTAGGCTCGGTATAGCCCGCCGCCTCGATGGCGCGGACTAAAGCCTCGGAGAGACCGAGGGAAGCAAAGGACATGAGTAATCCTGTTCTAGTTAGGGCTTGGCCCAATGGGAGTCTTGCCTGGCGCGAATGGCGTTTAAGAGGACGCAATCCCGTCCGGTCCTGCTGGGTTTCGAAGGCTCGTCTGCAAGCGCTCGCGCGGGCTGAAAGCTGCGCAGTAGCGGGGTTGAGATGCCTTTAACGATTCCGAGCGTCCGGGCGTGAGCCTGGCGGGAAGGCCGGAGTATAACAGAGCTATCACTGCGCGCCGCTTTCCTGCTGCTCAACGGTTTTTTCCGCTGCGGCCGTGGTCTTCTCAGCTTTCACGCTGGCTGCCGGTTCCGCGCCGTAGCGGGCGCTCAGTTCAGCGTAGGCGGGCTCGCGCTTGAAACGCTTGAGTTCTGCGCCGAAACGCTGCACCAGCAGATCCATGCCCGCATTGCGCCGCACCGCGAGAAACTGACTTTGCTGGCTGATGACCGTGGGGTTTTCGGTGATCTTGTCGCGGATGCCCAGTTCGTCGAGCAAATGCTGGCCGACCCGGCGGTCGGTGATCAGCAGGTCAATTCGCCCGCGTACCAGTTTGCCGAAGTTGGCTTCATGGGTGGGGGCCGGCTCGCGGGTGAACAGCGTCGAATCGCTGAAATCCTTGCTGTATAGGTAACCCGGCGAGGTCCCAATGGTCAGGCCGCGCAAGTCATCGAGGCTGAGAAACGGGTGGGGCCGGTCATTGGCGTAGAACATCACGAACTGGACTTCCGAGAGCGGTTCGCTGGGGTAGAGCAGCGTCGCTTCGCGTTCGTCGCTGTGAAAGATGTCCAGGGCGCCGTCGGCCTGGCCTGTTTCAAGCATCGACAAGCAGCGTTTCCATGGCAGGAATTGCCACTCCACTTCGATGCCCAGGCGCTTGAAGACAATGGCGGTGGTTTCGTAGTCCAGGCCCAGGGATTTGCCGTTGTCTTCGTACACATAGGGCGCCCAAGGCTCCGTGACAATGCGCAGTTTCTCGCCCCGGGCGGCGAAGCTCAGGCAAGTGAAGACAAGCACGGCGATTAACTGCGTGATCAAAGGCATAGGCTGAGATTACGACGAGAAACCGGAAAGAGCCAGAAACTGACCGCAGATGCTCTAACTCCGTGGATTGCCGCACATTAATAGTGCGTTGAAAGCAAAAAAATCGCAGCCTGCGACAACTCCTACGGGATTTAACATTCCGTCGTAGGTGCTGCCGCAGGCTGCGATCTTTTAATTGTGCTTCAACGACTTTTTAGCGCGGCAACTTCAGGTTGTTCCACACGGCCAGGCTCGCTTCAGCCTGGTTCAGGGTGTAGAAGTGCAGCCCTGGAGCGCCACCCTGCAGCAGTTGTTCGCACATCTCGGTGATGACCTGTTCGCCAAAGCGCTGAATGCTCTGGGTGTCGTCGCCGTAGGCTTCCAGTTGCTTGCGGATCCAGCGCGGGATTTCCGCACCGCAGGCATCGGAGAAGCGCGCCAGCTTGCTGTAGTTGGTGATCGGCATGATGCCCGGCACGATCGGGATGTTCACACCCAATGCCCGCACGCGTTCCACGAAGTAGAAGTAGCAGTCGGCGTTGAAAAAGTACTGGGTGATCGCACTGTCGGCGCCAGCCTTGGCCTTGCGCACGAAGTTGGCAACATCGTCTTCGAAATTGCGCGCTTGCGGATGCATTTCCGGGTAAGCGGCGACTTCGATGTGGAAGTGATCACCGGTTTCTTCACGAATGAATTCAACCAGGTCATTGGCGTGGCGCATTTCACCGCTGGCCATGCCCATGCCCGAAGGCAGGTCACCGCGCAGGGCGACAATTCGCTTGATGCCGGCGGCCTTGTACTGGGCCAGCAGGCCGCGCAGGTCTTCCTTGCTGTCGCCCACGCAGGACAGGTGCGGGGCGGCAGGGATTTTGACTTCGCTTTCGAGCTGCAGCACGGTGTTCAGCGTGCGATCACGGGTCGAACCGCCGGCGCCGTAGGTGCAGGAGAAAAAATCGGGGTTGTAGATGGCCAGCTGGCGAGCAGTGGCGAGCAGCTTTTCATGCCCAGCATCGGTCTTCGTAGGGAAGAACTCGAAGCTGTAGCGACGATCTTGGGACATGGTCATATCCTTGGAAACTCATAAGGCGGACGCTGGCCCCCTGTAGGAGCGAGCTTGCTCGCGAAAAACATCAAGGCAACGCGTTCATCCAGACAGCACGCGTTATCGTTGACGTCCATCGCGAGCGAGCTCGCTCCTACACAGGAAAAGCCGGTCTATCAGTAGCGGTAGGCGTGCGGCTTGAACGGACCTTCAACGGTCACGCCGATGTAGTCGGCCTGGGTCTTGGTCAGTTGAGTCACTACGCCGCCGAAGCCACGGACCATTTCCAGGGCCACTTCTTCGTCGAGTTTCTTCGGCAGCACTTCAACGGTCAGGCGCTCGGCTTTCTGGGCTGGCGACAGGTCGGCGTACTTCTGGCCGAACAGGAAGATCTGGGCCAGAACCTGGTTGGCGAACGAACCGTCCATGATGCGGCTCGGGTGGCCAGTGGCGTTGCCCAGGTTAACCAGACGGCCTTCGGCCAGCAGGATCAGGTAGTCGTCGTTCTGTGGGTCGAAATCGCCAGCGCCGGTACGGTGGATCTTGTGAACCTGCGGCTTCACTTCTTCCCATGCCCAGTTCTTGCGCATGAAAGCGGTGTCGATTTCGTTGTCGAAGTGGCCGATGTTGCAGACAACTGCGCGCTTCTTCAGGGCCTTGAGCATGTTCGAGTCGCAAACATTGACGTTACCGGTGGTGGTCACGATCAGGTCGATCTTGCCCAGCAGTGCCTTGTCGATGCTTGCTTCAGTTCCGTTGTTGATACCGTCGATGAACGGCGAAACCACTTCGAAACCGTCCATGCAGGCCTGCATGGCGCAGATCGGGTCGACTTCGGAAACCTTGACGATCATGCCTTCCTGACGCAGGGACTGGGCCGAACCCTTGCCCACGTCGCCGTAGCCGATGACCAGCGCTTGCTTGCCGGACAGCAGGTGGTCGGTGCCGCGCTTGATCGCATCGTTCAGGCTGTGACGGCAGCCGTACTTGTTGTCGTTCTTGCTCTTGGTCACCGAGTCGTTGACGTTGATGGCCGGGATTTTCAGCTCGCCCTTGGCCAGCATGTCCAGCAGGCGGTGAACGCCGGTGGTGGTTTCTTCGGTCACGCCGTGGACGCGGTCCAGAACCTGTGGGTACTTCTTGTGCAGCAACTCGGTCAGGTCACCGCCGTCGTCGAGGATCATGTTGGCATCCCAAGGCGCGCCATCTTTGAGGATGGTCTGCTCCAGGCACCACTCGTACTCTTGTTCGGTTTCACCTTTCCAGGCGAAAACCGGGATGCCGGCAGCGGCGATGGCAGCAGCAGCCTGGTCCTGAGTCGAGAAAATGTTGCAGGACGACCAGCGTACTTCGGCACCCAGGGCAACCAGGGTTTCGATCAGCACGGCAGTCTGAATGGTCATGTGGATGCAGCCGAGGATCTTCGCGCCCTTGAGCGGTTGCTCGGCGGAATACTTGTTGCGCAGACCCATCAGGGCAGGCATTTCGGATTCGGCGATGATGGTTTCGCGGCGGCCCCAGGCAGCCAGGGACATGTCGGCAACTTTGTAATCGTTAAAATCTGCAGGCGTGATAACAGCGCTCATGAAGAGCCTCCATTCGTAATGTATGCGAATGGGCGCCGTTGTGCGTTTAGTGTCCAGCCAGTGAAGGCCAGGCAACGCCCCATCCGAGCCTGACAGGTCGAACCTGCTGCAGCGCCCCTCGGACAGGTGGCGGGAAACGGTAGCAATTGAAGATGACCGTTTTGAAACGGTGGCGATTATAGCGGGCTATGCCGATCTTCCAAAGCGTTTCTGTCGGTCAATGTCCGAACGGTAATCGAGACCATAGACGATGCTCAATAGAGCTCTAGGTCGGGCTCTGCCATGATGGTCGGCATCATTCGGCAAGACGCTCAGGAGTGAACATGAATTTCCACACCCGCAAATGGGTAAAACCCGAAGACCTCAACCCTAACGGCACGCTGTTCGGCGGTAGCCTGCTACGCTGGATCGACGAAGAGGCGGCGATTTACGCCATCGTTCAGTTGGGCAACCAGCGTGTGGTCACCAAGTACATTTCCGAAATCAATTTCGTCAGCGCCTCACGCCAGGGCGACATCATCGAACTGGGCATCACGGCGACCGAGTTTGGCCGCACTTCGATCACCCTGACGTGCGAGGTGCGCAACAAGATCACCCGCAAGAGCATCCTCACCGTTGAAAAAATGGTGTTCGTGAACCTCGGTGAAGACGGCTTGCCGATGCCTCACGGCCGGACCGAGATCAAGTACGTCAAGGACCAGTTCAAGGACGACGCCAGCGTGTAGGAGCGAGCCTGCTCGCGATAGTCGTTAACGATAACACTGGGTACCTGACACCCAGTGGTGCTCTCAAGTCCATCGCGAGCATGCTCGCTCCTACAGAACGGAATCCCCGCTGCACAGGTCATAGCTGAATAGCCCGCCACCGGTTGCGCATCCCATGAACTCGGCACAAGACGGCAAGACCCCGAACCTTTCGGCACAAGAAGAGCACGAAGTCGAAAAGAGCCAGCCACCCCGTGCCGCAGTGCTGCATGAGATCATCCGTACCCAGGGCGACCAGGAACTGGAGCGCAGCATTGCCGCGTTGTGGTGGTCGGCGCTCGCGGCGGGGTTGACCATGGGGCTGTCGCTGATGGGCATGGGCTTGCTCAATTCACGTCTTCCGGATGGCGAAGGATTCAAGGTGATCGCGAGTTTCGGTTATTGCGCCGGTTTCCTCGCGGTGATCCTCGCTCGCCAGCAACTGTTCACCGAAAACACCCTGACTGCCGTGTTGCCGGTAATGACCAAACCGACGCTGGCCAACTTCGGCCGGCTGCTACGGCTGTGGACGGTGGTGCTGGTCGGCAACCTCTGTGGCACCTTGCTGGTGGCGTACGTGATGCTGGAACTGCCGATTTTCGACAGCAAGACCGACGTCGCCTTCCTCGATATCGGCCGCAAGGTCATGGAAAACCACGCCAGCCAGATGTTCGCCAAGGGCATCATTTCCGGATGGATGATCGCCACCATGGTCTGGATGATCCCATCCATGGAGAGCGCCAAGATGTGGATCATCATCCTCATCACCTACCTCATGGCGCTGGGGGATTTCACCCACATCGTGGTCGGTTCGCTGGAGGTTTCGTATCTGGTATTTGCCGGAGAGTTGTCGTGGAGTGATTTCTGGCTGGTGTTCGCCGGGCCGACGCTGGCGGGGAACATCATCGGTGGCAGTTTTATTTTCGCGCTGATCAGCCATGCGCAGATTCGCAGCGAAAGCGGGCCGCCGAAAACATCTGCGGATCAGAGCGAAGCACCCGATCCGCAGAAAATCAAAAAACCATCAAGCTGATCTTCAGCCCACCGCATCAAGCGCAGCTACACCGCGACGCTGGCGATAGATGAAAAACAGTGCGGTCAAGACGGTCAGCCCGCTGACCAGTGCACCGGTCCAGGGCAAGTCCGCCAGATCGGCACCGCTGGCCACAACCAGCCCGCCAATCCATGCCCCAGCGGCGTTGCCGAGGTTGAAGGCGCTCTGGTTCAGGGTCGAACCCAGGTTTGGTGCTTCGTGGGCCTGATCGATGATCAGCAGTTGCAGGATCGGGCACAAGGCAAAGGCAAACGTCCCCCACAACACCAGTGTGATGGCCGCCGGGATGACCGAGTGACTGGTGTGCGTGAATACCGCCAGTACCACCAGCACCGCCAGCGCCATGCCCACTAGCGAAGGCAGCAAGCGGCTGTCCGCCAGACGACCACCGAGCATGCTGCCGGCGGTCAAGCCCACACCGAACAACAGCAGCATGATGGTGATGCCGTGGGGGCTGACACCGGTGATGTCCTGCAGGATCGGCGCAATGTACGTGAACACACTGAACAGGCTGGTCGAGGCCAGTACACTCATGCCCAGGGCCAGCACTACGTTGGCCTTTCCCAGCACCTTGAACTCGCTGGCCAGGGTGGCTTTATCCATCGCGATGTTTTTCGGCAGCCAGACCCATTGCGCAATCGCCGCTAGCACCCCGATCACCGACACAGCCCAGAAGGTCGAGCGCCAGCCTGCGTATTGCCCGAGTGCGGTACCCAGTGGCACGCCGAGCACGTTGGCCAGGGTCAGGCCGGTGAACATCATGGCAATCGCCTGAGCCCTTTTGTTGGGGGCCACCAGCCCGGCGGCCACCACCGAACCAATGCCGAAAAATGCGCCGTGGCACAGTGCCGTGATCACGCGCGCGGCCATCAGCGTGGCGTAGTTTGGCGCAAGCGCGCAGAGCATGTTGCCGAGGATGAACATCAGCGTCATACCCAACAACGTGGCCTTGCGCGGCATATTGGCGGTGCCGACCGCGAGGATCGGTGCACCGAACACCACGCCCAGGGCATAGCCGGTGATCAGTAATCCGGCGTCGGGAATGCTCACGCTGAGGTCGCGGGCGACATCGGGCAAAAGACCCATGATGACGAATTCGGTGGTGCCGATGCCGAAGGCGGCAACGGCGAGTGCAAGCAAAGCAAGTGGCATGCGCAAGGTCTCTGTCGGTAGTCTTGACGCTGTGATCAGGCATACGCAGGCCGACGACCGTTCTCGACGAGAGCGGGCCGGGCAGGATTTTTATTGGAATTAGTTTGTGCGCAACTGAGTGCGGCGTGGTCGCTTGCAGTATAAACAGACACTGAAATATGGCGAATCAATTCTCTACCCGGCCCCTGTAGGAGCGAGCTTGCTCGCGATGGACGTGAACGAAGACGGGTGCTCTCTGATTGAGCGCGTTGTCCTCACGTTTTTCGCGAGCAAGCTCGCTCCTACGGGGATCGTGGAGACAACAAAAGGAGTAGGCCGTGCTTGCGACGGCGTTGGTGTTGGCGGCGGCGCTGTTGCATGCGGCGTGGAATACCCTGATCAAGTTCAGTGCGGAGCGGCTGTTGGTGGTGGCCTGCATGGACAGCGTGGCGCTGCTCTTTGTTGCGCTGATGTTCCCGTTCCTGAGCGTGCCGCCGCTGGAGATCTGGCCGTGGATCCTGGCCTCGGCGGCGTTCGAGTTGCTCTATCGCTATTTGCTGATCCAGGCCTATCGGGTCGGCGACCTCGGGCTGGTCTATCCATTGATGCGCGGCCTGTCACCGTTGGTGGTGCTGGCGCTGACGCTGATCTTTGCCGGGGAAGTGCTGACCCATCAGCAGATTTTCGGAATCCTGTTGATCCCGTTCGGCATGCTGTGTCTGCTCTGGCAGGGCGGCGGTGGTGCGCGTTTGCCCTGGTCGATGTTGCCGGTGGTGGCGCTGATCGGCCTGTGCATCGGTTGCTACACCTACATTGACGGGCAGGCATTGCGGCGCTGGTCCCATCCACTGGACTATCTGGTCTGGGTCACCTTGCTCAGTGCCTGGCCGTTTCCGCTGTTGGCGTTGGTGCGCAAACGACCCGCGTTCATGTTGTTCTGGCGAGAGCAGTGGCGACTGGGCCTGGCTGTCGGGTTCTGCGTGTTGTTCAGCTACGCTCTGGTGCTGTGGGCGATGCAACTGGGCTCAATTGCAGAAGCGGCGGCGTTGCGCGAGATCAGCGTAATTCTGGTGGTGCTGTTTGGCATGCGTTACCTGAAAGAGCCTTTTGGCGGGCCGCGCCTCTTGGCCTGTGGGCTGGTGCTGATCGGTATATTGGTCATGAAATTTTGACTGTTCTGAAACGTGAAGAAGGGACTGCTTTATGACGGTTGCTCTGTGGTGCATTTTGATCGCGATTTTCCTGCCGTATGTGTGTGTGGGCGTGGCCAAGATCAGTGGCGGGTTCAGGTTGAGAGACAACCATGATCCCCGGGACTTTCTCGATTCGCTGGAAGGCTTGGGCAGGCGCGCGAATGCGGCGCAACTGAACAGCTTTGAAGTGACCCCGGCGTTCGCTGCGGCGGTGATCGTGGCGCATCTGGCCGGCAATGCCGAACTGGTGACGATCAATGTGTTGGCCGTGCTGTTCATTACCAGCCGGCTGCTCTACATCATTTGCTATCTGGCGGACTGGGCGACGCTGCGGTCGTTGATGTGGTTCGTGGGGATGGGGTTGATCGTGAGTTTCTTTGTGGTGTCAGCCTGAGAGATCTTCAGGATTTTTGCCAGCCTCATCGCGAGCAGGCTCGCTCCCACATCTATGGATCCCCCCATTTCTGCAATACTGGTTTTGATGCGTGTTTGGCTTGCTTTCATCTATC
>NZ_JBYTDD010000052.1:0-14427 GCF_058791055.1 Pseudomonas sp. EU05-FHT14B02 | reverse complement strand
GCCTTGCTGAAAGGGCAAAGCGAATATCAGCCAAAAGCCAGTTGAGGGCTTTCCCTCAACCATAGAATCTCCCACAGTGATCTCTGGTGTACACCACATTTGTGTACGACAGCATTCCCTTGTGGGAGCGAGCTTGCTCGCGATGAGGCCGGCCCATGCAGCACAAATCTCAAGGCTCCAGCCCGATCCCCCGCAAAATCACACTGGTCACCGTCTGCACCGCTTTCTCGAACTGCATGTCCGACAGCGGCTGATGGTCGTTGAGAATGTTCACCTGGTGATCGAAGTCGGCGTAGTGCTGGGTCGAAGCCCAGATCATGTACAGCAGGCTCGAGGGCTCCACCGGCAGGATGCGTTTGTCCTCCACCCACTGGCGGATTTTCGCTTCCTTCATCTTGGCCCAGTCGTACAGGCTCGCGTCCAGCGCTTCGCCGAGGGTTGGCGCGCCATGGATGATTTCGTTGGCCCAGACTTTCGAGCCATAGGGCCGGCTGCGGGAATGGTTCATCTTGGCGCGGATGTAGCTGCTGAGCACCACACGCGGGTCATCGAACATCTCGAAGCACAGGGCGTCCTGCTTCCAGACTTCCAGCAAGTCAAACAGCACGGCGCTGTACAACTCGGTCTTGGTGCTGAAGTAGTAGTGCAGGTTGGAACGCGGCAGCTGCACTTCGGCGGCGATGTCGGCCATGGCGGTGCCGCCGAAACCCTTTTCAGCGAAGACTTTTTCCGCCCCCAGCAGGATTTTTTCGACGTTACTGCGACGAATCTCGATCTTGTGATTGCCCATGCAGATCCCCGACCACAACGTTGAGCAAGACTAGCATCCGCTCTAGCTCGCGGCGACAGGGTCAAACCAAACATTTCACTCCCCCGCCTTCCAGACAGGTCATCGTATAACTTCCGATTGACAACACTGAAACGGCCTGTAAATAATCGCCGTCAATGTTGTACGACGACGTATAACAAACAATAAAAACAAAAAGAAAGGGAGCGTCACAGTGAGCAAGCTCGCCCGCAATTCGTCCATCCGTAGTTCACGGCCTACCCTCATCCGTCGCCATTCTCTCAGCCTGATCGGCTGCAGCAGCCTGGCCCTCGTCCTGCCCATCACCTGCCAGGCCGAAGGTTTCACCGACGACGCCAAGGCCACGTTGAACCTGCGCAACGCCTACATCAATCGCAACTACACCAACCCGGCTTACCCCCAGGGCAAGGCTGAAGAGTGGACGCAGAACTTCATTCTCGATGCCCGCTCCGGTTTCACCCAGGGTCCTGTGGGCTTGGGTGTCGATGTGCTGGGCCTGTACTCGCAGAAGCTTGATGGCGGCAAAGGCACCGGTGGCACCCAACTGTTGCCGATCCACGACGACGGCCGCCCCGCCGACAATTTCGGCCGTCTCGGCGTGGCGCTCAAAGGCAAGATCTCGAAAACCGAATTGAAGGTCGGTGAATGGATGCCGGTGCTGCCGATCCTGCGTTCCGACGATGGCCGTTCGCTTCCGCAGACCTTCCAGGGCGCTCAGGTGACCTCCACCGAAATCAGCGGCCTGACGCTCTACGGCGGTCAATTCCAGAAAAACAGCCCGCGTAACGACGCGAGCATGGAAGACATGTTCATGAACGGCAAAGCGGCGTTTACCTCGGACCGTTTCAACTTCGGCGGCGGTGAATATGCGTTCAATGAAAAGCGCACGCAGGTCGGCGTCTGGTACTCGGAACTCAGTGACATTTACCAGCAGCAATACTTCAACCTGACCCACAGCCAGCCCGTCGGCGACTGGACCCTGGGCGCCAACCTCGGTTACTTCATCGGCAAGGAAGACGGCAATGCCAAGGCCGGCGACCTCGACAACAAGACCGCGTTCGCCCTGCTTTCGGCCAAATATGGTGGCAACACCTTCTACGTCGGCCTGCAAAAACTCACCGGCGACGACGTCTGGATGCGGGTCAACGGCACCAGCGGCGGCACCCTGGCCAACGACAGTTACAACTCCAGCTATGACAACGCCCGGGAGAAATCCTGGCAGGTGCGCCACGACTACAACTTCGCCGCCCTGGGCGTTCCGGGCCTGACCCTGATGAACCGCTACATCAGCGGTGACAACGTGCACACCGGGAGCATTACCGACGGCGAGGAATGGGGTCGCGAATCGGAGCTGGCCTACACCGTGCAAAGTGGTGCGCTGAAAAACCTCAACGTGAAATGGCGTAACGCAACCATTCGCAAGAGCTTCAGCACCAACGAATTCGATGAGAACCGGATTTTCATCAGCTATCCGATCAGCCTGTTGTAAATACCGAACCATTGTGGGAGCGAGCCTGCTCGCTCCCACAAGAGCACCTTGGAAGGCTTGGAACGACCCTCCGTCAATTACCACCAATGTCGCGTTGACAAGAGCCGGAAACCCTAACGATACTTCAGCACAGTCATACGACAACCTACAACAAACCAATAACAACAACTGTTTGTCCAGGATTCCCATGACAATCACTGCAACCGCCCGCATCCCTTTCAATCGCCTGCTGCTAACCGGCGCCGCCGGTGGCCTCGGGAAAGTCCTGCGCGAAAGCCTGCGCCCCTACGCCAATGTGATTCGCCTGTCGGACATCGCCGACATCGCACCGGCCATGGATGATCGCGAAGAAGTCGTGCCCTGCGATCTGGCCGACAAACAGGCGGTGCATCAACTGGTCGAAGGCGTGGACGCGATCCTGCACTTCGGCGGCGTGTCGACCGAGCACTCGTTCGAGGAGATCCTCGGCGCCAACATCTGCGGCGTGTTCCATATCTACGAAGCCGCGCGCCGCCACGGGGTGAAGCGGGTGATCTTCGCCAGTTCCAACCATGTGATCGGCTTCTACAAGCAGGACGAGGTGATCGACGCCCACTCCCCTCGCCGCCCGGACAGTTACTACGGTTTGTCCAAGTCCTACGGCGAAGACATGGCCACCTTCTACTTCGACCGCTATGGCATCGAGACCGTCAGCGTGCGCATCGGCTCATCATTCCCGGAACCGCACAACCGCCGGATGATGAGCACCTGGCTGAGCTTCGGCGATCTGACCCAACTGCTCGAGCGCGCCCTGTATACGCCGGATGTCGGCCACACCGTGGTCTATGGCATGTCCGACAACAAGGACATCTGGTGGGACAACCGTTACGCCACGGTCCTGGGTTTTGCCCCCCAGGACAGCTCCGAAGTGTTCCGCGAAAAAGTCGAAGCCCAGCCAATGCCCGCCGCCGATGACCCGGCGCGGCTCTATCAGGGCGGCGCCTTCTGCGCAGCCGGGCCGTTCGGTGACTGAGCCTTCGCGCGTTGCTTGATCCCCACAAAAAAAGCCAAGGGAATGAGTTGCCATGCAAGCTGAATTGATTGTCGACGCCCGCAACGCGGTCGGTGAAAGCCCGGTCTGGGTGCCTGAAGAAAACGCCCTGTACTGGGTCGATATTCCCGCCGGCGGTTTACAGCGCTGGAGTGCCGATACCGGGCAGGTGGATGCCTGGAAAACCCCGCAGATGCTCGCTTGCATCGCCCGTCATCGTGACGGCGGCTGGGTCGCCGGCATGGAGAGCGGGTTCTTCCGCCTGCATCCGCACAGCGACGGCAGCCTCGACAGTGAACAACTGGCCCAGGTCAACCATGCCCGCGCCGACATGCGCTTGAACGACGGCCGCTGCGATCGTCAGGGACGCTTCTGGGCCGGCAGCATGGTGCTGGACATGGGCGCCAATGCCGCCGAGGGTACCTTGTATCGCTACAGCTCCGGGCAACCCGGGCCGCTCGACGCGCGACTCAGCGGTTTCATCGTGCCCAACGGCTTGGGCTTCAGCCCGGACGGGCGAACGATGTACCTGTCCGACTCTCATCCACTGGTCCAGAAAATCTGGGCCTTCGACTACGACATCGAAACCGGTACGCCGTCTAACCGCCGCCTGTTCGTGGACATGAATCAGTACTGTGGTCGCCCCGACGGCGCGGCGGTCGACGCCGATGGCTGCTACTGGATTTGCGCCAACGACGCCGGCTTGATCCACCGTTTTACCCCGGATGGCCGACTTGACCGCTCCCTCGCCGTACCGGTGAAAAAACCCACCATGTGCGCCTTCGGTGGACCTCGACTAGACACGCTGTTCGTGACTTCGATCCGCCCCGGCGACGACCATGATCCGCAATCACTGGCCGGTGGCGTATTCGCCCTCGACCCCGGCATCAAAGGTCTACCCGAACCCCGTTTCAACGACTGAGCAACCTCAAAAGAAACGCGCTCCTGCTGCATCGCTGTGCCTTGAACAAAAAAAACAATAAAACTGGAGACACCCCCATGGACTTCAAACGCACCTTGCTCGCCGCTGCACTTCCATTAGCCTTCTCCCTCAGCAGTGCCGCCCAGGCACTGGAAATCAAATTCGCCGACATCCACCCCGCCGGTTACCCGACCGTGCTGGCTGAAGAACAACTGGGCAAAACCCTGGTGGCCGACAGCAACGGCGCGCTGACCTTCAAGATGTTCGCCGGTGGCGTGCTCGGCTCGGAAAAAGAAGTGGTCGAACAAGCCCAGGTCGGTGCCGTGCAGATGGCCCGGGTCAGCCTCGGCATCGTCGGGCCGGTGGTGCCGGACGTGAACGTGTTCAACATGCCGTTTGTGTTCCGTGACCAGGCGCATATGCGCAAGGTCATCGACGGTGCGGTGGGCGATGAAATCCTCGACAAGATCACCAACTCCGAATTCAACCTGGTCGCCCTGGCCTGGATGGACGGCGGCACGCGCAACATCTACACCAAGAAACCGGTGCGCAGCCTTGAAGACCTCAAGGGCATGAAGATCCGCGTGCAAGGCAACCCGATGTTCATCGAGACCATCAACGCCATGGGCGGCAACGGCATCGCGATGGACACCGGCGAAATCTTCAGTGCCCTGCAGACCGGTGTGATCGATGGCGCGGAAAACAACCCGCCGACCCTGCTCGAACACAATCACTACCAGAACGCCAAGTACTACAGCCTGACCGGCCACCTGATCCTGCCCGAGCCAATCGTGATGTCGAAAATCACCTGGGACAAACTCACCCCAGAGCAGCAAGCCCTGGTGAAGAAAACCGCCAAGGCGGCCCAGGCCCAGGAACGCACCCTGTGGGATGCGAAATCGGCCAGCAGCGAAGAAAAACTCAAGGCCGCCGGCGTCGAGTTCATCACCGTCGACAAGAAACCTTTCTACGAGGCCACTGCCTCGATCCGCGAGAAATACGGCGCCCCCTACGCCGATCTGATCAAGCGTATCGAAGCCGTTCAGTAACCCTCCCTGCATTCAAGAAAGGCCCGGCGCCGCTGACGTTGGTGTACGTCAGTGCGCGCCCGGTTACGGTGGAACCCGATGAAGAATCTGCTGCTGCGTATCAACGACAGGATTTACATGACCTGCATCTGGGTTGCCGGCCTGTCGGTCCTGGCCATTTCCCTGATGATCCCCTGGGGCGTTTTTGCCCGTTACGTGCTCGGTACCGGCTCCAGTTGGCCGGAGCCCACCGCCATTCTGCTGATGATGGTCTTCACCTTCATCGGCGCCGCCGCCAGCTACCGGTCCGGCTCGCACATGGCGGTGGCGATGCTCACCGACCGCATGCCACCGCACCTGCGAAAGGCTGCGGCCATTGTCGCGCAACTGCTGATGGCGACCATCTGCCTGTTCATGGCCATCTGGGGCAGCAAGCTGTGCATGTCCACCTGGAACCAGTTCATGAGCGCCCTGCCGACCCTGCGGGTGGGCATCACGTACATGCCGATTCCGGTTGGCGGCGTGCTGACGCTGGTGTTTGTCCTGGAAAAACTCTTGCTCGGCGACCAGAGCAACCGTCGGGTCGTGCGTTTCGACCTCGTTGAAGAAAACGAAGGGGCTGCCTGAATGGACGCTTTTATTCTGTTGGGCAGTTTTATCGCGTTGATCCTGATCGGCATGCCGGTCGCCTACGCCCTGGGGTTTGCCGCACTGATCGGCGCCTGGTGGATCGACATCCCGTTCCAGGCGCTGATGATTCAGGTGGCCGGGGGCGTGAACAAGTTCTCCCTGCTGGCGATTCCTTTCTTCGTCCTGGCCGGCGCGATCATGGCCGAGGGTGGCATGTCCCGGCGCCTGGTGGCGTTTGCCGGGGTGCTGGTGGGTTTCGTGCGTGGCGGCTTGTCGCTGGTCAACATCATGGCCTCGACCTTCTTCGGCGCGATCTCCGGTTCCTCGGTGGCGGACACCGCCTCGGTCGGTTCGGTGCTGATTCCGGAAATGGAACGCCGTGGCTATCCCCGGGAATTCGCCACGGCGGTGACCGTCAGCGGTTCGGTGCAAGCGCTGCTGACACCGCCCAGCCACAACTCGGTGCTCTACTCCCTGGCCGCCGGCGGCACTGTGTCGATTGCCTCGCTGTTCATGGCCGGTGTGGTGCCGGGCCTGTTGATGAGCGCCTGCCTGATGGTGCTGTGCCTGATCTTCGCCAAGAAGCGCGACTACCCAAAAGGCGAAGTCATTCCGATGCGCGAAGCGCTGAAGATCTGCGGCGAAGCGCTGTGGGGCCTGATGGCGATGGTGATCATCCTCGGCGGCATTCTGTCGGGTATTTTCACCGCCACCGAGTCTGCGGCGATTGCAGTGCTGTGGTCGTTCTTCGTGACCATGTTCATCTACCGCGACTACAAATGGAGCGAACTGCCCAAACTGATGCACCGCACGGTACGCACGATTTCGATCGTGATGATCCTGATCGGCTTCGCCGCCAGCTTCGGCTACATCATGACCCTGATGCAAATCCCGGCGAAGATCACCACGCTGTTCCTGACCCTGTCGGACAACCGCTACGTGATTCTGATGTGCATCAACGTCATGCTGCTGTTGCTCGGTACGGTCATGGACATGGCGCCGCTGATTCTGATCCTCACGCCGATCCTTATGCCGGTGATCCTCGGCATTGGCGTGGACCCGGTGCAGTTCGGCATGATCATGCTGGTGAACCTGGGCATCGGCTTGATCACACCGCCTGTGGGTGCGGTACTGTTCGTGGGGTCGGCGGTGGGCAAGGTCAGTATCGAATCCACCGTGAAAGCCCTGCTGCCGTTCTACGGCGTGCTGTTCCTGGTGCTGATGGCCGTGACCTACATCCCGGCAATCTCACTGTGGTTGCCGCATCTGGTGTTGTGATGTTCAAGGCAAGGGAGGCGCATCCTCCCTTGCCACAACCATTCTTGAAGCAGGCCAACATGTCGCTGACATTGATCAAGCTCGAAGACGAATTCACCCACCTCACCCTCGCCCCGGCACTCGGCGCCAGCATCGTCAACTGGACCGTGCGCAGCACCGGTCAGCCCTTGCTGCGCCACGCCGATGAGCACGCTTTGAACACCGGCCTGCCCGGCAAACTCGGCTGCTTTCCCTTGATCCCCTGGTCCAACCGCATCGCCGAAGGTGGTTTCGCTTGCCCCGACGGCTGGCTGGCCCTGGCGCCCAACAGCCTCACCGATCCCCTGCCGATTCACGGCAGCGCCTGGCAGCAGCCATGGGACGTGGTTACCCAATCTAAAGATGAAGTGATCCTGCAACTCGACAGCACAACCCCCTTCGCTTATCGCGCCCGGCAACGTTTTCACTTGAGCGCGGGCAAGCTGAGCATCGAACTGCACGTCACGCATCTGGCTGAACACGCGGCGTGGCATGGCCTGGGATTGCATCCGTATCTGCCGCGCACACCAAACACCCGACTACAGGCGCCCGCCCGGCAGGTGTGGATGTGCGACGGGGCAAAACTGCCGACCGAACTCAGCGCATTGCCGGTCGAGTGGGATTTCCAGCGACTGAAGGCATTGCCCGAATCCCTGGTGGACAACGGATTCTGCGAATGGAACGGCCACTGCCTGATCGAGCAAGCGGATCTTGGTTACGCACTCGACTGCCAGGCCACCGGCAGCGATTACTACCTGCTCTATTGCCCTGTGGGGCTGGATTTTTTCTGCATCGAACCGGTGAGCCACCCGGTCAACGCGCATCACCTGCCCGGTCGGCCAGGGTTGCGCTTGCTGGAACAGGGTCAATCCACCGAACTGGGCTTCACCCTGCAATATCGGCCGCTTCAGGCAGATGCCCCCAACAATTGACTCAACACCGCTCGCAACTTGCCGGGCTTGACCGGTTTGTTCAGCAAGGGGGCGTTGAGCCGCTGCAACGCACGCCGACAATGGTCGGTGCGGTCGGCGGTAATGATCACCGCGGGAATGTCCTGGCGGAAATGCTCACGCAAATGTCGCACCACATCGCAGCCGACCACCCCGTGATCGAGGTGGTAGTCCGCCAGAATCAGCTCCGGCGCCTGTCCGCGTAACGCTGCCAGTGCAGCCGCTTCATCGGTGGCCACCAGAACGTCGCAGCCCCACTGCCCGAGCAACGCGCCCATGCTTTCGAGAATGCTCACTTCGTTGTCGATCACCAGTAAACGGCGGCCCGGCAGCGGATTGCCGGTGCCCGGTTGTGGTACCGCCTGGCTCACGGGCAACGGAACCTCGTCGGATATCGGCACCTCGATGCTGAACATCGAACCCCGCCCCGGCAACGAGTACACGCCGATCCTATAGCCAAGGATCTTGGCGATGCGCTCGACAATCGCCAGCCCCAGGCCCACGCCCTTGCGGTCGGCGGCGCGACCGACATCCAGTTGGTTGAACTCTAGGAAGATCGAATCGAGCCGGTCGTTGGCGATGCCACGCCCGGTGTCCCAGACCTCCAGGCGCAACATCTCGCCTCGACGCCTTGCCCCCAGCAGGATGCTGCCTTCATCGGTGTAGCGGCAGGCATTGCTGAGGAAGTTGCGCAGGATCCGCGTCATCAGGCGCAAGTCGGTGCTGATGGCGTAATCGGCCATGCGCACCCGCAGGTTCAAGCCGGCCGCCTGGGCGACGGACTGGAACTCCGACACCAGCGGCCCAAGCAGTTCGTCGAGGCGGTACGACGCGATGTCCGGCTTGACCGCGGCCTGATCGAGTCGGGAAATGTCGAGCAGATCCGTCAACAGGTCTTCGGCCCCTTCCAAGGCCTGGTGAGTGCGTTCCACCAGCACCTGTTCGGTTTCCGGCAACTTGCGTTCGCGCAAGGTCGAAATCAGCAACCGCGCGGCGTTCAGCGGTTGCAACAGGTCGTGGCTGGCGGCGGCGAGGTATTTGTCCTTGCTGTGATTGGCGGCCTCGGCGGCATCGCGGGCATCGCGCAAGGCCTTGGCGATCTGTTTACGCTGGATGATCTGCTGCTGAAGGTTGCGGTTGGCTTCGAGCAGTTCATTGGTGCGCGAGACGACGCGCAGCTCCAGTTCGTCATTGAGTTGCTGCAGGCGTTGCTGGGCCTGTTTGCGCTCGGTGATATCGGAAACGAACCCCTCCACCAGCCCTTCCTGGCCAGGTTTGAGCAGCAGGTTCATCAACACATCGAGATGGCTGCCGTCCTTGCGACGCAAGCGGGTTTCATAGCCGTGCAGGCTGCGCTGGTGCCTGAGGATCTCGCCAATGTTTTCCAGCTCCTGCGCGCCGTCGACGAACAGGGCGCCGGCCAGGTCGGTCAGGGAGAACAGCACCTCCTGCGGGTCCTGATAGCCAAGCATGCGTGCCAGCGCCGGGTTGGCGGCACGCATGCCATCGTGCAGGCTGGCCTGGAAGATCCCGTGCACCGCGTTTTCGAACAGCCACTTGTAGCGGTTACGCTCGGCTTCCAGATCATCCAGGCGCGCGGCCAGTTCCGGGTAATGACTTTTGCGCGCCGAATGGCTGCCCAGCCCCAGCAGCCCGGCCAGGGCGCGTTGTTGCTCGTCAGAGGGCTTCGCCATAGACGACCTCGACATCACGCTGGCTGGATTCACGCGGGTTGGTCAGGATGCACGGATCGTGCATCGCATGCTGCGACAGGAACGGAATGTCCGAGCTCCTGACGCCATGCAAACCGAGAGTTTCGTGAAAGCCGATGGCGTGCTTGAGAGCGATCAGGTGTTCGACCAGGCGCCCACAGATCTGCCGGTGACTCAGCCCTCGGCAGTCGATGCCGAAGGTCTCGGCGATCACCTTGAAGCGCTCCGGTGCCGAGTTGTAATTGAAGGCCACCACATGCTCGACGAGCACCGCGTTGCACAGGCCGTGGGGCAGGTCTAGAAAGCCGCCGAGGCTGTGGGACATGGCATGCACGGCGCCCAGGATGGCGTTGGAAAATGCCAGCCCGGCCTGCATGCTGCCGAGCATGATCTTCTCGCGCAGGGCGATGTCGGTCGGGTTGGCGATCATTTGCACCAGATTGCCATTGATCAGGCGCATCGCCTCCAGTGCATGGGGGTCGGTCAGCGGCCCATGGCCGGTGGACACGAAGGCTTCGATGGCATGCACCAACGCGTCGATGCCGGTACAGGCCGAAAGGAACGGGTCCATGCTCAGGGTGGTTTCCGGGTCGATCAGCGAAACGTCCGGGACCACGGCCTTGCTGACGATGGAGAACTTCATGCGCTCCTGCTGATTGGAAATGATCACAAATTGCGAGACATCGGCCGAGGTGCCGGCGGTGGTCGGAATCAGGATCAGCGGAGGGCTGGGCACGCGGATGGTGTCCACGCCCTCGAAATCGAGAATACTGCGGCCATGGGCGACGACGATGCCGATGCCTTTACCGCAGTCCATCGGGCTGCCACCACCGACGGCGACGATCACGTCGCAGTGGTTTTCCCGGTACATCTCGGCACCGAGCATCACCTCTTCGACCCGTGGGTTGGGCGAGACATCGCTGTACAGGCAGTATTCGATGCCCAGCGCTTGCAGGCTGGCCTCGACATCGGCGACCCAGCCGGCGGCGATCACGCCGGGATCGCTGACCATCAGGACCTTGCGTGCGCCAAAGGTCTTGGCGTAATTGCCGACACTGTGCCGGCTACCGGCACCGAAGATGATTTCAGGGGAAACGAACTTGCGCAGCTGGTTGAGACTCTGGCTCATTGGAAAGCCTGTTTTTATTGTTTTGGAAGGTAGAAACCACACTAAACCATCCAGCTGCGAATGCAATCAGACCAATGGGGTAGCAGGCTGGGGCGTACTCGCACTCTGTATTCACCGCAGATCCCCTGTGGGGGCGAGTTTGCTCGCGATGAGGCCCGTGCAGACAAAGTAAACTTCAGCCAGGAAGCAATTCGTCAATGTGCCGATACTCGGCCTGCAACTGCGCCGCCAATACTCTGCTGCGCCCGAGCCGGATCGGCCCGCGCTCGATGTCGATCAGCACCCCCGGGCACTCCAGCACGGGCAACAACGGCCAGTCCTTCAGCCGTCCATCGGTCACCAGCAACAACCGCTGCTGCTCTGCCGGAAAACGCTTTTGCCGTGCACCTAGCCATCGCCCCGCTTCGCCCAACGCGGCCAGTAACGGCGTACCGCCCCCGGCGCCAAGGCCATCGAGCCAATGGCGCAACCCGGTCGAGGCCTTCAACCCCTGCACCTGCCACTTCGGTGCAGCACCGCTGGCCGTGAGCAGGGCCAAACGCGCACGCTGGCGATAGGCATCGTCGAACAACTGCGCCAGCAAGCCCTTGGCATCGCTCAATGCCTGATGACGACGGGTCGATGCGGAGGCGTCAACGATGACCAGCCACAGTTCATGGGGCGAGCGAGTACGCAGCTGAAACAACAGGTCGTCGCGCTGACGCGGTCGGCCTTTGAGCAATGTGCCAGGCCAGTTGACCGAGCCGCTACGGGCCGTATGACGATTACCCTGTTTGCCGTGGTCCAGCCGCCCGGCTCGGGGTCTGGCATTCGCCCCCGCATCGGAGCGTGGGCGAATGCCTAGGGCTTTTTTGGCCAGCTCGGCACTTCACGTCGAGCACCGACCGCCAGCGCCTGGGCAGGCAACTCGCCCCACTGGCCCTGCCCTTCGCTCGGGTTGGCGTGCTGCGGCGCCGATTGTTGCGTCGCCTGGGATGACTGAGGCGTCGGTGCGCAATGTTCGCGACGGCGATGGCGCAAGGCGAACTCGGCGACTGCGTCGATATCTTCCTCGGCGATGGCGTTCGCCCCGCGCCAGGCAGCGTGAGCCCGGGCAGCGCGCAGCCAGACCAGATCGGCGCGCAAACCATCGACGCCAGCGGCGAAGCAACGTTCGGTGATGTGTGCCAGCGCCTGGTCGTCGAGGGGAATGCTTGCCAGTGCATTGCGTGCGTTCTGGCAACGGTCACGCAGAGTCGCCTGTGCGGATTCCCATTCGGCGCAGAAACCTTGCGGGTCGGCGTCGAAATCCAGGCGACGACGGATGATCTGACCACGCTCGACCGGCGCGGTGTGACCACCGAGGGCGACGTTCAAACCGAAACGGTCAAGCAATTGCGGACGCAGTTCTCCCTCTTCCGGGTTCATGGTGCCAATCAGCACGAATTTTGCCGAATGCCTATGGGAAATGCCGTCACGCTCCACCAGATTGGTGCCGCTGGCGGCTACATCGAGCAGCAGGTCAACGAGATGATCGGACAACAGATTGACCTCGTCGACATAGAGCACGCCACCGTCAGCCTTGGCCAGTACGCCGGGGGAAAACTGGGCGCGACCTTCGCCCAGTGCTGCATCGAGATCGAGGGTGCCAACCAGCCGTTCCTCAGTGGCGCCCAGCGGCAAGGTGACGAACTGACCGCTGGCCAGCAGATCCGCCAAACCCCGGGCAAGGGTCGACTTGGCCATGCCCCGCGGGCCTTCGATCAGAACACCGCCGATTTTCGGGTCTATGGCGGTCAGGCACAAGGCCAGCTTCAAATCGTCGGCGCCGACCACGGCGCAGAGCGGGAAATGCGGGGTGTCGGTCATTGTTCTATCTCGGTCATGGTCGGTGATCTCACTGGCGCCGCAATCCCTGCAGGAGCGAGCTTGCTCGCGATGGAGGAATGTCAGGCAACATTTTTGTCGACTGAACGCATGTCATCGCGAGCAAGCTCGCTCCCACAGGTTTAAGTGCGTCAGCCGTCTTCTTCTATATCCAGCAACAGATTCTCCAGGGCCTCGCGGTACTCGCCGGGCTCCTTCCACATTCCCCGTTGTTGCGCCTCGAGCATGCGCTCGGTCATGTCGCGCAAGGCATGAGGATTGTGTTCGCGAACAAAATCCCGGGTGTCCGGATCGAGCAAATAGGCATCGGCCAGCAACGCGTACTGGTGATCGTCAATCAACAGCGTGGTGGCGTCAAAGGCGAAAAGGTTGTCGACCGTCGCAGCCATTTCGAACGCACCTTTGTAGCCGTGACGTTTAACGCCTTCGAGCCACTTCGGGTTGGCTGCCCGGGAGCGGATCACCCGGTTCAGCTCTTCCTTCAAGGTGCGAATCTTCGGCAGGTCCGGCTGGCTGTGATCGCCATGATAGCTGGCCGCCGCCTCACCTTTCAGGCTTTCCACCGCCGCGAGCATGCCGCCCTGGAACTGGTAGTAATCGTTGGAGTCGAGCAGATCGTGCTCGCGGTTATCCTGGTTTTGCAGCACCGCCTGTACCTGACTCAGGCGCTGGCTGAACTGTTCGCGGGCGGCGGTGCCTTCGTCGGAACCGCCGTAAGCGTAGCCACCCCAGTTGAGGTAGACCTCGGCGAGGTCCTCGCGGCGCTGCCACAGGCGACCGTCGATGGCGCCCTGCACACCCGCGCCGTAGGCACCGGGTTTGGCCCCGAATATCCGCCAGCCGGCCTGACGTCGCGCTGTGTCTTCATCGAGCCCTGCCTGCAGCAAGGCTGCACGCTCGGCGCGTATCTTGGCTGCCAACGGGTTCAGGTCGTCCGGCTCATCGAGATCGGCCACCGCTTGCACCGCCGCATCAAACAAACGAATCAGATTGGCAAAGGCATCACGGAAGAAACCGGACACACGCAAGGTCACGTCCACCCGCGGTCGGTCGAGCAAACTCAACGGCAGAATCTCGAAATCATCGACCCGCTGGCTACCGGTGGCCCAAACCGGGCGCACGCCCATCAGCGCCATCGCCTGGGCGATGTCATCGCCACCGGTGCGCATGGTTGCGGTACCCCACACCGACAAGCCGAGCTGGCGCAAATGATCGCCGTGGTCTTGAAGGTGCCGTTCGAGAATCAGGTTGGCCGACTGGAACCCGATGCGCCACGCAGTGGTGGTCGGCAGGTTGCGCACGTCCACCGAATAGAAATTGCGCCCGGTGGGCAGCACGTCAAGACGACCACGACTGGGCGCGCCGCTGGGACCGGCCGGGACGAAGCGACCGCTAAGCGCGTCGAGCAATCCGCGCATTTCCGCCGGACCGCAGGCGTCCAGACACGGGGCAATGACATCACGCAAACCATCGATAATGGCTTGCACCTCAGTCCAGTCCGCCTCCTGTAGGAGCGAGCCTGCTCGCGATGGTGTGTCAGCCACATTGATGTCGACTGACACACCAT
>NZ_JBYTDD010000051.1:0-14870 GCF_058791055.1 Pseudomonas sp. EU05-FHT14B02 | reverse complement strand
GCATCCATGCCGGGTTGCCCACTGCGCAGAACCTCCACTCGGCCTCTCGAGGGGGCAAGAAGATCAAAAGCCAAAGCGAGGCGGCCTGACAGCCGACCTGACCACAAATGAACGCGTTCCCCCTGTAGGAGCGAGCTTGCTCGCGAAAAACGCCAGGACAACGTGGGCATTCAGACAGCCCGCGTCATCGTTGACGTCCATCGCGAGCAAGCTCGCTCCCACAGAAGAGCAAAAGCAGAGCAAAAACAGGGCGGCGTACACCCATGCTCCTCACCACTCAACAGGCCGAGCGTTAGCTCGCCTGCCGCTCTTGATCTTGATCCACCCGCCCCCTCGGCAGGCTGAGTGGAGGTGTTCATCCGGGGACTGGCGCGCAGCGCCGTTCGACGCAGTCGAACACATTGCAGGGAGGTGCAGCGAAGCAAACCGTAGGGCAATGCCCCCGGATGAATGCCGGAGCGAAGGAACCCCGAGCCTAAGCGAGGGGCCGTACGTTCGGGGCGAGCGTTTTTTTGCTTACTTTTTTTAGGCGCTTGTAAAAAAAGTGAGTCGCCGTAAGGGCGAAACCCCAAGTCGCCGTTACCGAAAAAACGGATATGTACGCAATACAACAGCAGCCTGGTCGGCTCAGAGGCCGCCAAGGCCTAGTCCCCTCGGACGATGCTCCAGACCAGAGCCAGAGCAAGAATCCATCGCACTCCCCAACCAACACAAAGGCCCAGTGCGATGAACGACGCCAACCTCAAAGCCGACATGCTCCAGGCCATGCGCCGCCTGGCCAAGTCAGTCACCATTATCAGCACCAGCAACGGCTCCGAACGCTTCGCCATGGCCGCCACCGCGGTCGACTCACTGAGCACCGAACCGCCATCGCTGCTGATCTGCGTCAACAAGACCGCCTCGCCCCACGCCGCACTGGCGACCGGCGCCGACTTCTGCGTGAACATCCTCGGCGTCGAGCAACAAGACCTCGCACACCTGTGCAGCGGCGCAATCAAGGGCGAAGCGCGTTTCGACCGTGGCAACTGGCTGACCAGCCCCGGCGGCATTCCTTACCTGGGTGACGCGCAGTCGGCCATCCTCTGCCGCCAGGATGGCCACTTCAGCTACGGCACCCATACCGTGTTCATCGGACGCATCCTGCAGATCCACACCAGCGATGCCATCACCCCGCTGGTCTACCTCGACGGCAACTACACCACCACCGCCAAACCCACCCCCTCCTTCGCAGTCGCCGGCTGAGGCCTGGGCATGGACGGCATGAACGGGTTGACGGCGTTGCGAGTGAACAGCGCCGAGCAGTTGCCATGGGATGACCGCTGCGATTTGCTGGTGGTCGGTTTCGGCGGTGCCGGTGCCTGTGCCGCCATCGAAGCAGCCAGTAGAGGCCTCTCGGTGCTGGCCCTGGACCGTTTCGAAGGCGGCGGCGCCACCGCACTCAGCGGTGGCGTTGTTTATGCCGGAGGTGGCACGCCGTATCAGCGCCAGGCCGGCTATGAAGACACCAGCGAAGCCATGTTCAATTACCTGCGTCAGGAAGTGGGCGAGGCCGTCAGCCACGCGACATTGCGCAATTTCTGCGACGGCAGCCGCGAACAACTGGCCTGGCTGGAGCGACAGGGCGCGGCGTTCGAGGCCAGCGTGCCGCCGCATAAAACCTCGTACCCGAGTGACCAGTACTACCTCTATTACTCTGGCAACGAAGCCGTCCCGGCCTATGCCGCGAGCGCCAAACCGGCACCCCGTGGTCACCGCACCAAAGGTCCGGGCATGTCCGGTGCCAGCCTGTTCGCCCCGCTCAAGGCCAGCGCCTTGCGTCACGGTGCGCGCCTGCGCTGCCAGTGCGAAGTGCGGCGACTGGTGCTCGATCTCGACGACAAGGTCATCGGCGTCGAAGCCTGGCAGTTGCCTTCCGGCAGCCGCGCGGCCCGGCAGCATGCGCGCCTGTCGCGCTGGGCCGCCGCCATTCATATGTACGCTCCCGCATTGGCTGACCGCTTGCGCGCCCGTCAGCGTCGCATCGAACAGACCAGCGCCATTCGGCAATTGATTCGCGCCGAACAGGCGGTGCTATTGAGCAGCGGTGGTTTTATCTTCAATCGCGACCTGGTACGCCAACACGCGCCGCAGTACCTGGACGGGCTGCCCCTGGGCGCCACCGGCTGCAATGGCAGCGGCATCGCCCTGGGCCAGAGCGCCGGTGGCAGCGTGACGCGGATGGACAAGATCAGCGCGTGGCGTTTCATCAATCCGCCACTGGCCTGGGCCCGCGGGCTGATCGTCAATGCCCGTGGACAGCGTTACGCCAACGAAGAAATCTACGGCGCGACCCTCGGCCACGCCATGGTCGAAGAACAAGACGGTCGCGCCATCCTGGTGCTCAACCGTGAGCTGATGCGCGAAGCGTTGCGTCAGGTAGGCCCGGGCAAGGTATGGAATTTTCAGCGCCTGCCGGTACTGCTCAATCTGCTGTTCAACGCCAAACGCAGTAGCAGCCTGGCCGGGTTGGCCAAACGCTGCAATCTGCCGCCGGAACTGCTGCGCCAGAGCGTCGAACGCTATTCCCGCGCGGCACGGGGTGAGGTCGCCGACGAGTTCGGCAAATCCGCCGCGATGCTTGCCAACCTCGACCAAGGCCCTTGGTACGCCCTCGACCTGTCCTTCGACAGCAAACTCTTCCCCTGCCCGGTCATCACCCTGGGCGGGCTGAAGGTCTGCGAGGACAGCGGTCGGGTTCTGGACCACGCCGGTCAGCCGATCCACGGCTTGTACAGCGCCGGCCGCACCGCGGTCGGTGTCGCCTCCAACCTGTACGTCTCCGGCCTGTCCCTGGCCGATTGCATCTATTCCGGTCGCCGGGCTGCCGCCCACGTGGCCGACCAATTCGCACTTCAACCCGCACGATCAGGAGAACAACAATGCAACGTGTAGAAGGCAAAGTCTGCATCATCACCGGCGCCGCCAGCGGCATCGGTCGCGAAGACGCCCTGCTGCTGGCCCGTGAAGGCGCCAAAGTAGTACTGACCGACCTCAACGAAGAAGCCGGTCGCCAGGTGGCTGCAGAAATCGGCGCCAACGCGCTGTTCATACGCCACGACATCGCCAGCGAAAGCGATTGGCAACAGGTGATCAAGACCACCGTCGAACACTTCGGCCGTCTCGACGTACTGGTCAACAACGCCGCGATCCTGGCCCTGGGCAGCATTGAAGACACCACGCTGGAGCTGTGGCAGAAGGTGCAGAAGATCAACGGCGAAGGCTACTTCCTCGGCTGCAAGTACGCGATCCAGGCGATGAAGGACACCGGCGGCGGGTCGATCATCAACATGTCGTCGGTGGCCGCGTTGGGCGCGATGCCAATGTTCTGCGCTTATTCGGCGTCCAAAGGCGCGGTGGCGGCGATGACCCGTTCGATTGCCCTGCACTGCAAGCAGCAGGGTTACCGCATCCGCTGCAACAGCGTGCACCCCGATGGCGTGAACACACCGATGACCCAGGCCCTGGCCGGTGGTCAGCCAATCCCGCAGGAAGCGCTGGACCAGGACCCGATGAACCGCATGGCCGCGCCACGGGACATTGCCAACGTGGTGCTGTTCCTGGCCACCGACGAGTCGCGATTCGTCAACGGTGCCGAGATCCGCGTCGACAACGCCCAACTGATCAGCGGGCTCTGAGGTCGAGGTGAACATGGGCACGCAACAACAGAACCTGACCCCGGCCGAACACACGACGGCAAGCGTCTCATTGCAGGTGTGTGCGGTGATCGACGAGACCGCTGATGCGCGCTCGCTGGTGCTGGACGTACCGCCAATCCTGCGTGAGCGCTTTCGCTACAAACCGGGCCAGTTCCTGAGTTTTCGCGTGCCCTTGGCCGGCAAACTGTTGACCCGCTGCTATTCCATGGCCAGCTCGCCCCTCGCGGACGCGCTGCCCAAGGTCACGGTGAAACGGGTCGACGGTGGCCGGGTGTCGAACTGGATGAACGAAGTGCAGGTCGGCGACTGGCTGGAAGTGCTGCCGCCGGCCGGGCATTTCTGTCTGGACCCGCAGGCGGACACCGAAAAGCCCCTGGTCTTGTTCGGGGGCGGCTCGGGCATCACCCCGGTGTTTTCCATTCTCAAATCGGTGCTGCACAGCAGTCGGCGACCGATCAAATTGATCTACGCCAACCGCGATGAGGCGTCGGTGATTTTCAAGGACGAGCTGTGCCAGTTGATCAAGGCGCATCCTGATCAACTGCACGTGGTGCACGTCCTCGATTCGGTGCAGGGTTTTTTGACGGACCATCAGGTCCGTCATCTGCTGCGCGGATCGGCCGGCGGCGACTACTTCATCTGTGGGCCTGGACCGTTCATGGACACTGTGGAGCGCACGCTGCTGGCAGTGGGCGAGGCCGCCGACTGCATCCATGTCGAACGTTTCGTTTCACCACCGGACCCGGATGAATTACTGGCCGAAGAAGCCCTCGCTCGCGAGGCCGCGATGGGGTCGCAGTGCGAAGCGCTGATCGTCGAACTCGACGGTCAGCAACACGAAATTGCCTGCCAACCCGGCGATACCTTGCTGCAAAGCTGCAAGGCGGCGGGCCTGGACGTGCCATCGTCCTGTGAAGAAGGCTTCTGCGGGGCGTGCATGTGCGTGGTCAAGGAAGGTGAAGTCCAGTTGGCGCGCAACGACGTCTTGACCCAAAAGGAACTCGCCGACGGCTGGACACTGGCCTGCCAGAGCCGCCCGACCGGGGCCCGTGTGCGCCTGAAATTCCCGGATTGAGGGTACGCGTACCACTGTAGGAGCGAGCTTGCTCGCGATGGTCGTCAACGATAACGCGGGGTATCTGATTGCCCGCGTTGTCAGGGCGTTTTTCGCGAGCATGCTCGCTCCTACAGGAGGGCGTGATGAAAGGTGCTCTGTCGCCTTAGTCTCAACGGACGATCACTCGGGCCGGGTCTGCAGTTAGACTCGGCCACAGCATTAGCCCACAACAATAAAGAGGTGCAGTTATGGCTCGTTTGCAGAATAAGGTCGCGGTGGTCACCGGCGGCGCTTCGGGGATCGGCCTGGCCTGCGTGCGCCGTTTCGCGGAGGAAGGCGCGCAAGTGGTCGGGCTGGACATCGGCAGCGCACCGGCAGACTTTCCCGGCCTGTTCATGACCCTGGACGTGCGCGACGAAGCGCAGGTACAGCAGGTCATGCAAGAAGTCATCAGCCGCTTCGGGCGCATCGATGTACTGGTCAACGCCGCTGGCGTCGCCGACCAGGGCAGCGTGACCCAGACCACCACCGCCAACTGGCAACGGGTGATGGATATCAACCTGACCGGCAGCATGCTTACCAGCAAGTACGCGCTGGCGTCGATGGTTGAACAACGCAATGGCTCGATCATTAACGTCGGTTCGATCTTCGGCCTGCAAGGCTGCGACGGCAACGTGGCCTATAACGTGTCCAAGGGCGGCATCAACCAGCTGACCCGCTCGATGGCCATCGACTACGGCTACGCCAACATTCGCGTCAACGGTCTGTGCCCGGGCCTGATCGAAACGCCGATGACCAGCATGGTCCGTGACAATGACGCGTTCCACGCCTTCTTCGCCTCGCAGCACATGCTCTGCCGCTCCGGGCAACCGGAAGAAGTGGCCAACGTTGCGCTGTTCCTGGCGTCCGACGAAGCCTCCTTTGTCAGCGGCCAGATGATTGCCGTGGACGGTGGTTTCTCCGCCGGTCGCCGTTTCGCCCCGCCCGCGCAGTAATTCGCAATCCGGCCGGGCGCCCTGCCCGGTCTACTCCCTTTTTCGTACCTGTCTTCTAACCGGGGAGGCCCCATGCCGCCTGTCGCCACCGCACTGACCATCGCTCAACTGTTCGCCAACGCAGCCCAGGCCTATGGCGACCGCCCGGCCATCGAGGACGCGGGCCACACCATCAGCTATCGACAACTCGACCAACTGCGTCGCCAGGCAGCCCGCGCACTGCTGGCCCTCGACGTACAGGTTGGGGACCGTGTGGCGATCTGGGCGCCAAACGTGTGGGAATGGATCGTTGCGGCTGGCGCCCTGCAGAGTGTCGGTGCCGCCCTGGTGCCGCTCAATACCCGGATGAAGGGCAGCGAGGCCGGCTACATCCTGCGCGAAAGCGGCGCCTGCGTACTGTTTGCCATCGGCGAATTCCTTGGCGCGGACTACCCCGGCATGCTGACGTCGGAAGACCTGCCAGCCCTGCGCCACATCGTCAGCGTGCGTGGTGCCAATTCGGGCACCCTGGCCTGGGACCGGTTTATGGACCTGGCGGCCGATGTGCCGCAACTGGCCTTGCGCACCCGCGAACAGAGCGTTGGTCCGCAGGCCTTGTCCGACGTGCTGTTCACCTCGGGCACCACTGGTAAACCCAAAGGCGTAATGACCAGCCACGGCCAGAACCTGCGAATAGTGCGCGACTGGAGCGATATCGTCGGTTTGCGCGAGAGCGATCGCTACCTGATCGTCAATCCGTTCTTCCACTCTTTCGGGTACAAGGCCGGCTGGCTGGCAGCGCTGATGCGTGGCTGCACCCTCCTGCCGCAGCAAGTGTTCGACGTGCAGGCCGTGCTCGAATGCGTGCAGCGTGAACGCATCACCGTCTTACCCGGACCACCGACGCTGTATCAGTCGTTGCTTGCCCATCCGCAACGCAACGAATTCGACCTGAGCTCCTTGCGCGTGGCGGTGACCGGGGCGGCAGCAATTCCGGTGGAGATGATCCACCGCATGCGCGACGAACTGGGCTTTGCCACCATTGTCACCGCGTATGGCCTGACGGAAGTCTGTGGGTTCGCCACGATCTGTCGTTCCGGTGACTCGGCGGAACTGGTCGCCAACACCAGTGGTCGGGCGATGCCGGGGGTGCAAGTGCGCTGTGTCGGCAACACCGGTCGCAGCCAGCCGGCCAACATTCCCGGTGAAGTGCAGATTCGCGGCTACAACCTGATGCAGGGCTATCTCAACAACCCCGAAGCCAGCCAGGAAATTCTCGACGCCGACGGCTGGCTGCACACCGGCGACATCGGCATGCTCGATGAACAGGGTTACCTGCGCATCACCGACCGCCTCAAGGACATGTTCATCACCGGAGGCTTCAATGTGTACCCGGCGGAGATCGAACAGTGTTTGCTGACTTATCCGGGCGTGGCCCAGGCAGCGGTGATCGGTATTCCTGACGAGCGCCTGGGGGAAGTAGCGATGGCGTTCCTGCTGCCTGCGCCGGGAATGGACATCGAACAGGCAGGGTTCCTCGCCTGGTGCCGTGAACAGATGGCCAACTACAAGGTACCGCGTCGGGTGCAGGTGCTGCAGAAGATGCCGATCAATGCGGCGGGGAAAGTGACCAAGAATGTGTTGCGCGAATGGGCATTGCAGCCAGTCGACTGAACACAATCCCTGTAGGAGCGAGCTTGCTCGCGATGGTGTGTCAGTCGACATCAATGCAACTGATAGACCATCGCGAGCAGGCTCGCTCCTACAATGTTCGAGGGTGTACACAAATTTCGCGTCCGACACAGCTCAACTGTGGGAGCGAGCCTGCTCGCGATAGCGTCAGGTCAATCGACATAGATGTTGGCTGACACTCCGTCATCGCGAGCAAGCTCGCTCCCACAATGTTCGAGGGTGTACACAGGTTTCGAGTCCGACACAGATCAACTGTGGGAGCGAGCTTGCTCGCGATAGCGTCAGGTCAGTCGACATTGATGTTGGCTGACACTCCGTCATCGCGAGCAAGCTCGCTCCTACAGGTTGTGTGTGTGTACCGAGATGACGTAGTCAAACCACCCGCGCCGGATGCTGCTGGCGCGGGTCGCCGAGCATGGCGCGGTGGGACGGCGGCTGGCGGCCTTCGGCTTCGCTGATGCCGTAGCCAGGGGCAATTTCGGCGGTGATCAGGGTCTGGCCGGACAACGCCATCAACTGCGGATCATTGAGCAAGGCATGAATCACCCGCCCGTTGAATTGCGGGGTTTCGGCGTGGGCCAGGAATGCCTGGTATTGCTCGCCATGCTGTTCGCCGGCAATCTTCGTACGTTCGGTCAGTTGCGGGCCGAGCCACAGCGACAATGCCGCCACGCCCTGCCCTTCGAAATCGATCGCCATATCCGCCGCCAGCTTGTCGACGCCGGCCTTTTGCGCGCCGTACGCCGGGCCATGCATATAGCACCCGGCACCGAACGACGAAGTGAAGCAAATCAGCCCTTGGGCACTTTTGAGCAACAGCGGCGCGGCGTAGAAGCTGGCGATGTACGCCGAGCGCAGGCCGACGTCGAGAATGCGCACCAGGTCCAGCGGTTTAGCCCAGAACGGCCCTGGTTCGATCAACTGGTCATGGATGAACGCGGCGTTGTTCACCAGCAGATCCAGATGCCCGCACTCATTTTCCACACGGGTAAACAGCGCCTGAACCTGCGCGTCATCGGCGTGATCACAGACCACCGCGATACCGCGCCCACCGGCGTCGGTGATCGCGGCGGCGGTGTCCTCCAGCGAGCCGCGCAAGGCATGCCCGTACAAATTCGACCCGCCCTGCGCCGGGGCGCGACCGGTGACATACACCGTCATGCCCGCTGCCCCAAGGGCCAGGGCAATGCCCTGCCCGACTCCGCGACTGGCGCCGGTCACTACGGCGATCTGTGGACGCTGGTTGTTCATTCGACACTCCCGAACAAGGTTTTCGCCGAAGCGGTTTCGCTCTGACACTTGATGTGATTGGCGGCCAGGTAACCGAAGGTCATGGCCGGGCCGATGGTCGAACCGGCACCCGGATAGGTGCGGCCCATCATCGAGGCGGCGCTGTTGCCGATGGCGTACAGGCCGTTGATCGGTTCGCCGTCTTCATGCAACACCCGGGCGTGCACGTCGGTCAGCAGGCCCCCCTTGGTACCGATGTCGCCGGCGTCGATGCGCACGGCGTAGAAAGGTCCCTTGAGCAACGGCGCCAGGCACGGATTGGGTTGCATGTTCGGGTCGCCGTAATAGCGGTCGAACAGTGATTCGCCCTTGTGGAAATCCTCGTCGACACCCTGCACGGCCATACCGTTGAAACGCTGCACGGTGCGCACCAGTCCGGCGCCGTCGACGCCGATTTTCGTCGCCAGTTCTTCCAGGCTCGACGCCTTGTGGAAGTAGTCGCGCAGGTGCTCGGGCAATTGCCAATCGCGCTGGGCATAACCCGGCAACAAGGCGCCACACGGATACTTGCGCCGGAACTCGGCATCGAACACCATCCAGCACGGCACGCTCACGGCGCCTTCGCGGTTGTTGGCGTACATCGCATAAACGATATCGGTATAGGGCGCGGCTTCGTTGACGAAACGCTCCCCCGCCGCGTTGACCATCACGCATCCGGGCAAGGTTCGTTCGACAAACAATGCACGCTGCTTTTCTTCGCCCTTGACGTAAGTGGTCGGCGCCCACCAGCTGTGCTCCATCAACGCGGTCCGAGCACCGATGGCCTGGCCAGCGCGAATACCATCGCCGGTATTGTTGGGTGGCGTGGCACTCCAGTTGGCCCGGGACGGCTGCGGCAGGTACTGCTCGCGCATTTCCTGGTTACGCTCGAAACCACCGGCGGCGATGATCACCCCGTAGCGCGCCTTGACGTTGAGCAACTGACCGTCGCGATTGACCTGCGCCCCGCCGACCCGGTCGCCGACCAGCAGCAGCTCTTCGAGCGCACAGTTGAGCCACAGCGACTTGCCGCGATCCTGCAACGAACAGCGCAATGCACCGATCAAGGCATTGCCCAGCGTCAGGAAACGGTCGCGACGGGATAAACGCCGCCCCTCGCGATCACGCCAGTAGCGCCACATCACCCGCAGGGTCAGGCGCAACCAGCCGGGGCCACGGCACAGCAGCACTTGCGCCTCTTTCATGGTCATCGCCATGCGCCCCATCATCAGGGTGCCGGGGGACGGTGCGCGCATGCGCAAAAATTCTTCGCCGAGTTCGGCGGCATCGAACGGTTGCGGATCCATCGAACGATAGCCCGGTTTTCCACCCTCCACTTCCGGGTAGTAATCGGCGTAGCGAGGTTGCGCCTCGAAGCGTACGCGGGTGTGTTGTTCCAGGTACTCGACCATCTCCCGACCGTGCTCGACATAGGCTTCGATTCGCCCGTCGTCGATCTCGCCGTGGGTCACGGCGCGGATGTAGGCAATCGCTTCGGCCGCCGAATCACTGCCGCCAATGGCGTTGATCCGGTGGTTGTTGGGGATCCAGATGCCTCCGCCGGACACCGCCGAGGTGCCGCCGTACTCGCCGCTCTTTTCGATCAGCAACGCATTCAGGCCCAGGTCGTGGGCGCGCAGCGCTGCGGTCATGCCCCCGGCTCCCGAGCCAATCACCAACACATCACAGCACTCGTCCCATTTGATCCCGGCAGCGTTCATGCGATCACCCTTGTTCAGCGCCCATCAGGCAGAAACCGCCACCGCCGGATCTTCGCCCGGTGCAGTCGGTCTCGGGATTGTTCGCCGCGCGCGCCGGGTGTTCATCGTCCGATGGGACTAAGGCGAACACCGCAACTGCCCCCTGCAAATCGCGTAGTCCGCTTGGACGATGTTGCGCGCAAGTCGTGACTCCATAGTCGCCCACAGCACCAATCACCCCCCTGAAATGCAGGTCGGGCAGGTCTGACCTGGGCCATGAGGACGACATGATAAAAACAATAATCGCCCCACCAACACAGCACCCTCGCGTACAGCTGGCCTTGCTGTTGCTGGCTGGCGGACTAAGCGCTCACGTGAATGCCATGAGCTTTCAGCCAAGCGAAGACTTGAGCATCGACTGGGACACCACACTGACCTACAGCCTCGCCTGGCGGACCGAGTCGCGCGATCACAAACTGACCGCCAATGCCAACGGCAACGACGGCGATAACGCGTTCGACAAAGGCAGCCTGATCAACAACCGCAGCGGCTTTCTCACCGAAGCCAACATCAAGTGGCAAGACAACTACGGCGTGTTCGTCCGGGCGACGGGCTTCTACGACAACGTCTACGATCAGGACAACGACAACACCACCGGCACTTCCAACTGTTTCGCCGGCGGCCATTGCAGCAAACCCGACCGTTTCTCCCAGGACACCGTCGACCAGCATCGCAATGAGTTGCGCATGCTCGACTACTACGCCTATGGCACCTGGGACGTGAGCGGCCATGCCCTCAACGCGCGCCTGGGTAATCAGGTGGTGAGCTGGGGTGAAAGTCTGTTCTATCCGGGTATTTCCGCGGCCCAGAGCCCGGTGGACGCGACCAAGGCGACCACCCCGGGCGTCGAGGTCAAGGAAATTCTGCTGCCGGTTGGCCAACTGTTCACCCAGTTCGCCCTGACCGAAAGCCTGGGTATCCAGGCCTACTACCAATACAAGTGGGAGAAAACCGAGCTGTTCGGCGTGGGTAGTTACTTCTCCACCACCGACTTCATCGACGAGGGCGGCTTCAACGACGCCTCCGGTTTCGTCACCCGCCTCAAGGACGACAAGCCGAGCGACAGCGGCCAGTACGGTGTGGCCTTCACCTACGCCGCCGAGTCGCTGAACAACACCGAGTTCGGCCTCTTCTACTCGCGCTATCACGACAAGACGCCATCGCTGGACTTTGCGACGAACCTGGGCCGCTACCAGGTGCGCTACTTCGACAACATCGACCTGTTCGGTGCGAGTTTCGCCACGGTGCTGGGCGATGTCAGCTGGGCCGGTGAAGTCAGCTACCGAGACGGCACGCCAGTGATGGTCGACAACGGTTTCTCCAGCCCCGTGCGCGGCAAAACCATACAAGCACAAACGTCGATGATCTACGTGCTGGGCCCGACCTCCTTCGCCGACAACACCAGCCTGACCGGCGAACTGGTCTACAACACCGTGGTCAGCAACGATGAGTCGCAGCCAGTGACCCTGGCCCCTGGTTTCGCGCTGCCGGGAACCGACAGCCTGGTCTATGACCGCGATGCCTGGGGCTACACGGTGCAGGCGAACCTTGACTACAACGACGTATTCAGCGGATGGGACATGTCGGTGCCTGTCACCTTCAGTGCCGCCGTCCACGGCGACAGCTCGATGGTCGGCTCGATCAACGCCGGCCAGAACGATAACCGCGCCAGCATCGGCAGTTCCTGGCGCTACCTGGGCAACTTCACCGTCGAGGCCCGCTACAACGCCTACCTCGGCAGCGCCAACAACAGCCCGTTGGCCGACCGCGACAACGTCGCGCTCAACTTCAAGTACCGGTTCTGATTCCCCTGTCGGAGGAGCACAGCATGTCCAGATTCACCCAAACATTATTGAGCACGGCGCTGACCGTCGGCCTGCTCGGCAGTGGCCAGGCCTACGCCAAGGTCAGCCCCGAAGAAGCCGCCCGCCTGGGCCAGGACCTGACCCCGATGGGCGCCGAAAAGGCCGGTAACGCCGACGGCAGCATCCCGGGCTGGTCCGGCAAATGGCGCGGCCTGCCACCAGGACTCAAATACGCCGGCCCCGGCACGCCGTACCCGGATCCGTACGCCGCGGAAAAACCGCTGTTCGTGATCGATTCGAAGAACATGGACAAGTACGCCGACAACCTGACCGATGGCCAGAAGGCGCTGTTCAAGCGATACCCGGATACCTTCAAGATCCCGGTGTACCCGAGCCACCGCGACTTCCGCCTCGATCAGCGCCTGGAAGACCAGATCAAGAAAAACGCCGTCACTGCCGAACTCGACAATGACAACAACGACACGAAAAACGCCTGGGGTGCCTCGCCGTTCCCGATCCCGAAGAACGGCAGCGAGTTGATGTTCAACCATACCTTGCAGGGGCGCGCCAGCACTGAAGAGGCCAACTACGGCCAGGCGGTGGTGTACTCCAACAAGGAAAAGGTGCTGGAAGAGGTCAACTACAAGATCTTTTCGATCTGGTCCAGCCCGGACAAAACCCCGGAGGCCGCGAACGGTGTATTCACACACTTCCTGCTCACCACCCTGGAACCGGTGCGCAAGAAAGGCGAGATCGTGGTCGGTCACGAGTTCATCAATCCGACCGCTTCACCGCGCCAGGCCTGGCAATACAGCCCGGGCCAACGCCGGGTACGTCGCGCGCCAACCGTGGGTTATGACTCGCCGACCGGCGCGGGAGGTTTTCGTGTGTACGACGAAGACCGTTTGTTCAACGGTGCGCCAGACCGCTACAACTGGACCATCGTCGGCAAGAAGGAAATCTACATTCCGTACCACAACTACAAGATCGACGACCCGAGCGTAACGGCCGACCAGATCCTGGACACCACCGGCCACGTCGATCCGCAGTACATGCGCTACGAGAAACACCGGGTCTGGGTGTTGCAGGCCAACCTCAAGGAAGGTGCCCGCCACGTATACGCCAAGCGTGTGATGTACCTGGACGAGGACACCTGGTCGGCGACCATGGCCGACAACTACGACAGCCGTGGCCAGTTGTGGCGTACCAACATGCAGACCTCGATCTACGCCTACGAGATGCAGCGCTACCACGCTCGCCTCGGCATCTACCATGACCTGATCGCCGGGTCCTACCTGGTAGACCGCATGCTGGTCGATCAGAAACCGGCCAGGCTCAACGCCACCGCCTTCACCGAAGACGAATTCACCCCAGGCAACCTGCGCAAACTCGGCACCCGCTAAACTCACCGCGCCCCGACCGATTCATTCGGTCGGGGCGTTGTGCTTTGTAAAATACGCTGCGCCCACGGAAGACTTCGCCATGAACAAACTCCTCACCGGCATCATCGCCATGGCCAGTGCTGGCCTGTCGATGCAAGCCAACGCCCTGAACATCCTGCTGACCAACGACGATGGCTGCCGTGCGCCCGGCATCGATGCGATGTACCGCGCACTGACCGCCGCCGGGCACAAAGTCACCCTGGTCGGCCCGTTGAACGACAGTAGCGGCATCAGCGCCGCCAGCGTGGTCGTACCCGGCCAGGCCCTGGCGGTAACCAAACTGGCGTCAGGCAAATTTTGCGTCGGGCCGCCGCAGGACTACACCCCGCCCGCCGGCAAGACCTCTGCCATCGGCACGCCGGTGGATGCGGTCAACGTCGGCCTCGACGTGATCCTCAAGGATTCACCACCAGACTTGGTGGTGTCAGGCAGTAACTTCGGCGAAAACGTCGGCCCGCTGACGCAGATGTCTGGCACCCTCAACGCCGCCGTTCGCGCGATGTTCAAGGGAATTCCGGCGGTGGCGGTGTCCACGGGTATCGACATGGACCTGATCATCCGCGACCAGCAGGCCGGCTACCGCAAGACCCTCGGCGCCATGGACGACACGGCGCGCTTTGCCGTGAAGGTCATCGAGCAGGCGGGCCTGGCCGGTACAGACGCCAAGCAGGCCTGCGCCAGGAACAAACATCAGTGTGATTTGAACGTGCTCGGCCTGCCGGGCGTCAGCGGCCTGAACCTCAACTACCCGCCCCTCAAACCCGATGAAATCAAAGGCGTGAGCTTTGCGCCGATCGGCAATTGGGATCGGGTCAACTTCACCTCCCAGCGCGGCGCCGACGGCGTGGTCCACGTCAACCTGGCTGCCCCCTCGATACCGACCCAAGCCCAGCAACAGGCCGATGCCTATCAACTGTGGCAAGGCCACGCGGTGATCACCGTGATCGACGGCAACATGACCGCGCCGCAGGCGATGCAGGATCAGGCGAAGAAGATGTTGCGCGGGGTCAAGCCTTAAGCAAGCACGGAACGGTGTTAATCACAAAACCATTGCTCGCGATGAGGCCGACATATTCACCATCGATGTCGACTGACAGTCCGCCATCGCGAGCAAGCTCGCTTGTATGGTAGGACTTGAAGGGAGGAGGAGGGACAAGGCTCGATTCTGACTGTTGA
>NZ_JBYTDD010000050.1:0-15639 GCF_058791055.1 Pseudomonas sp. EU05-FHT14B02 | reverse complement strand
TCGCCTTGCTGAAAGGGCAAAGCGAATATCAGCCAAAAGCCAGTTGAGGGCTTTCCCTCAACCATAGAATCTCCCACTGTGGTTATCTGTTGTTCACAAATCTCCTGTGGGAGCGAGCTTGCTCGCGATGGCGGCCTCCCAGACAACACACATCCAGAGGTTGCCGTAATGCACTTCGACCTGACCGACCTGCGCCTGTACCTGAACATCCTCGACATCGGCAACATCACCGCCGGCGCCGCGCGCAGTCATTTGTCCCTGGCAGCGGCCAGCGCGCGAATTCGCGCCATGGAGGCGTCGCTGGGCGTCGAGTTTCTTCAGCGCAATCGTCGTGGGGTCAGCCCGACGCCGGCCGGCAATGCCCTGGCCCGACACGCCCGGGTTCTGCTGCAACAGGCCGAACGCCTGCAACAGGAACTGGCCGAATACGCCCAAGGCGTAAAAGGCCAGGTGCGGCTGCTGTGCAACACCACGGCGATCACCGAGTACCTGCCAGAGCTGCTCGCGGATTTCCTGCATAGCCATCCCAATCTCGACATCGACTTGCAGGAACTGCCCAGCGCCCGCATCACCCACGCCTTGCGCCAGGGTTCGGCGGACCTGGGCATCGTTTCCGACGCGGTGGATACCGATGACCTGCAGACCCGAGCGTTTCGCGATGATCCCCTGGTGCTGATCATGCCCCGGGAACATCCCTTGTCTCATGCGACCTCAGTGAGCTTCACCGACACGTTGCATCACGACTACGTTGGCCTGAATGCCAACAGCGCGCTGGCGGTGTACCTGGAAGAGCAGGCACTGCACGCCGGTCTGCGCATGCAGATTCGCATCCGCGCCGACGGTTTCGATGGCGTGATGCGCATGGTCGCCCGTGGGGCGGGACTGGCAATCGTACCGCTGGCCGCGGTCGAACGCGGGTCCGCCGGACTACCCTTCAAAAGCCTCGCCCTGCAGGAACCCTGGGGCCAACGCAAACTGCTGCTCTGTGCCCGGGACTTCGCCGCATTACCCGGCTATGCCAAGGCCCTGCTGCACGCCTTGACTCTCCCCTGAGGGGCAGACTTTATCCTTGAGGTTTGATCTTCAAGGACAGCGATGATGGGTAAACGAATACTGGTGATACTCGGGCATCCGTCCGGCAACAGCTTCTGCGCCGCCCTTGCGGAGCGCTACACACTGTCGGCAGTGCGCGCCGGGCATGAAGTGCGTCAATTGTTTCTGGGCAGCATGGATTTTGACCCGGTGCTGCGCGAAGGCTATCAACAGGTCCAGCCGCTGGAGGCCGACTTGCGTAACGCCCAGGCCGATATCCTGTGGGCCGAACAGCTGACGCTGGTTTATCCCATCTGGTGGGGTGGCGTACCGGCCTTGCTCAAGGGCTTTTTCGACCGGGTGTTCTTGCCGGGTTTTGCCTTCAAATATCGCCAGGGCAAAGCCTTCCCCGACAAACTCCTGCGCGGCCGAACCGCCCACCTGCTGGTGACCATGGACACACCGCCCTGGTACTACCGATGGATCTACCGCATGCCCGGTTTGCATCAGGTCCGTAAAACCACGCTGGAATTCTGTGGCATCAAGCCAACCCGAACCCTCACCTTCGGGCCAATTCTCGGCGCCAGCGCAGACCGGCATGCAGCCTGGTTGCGCCAAGCCGAAGCTATCGCCAGCGCTTGAGTCGGTCGATAATGCGCCGAGCTTTACCCTCGGAGAAAAGGACCTTCCCATGTACATCGGCCAAGCCGCGCAACGTTCCGGAACCACAGTCAAAAGCATCCGTCATTACGAGTCGATTGGCCTGCTGCCTGCCGCTAGCCGCCAGGGCAAGTACCGCATCTATGACCAGCACAGCGTCGACCTGCTGATGTTCATCAAATGTGCCCAGCAGTTGGGTTTCAGGCTCAAGGAACTGCAGTCGGTCTTCGCCGGACATCAGGGTCCGCAGTTGCCATGGGAACGGGCACACCAGATCATCGCCAGCAAAAAACAGGAAATCGCCGATCGGATAGCGGCGCTGTCGCAACAGCACTCACAATTGGTCGAGTTCGAGAATAGCCTCGAACAATCCAGGCTCGACTGCCCGCTGACTCGTCCTTGAGGGTTGTGCGTTTCTGGACAGCTCAGTGTCGAGCACAGACAACTGAACGATGGGCAGGCGCTATAGGGTGCGACTTCAGTTCTTGAGCCCACTGCCCGGAGTCATCATGACCGCACCGATTACCGTACTTCGCGATACCCACCCGCTGCCCGTGCTCGACGCCTGCAAATGGGAAAAACTCGAAGGCGACCCGCACACTGTCAATCTCAACGCCTACACGAGTGAAGACGGCAGCAAGATCATGGGCACCTGGATCTGCACGCCGGGCAAGTGGTACGTCGAATATGTGAAGTGGGAGTACTGCCATTTCCAGGAAGGCTACTGCGTCATCACCCCGGAAGGCATGGCGCCGATCCACCTGCGCGCCGGCGACATTTTCGTCATCGAACCGGGAATGAAAGGCACCTGGGAAGTGGTGGAAACCGTGCGCAAATATTTCGTGTTTGCCTGATACAAAAAAACCGGGGGATCACCCGACGTGATCTCCCGGTAAATATCTTTGGGTATATGCAGTCCCTGTGGGAGCGAGCTTGCTCGCGATTGCGGTGGGTCAATCACCATCAATGTCGACTGTAACGACCTCATCGCGAGCAAGCTCGCTCCCACAGTTTTTTCACCGCCCTTCTATTGCGGTTTGCGATAGCCGTTGATGATCGCCGAGAAGTCCTGACCGCCCTCCCCACGCAAACTCATCGCCTGATACAACTGCTGGGCCACCGCGCCGAGTACCACCGGCTGGTGCGCCTGACGCGCCGCTTCAGTGGCCAGCCCCAGATCCTTGAGCATCAGTTCGGCACCGAAACCACCGGTGTATCCGCGCGACGCCGGCGCTGTTTCAACGATGCCCGGCCACGGGTTGTACATCTCCGAGCTCCAGCAACGCCCGGTGGAACTGTTGATGATGCCCGCCAGCACCTTGGTGTCGATGCCCAGGGCATCGCCCAGCGCCATGGCTTCGCTGACGCCGACCATGGAAATCCCCAGCAGCAGGTTGTTGCAGATTTTAGCGATTTGCCCGGTACCGACCTCACCACAATGGACGATGTTGCGGCCCATTTGCGCCAGTACCGGTTGCAGGGTGGCGAACAGTTCGGGGGTGGCGCCGACCATAAAGGTCAGTGTCCCGGCGGCTGCGCCACCGGTGCCGCCAGAGACCGGTGCATCGGCCATGGCCACGCCCTGTTTGGCAGCGGCGGCGGCCACGTCCCGCGCGGTTTGCGGATCGATGGTGCTGCAATCCACGGCCGGTACACCTTTGCCGATACCGGCGAGCACGCCATCTTCACCCAGCCACACACTGCGCACATGCACCGCGGCAGGCAGCATGGTGATGACCAGTTCGGCGCCCTCTGCCGCTTCACGGGCCGATGCACTGATACTGCCGCCCAGTTGTTCCAGTTCCGCCAGCACGGCCTTGTTCAGGTCCACCAGGCGCAGTGCATGGCCGGCCTTGATCAGGTTGCGCGCCATCGGCGCGCCCATGTTGCCCAGACCGATAAAAGCGATTTTCATGTCCGGCTCCTTAACGCAGATTGATGGTGGTGTTCACACCGTCGTTGACGCTGTCGTCATCGAACCAGCGACTGGTGACGGTCTTGGTCTGAGTGTAGAACTGCACCACTTGCTTGCCGTACGGGCCGAGGTCGCCGAGCTTGGAACCGCGCGAACCGGTGAAGCTGAAGAACGGGACCGGCACCGGAATCGGGATGTTGATACCGACCTGGCCGACGTCGATTTCGTTCTGGAATTTACGCGCCGCCGCGCCGCTCTGGGTGAACAGGCCCGTGCCGTTACCGTAAGGGTTGGCGTTGACCAGGGCGATGGCCTCGTCGAGCGTATTAACCTCCAGCACCACCAGCACCGGGCCGAAGATTTCCTGGGTGTAGATCTGCATGTCGGTGGTCACGCCGGAGAACAGGGTCGGACCGACAAAGTTGCCCTTCTCGTAACCCGGAACCGAGATCTCGCGACCGTCCAGCTCCAGTTTCGCGCCTTCCTTGATGCCGCTCTCGATCAGGTCGAGAATCCGCGCCTTGGCCTTTTTCGAAATGACAGGGCCAACATCAGTGCCCGGCTCGCTGCCGGCATTGACCTTGAGCTTCTGCGCCAGCGCCTTGAGATCCGGCAGCCATTGCTTGGCCGCGCCCACCAGCACCACCACCGAGGTGGCCATGCAGCGTTGACCGGCGGCACCGAAACCGGCACCCACCAGCGCATTCAGCGCTTGCTCGCGATTGGCGTCCGGCAGCACCACGGCGTGGTTCTTGGCGCCCATCATCGATTGCACACGCTTGCCGTGTTTACCGGCCAGGTCGTAGACATGAGTACCGACGGCGGTTGAACCGACGAAGGAAACCGCCTTGATATCTTTATGGGTGCAGAGCCTGTCGACCACATCCTTGCCGCCATGCACGACGTTGAGCACACCGGCCGGAATGCCCGCCTCGATCGCCAGCTCCACCAGGAGCATGGTCGACATCGGGTCCTGTTCGGACGGCTTGAGCACGAAGGTGTTGCCGCAGGCGATGGCCATCGGGAACATCCACAGCGGAATCATCGCCGGGAAGTTGAACGGGGTAATGCCGGCGCACACGCCGATCGGCTGGCGCAGGGTGTAGGTGTCGACGCCACCGGCGACGTTTTCAGCGAACTCGCCCATTTGCAGGCTGCCGATGGAACAGGCGTGCTCGACCACTTCCAGGCCACGGAAAATATCGCCTTCGGCGTCGGCAATGGTCTTGCCCTGCTCGGCGCTGAGGACCGCGGCGATGCGCTTGGAGTGTTCGCGAATCAGCGCCTGGAGCTTGAGCATGATGCGCATCCGCGCGCCGATAGGTGTGAGTTTCCAGGTCTGGAATGCACGATGAGCGGCGCTGATGGCAGCATCGACTTCTTCAGCGGTGGCAAACGGCACCTTGGCCAGCACCTGCTGGGTCGCCGGGTTGATGATGTCGTGCCATTCGGTGGTCTTGGATTCGACCCACTGGCCGTCGATCAACAGTTTGACCTTCTGCACGGTGGTGTCATTGGGCGTGAGCGATACGTTCATGTGGGTCTCCAGATCTTTGTTGTTATCTTGGGAGCCAAGGCGAAATAGTCGCCTTGAGAAGAGGCATGCGCCGCGAATTGGTTAACGGGCTGTTTTTGGAGTATAGATGTGCAAACTTCTGATAAGAACGCACATAAAAACCGGTCCAACATGCAAAAAAACATCACCTCCCTCGGTTCGCTGAACTGGGACGACCTCAAGTTTTTCCTGGAAGTCTCCCGCACCCGCAAGGCCAGCACCGCAGCCAAGCGCCTGGCGGTGGACTACACCACGGTGTCGCGACGCATCAGCTCCCTGGAAACAGCACTGGGCACATTGCTGTTCGAAAAATCCCGGACCAACGGCTTTGTCCTGACCGCCGAAGGCCAGCGGTTGATGGGGTATGCCGAGTCGATCGAAAGTACCTTGCACATGGCGTGCGAGCAGGTTTCCGGGTCCGGCGTGGCGCTGTCCGGTCATGTGCGCATGGGCTGCACCGAAGGCTTCGGCAGCTTTTTCATCACGCCGCAGCTGAGCCACTTCGTCGACACCTACCCCGCCATCTCGGTGGATATCCTGCCGCTGCCGCATTTCATCAGCCTGTCCAAGCGCGAGGCCGACATCGTCATCGCCCTGGAGCGTCCGGAGCATGGACCGTACGTCTGCTGCAAATTGTGCGACTACCGATTGCAGCTGTACGCGACCCAGGACTATCTGGACAACCACCCACCGATCCGCCGACCGGCAGACTTGGCCAAACATTCGTTTATCAGTTACGTCGACGACCTGGCGTTCAGCTCGGAGCTGCTGTATCTGGCCAACGTATTGCCCGGCGCCAGCGCCAACCTGCGCAGCACCAGCGTGATTGCGCAATTTGTGGCCGCGCAGCAAGGACGCTCACTGGCGATCCTGCCGTGCTTCCTCGCCACCCAGGACCCGCGCCTGCTGCCGGTGTTGCCGCAGGAAATCAATATCACCCGACAGTTCTGGATGTACTGCCGCGAAGACCTGAGGAAGCTCAAGCGGATCACCCTGTTGTGGGATTACATCCGCGCGGTCACAGAACAGAATCATGGACTGTTGATGGGTGACAGCCGGGAGATGCTGTTTGCCGACTAGTCGGCGCCAAGCCCCAGCATCAACCCGCTCAAGCGTTTGACCTTGCGCCTCACCGCCTCTTCGAACACCCCTGTGCGGGGCTCGATCAAGGTGAACCAGTTCTTGGCACGGGTGATCCCGGTGTAGATCAGTTCCTTGGTCAAAACGGGGTTCAAGGCGTCAGGCAAAATCAACGCGGTGTGGGCAAATTCCGAGCCCTGGGATTTATGCACGGTCATGGCGTACACGGTTTCGACATCATTGAGCCGGCTCGGCAGGACAAAGCGCACGCCCCCTTGGCCGTCATTGCGCGGAAAGGCGACACGCAGAACCTGCTTGCCGGCCTCGGGGCCCTCACGCTCCGGAAGCTTGAGGGCGATGCCGATATCGCCGTTCATCAAACCCAGGCCGTAGTCATTGCGGGTCATCAGAACCGGACGGCCTTCGTACCACTGCTGGTCACTGTCGATCAGGCGTGCCCTCAGCAAGGCGTCCGTCACTCGCTGGTTCAAGCCCTCCACACCCCACGGTCCCTTGCGCACGGCACATAACAACTGGAACGCGTCGAAGGCTTGCAACACCTCCCGGGCCCAGTCGGTCCAGCGTGAATCTTCCAACGGACAATCGAGCGCCGGGCGCTGATTGCGCAGTAGGCTCAGGTAGTGCCGATAACCCTGCGGCCCTTCACCGTGGCCTTCAAGCAGCAAGCGTTCCAGGGCCCTGTCCTGCTCCCCCTTGAGGGACAAGGCATACACATCGTCATGGCTTCGCGCAGACAACAACCTGCGTGCTTCTTCGGGTTGCTGCTGGTTGACCCAACGAGCCAGTTGGCCAATACCGCTACCTTCACCGAATCGCCGGGAATGGCGCAACATCACGACCTGTTGGGCCAGTGGATGAGCGCCCTGCGTGTCCTCCTGCAATCCACTGGCCTGCAAACTCTCGCCGCTGACGGCTTCCAGCCACTGGCGCGTCTGCGGGCTGTACCAGCCAGCCTCGGCGTCGCGACACAGATCCCCCAGTACCGCACCGGCTTCTACCGAAGCCAGCTGATCCTTATCTCCCAACAGCACCAGGCGCGCATGGGCGGGCAAGGCGTCGAGCAGGTTGGCCATCATTTCCAGGTCGATCATCGAGGCCTCGTCCACCACCAACACATCCAGCGGCAGGCGATTGCCCGCGTGGTGCCGGAAATGACGAGTCCCGGGCCGGCTGCCGAGCAGGCGGTGAACGGTGGTGACGTCGGACGGAATCTTTTCCCGAACGTCCTCCGTGACCTTCAAGGTCCGGACTTGCTGGCTGATGGATTCTGTCAAACGCGCCGCGGCCTTGCCGGTCGGTGCGGCGAGGCGAATGCGCAAGGGCATGCCGGCCTCGACTGCCGGCGCCTGGAGCAACGCCAGCAAGCGCACGACGGTTGTGGTCTTGCCGGTTCCCGGCCCCCCCGTCACGATGCTGAAGGCGCTACGGGTCGCCAGTGCGCAGGCAAGCTTCTGCCAGTCGATCACGTCACCAGGCCGGGCAGGACCAAACAACCCGGTGAGACGCTGGAGCAAGTCGATCGGCGTGGATTCGTGTTCCGTCAAACGCTCGCGCAACGAAAGGTCGATTCGCCGCTCGTAGGCCCAATAGCGGCGCAGGTACAAGCGTTTGCCCGATAACACCAAAGGTCGGTCACGCACGTTGTCACGATTGTCAGCAGCCAGTGCGACCAGGTTGCTGGCGGCCAGCACCTTGCACCAATGAGCACCGTCCAGCGATCCCAGCAATTGCGAGGGCAACAACATCGCGCCGCCTTGCACGTCACCTTCGGGTGGCAGCGACAGGGCGAAGTCCGGTTCTTTCAGTGTCTCGAACAGGTCGAGGCAGACATGCCCGTGACCCAATTGGTGGCTGGTCAGCGCGGCTGCCAGCAACACCAACGGATCATCCTCCGGCGCCAGTTCATGTAGAAACGCCACAAAGGCTTTGTCCAGCGCGCGCAACCAGCCACGCTCGACCCAACGCGTGAGCAACAACAGCAAGTCGTCGGCACGACTCAGCGGCGCCAGATCGACCAGGCTTTCGGCTGCCAGCGATGTGGGCAACAAATCGGCGAATGTGCGACTCATAACAGTACTCCCTGTTCCCAAGCGGGTTCGGCCTTGGGCTCTGGCTTGCCCTGGAACAACCTGTCCAGACGCTCGATCAGCTCTCTTGGCGGGCGGGCGAAAAACACACCCTGGCTGGCCGCGCGCGTACCGCGCAAAAACAGGTACAACGCACCGCCGACATGCCGGTCGTAGTCGTAATCGGCGAGCCGCGCCTTGAGTTGGCGGTGCAGGGCCAACAGGTACAACACGTATTGCAGGTCATAACGGTTGTCGAGAATCGATTGTTCCATGGCCTGCGCGGTGTAGGCCGCATCATCGACGCCGAGCCAGTTGGATTTGTAGTCGGCAACGTAATAGCGGCCGTCATGTTCGAACGTCAGGTCGATGAAGCCCTTGAACATACCGTTGAGCAACACCGGTTCCGCGGCCACCCGGGCCACGCCGTTATGGGTGTATTGGCACACCAGCGCGTCGAGCTTGAGCACATCGACCTTATGGCTGGCGAACCAGAACTCCATCTCGACCTGATACTGCGTCAACTGGCCGAATACCACTGGCGCCTGGCCGGCACCCAGTTGCAACGGCGACTTGAGCAGATGCTGCAGCCAGTCACTCAAGGTGCTGATCCAGCCCTCCCAGCCTCGACGGTTGCAGCGACGGGCAATGGCGTCGATCACCTCGTGTGGTGCCGCATCAAAACCCTCGCCCCCTGCCCATTCGAGCAAGCCATGGAGGAAGGTGCCGGGATTCGGGCCGCGCGGGAAGTGATGGATATCGCCACCACCGGCAACCACCTCCCTGGGGGCCTGCGGGTCGAGGCGTTCGTCATCGAACAGTTTTTGCGCCTGTGGGCTCTCCGGCGCCTCGTCGGTGCCGACACTCAGGGTGTCGCCAATGCGCAACGCGCTGTAGGAAGCGATCCACCAGTTTTCACTGGCCTTACGTTTCGGAACCCGCGGAACCAGCAACGCCGCATCGTTTTGTGGTGGCTGATAATGCTCTGCTGTTGCTTCAGGCATCTCGGCATACGCCAGCGCCGGGCAGTCCTGTTGCAGATCCAGCAGCCAACGCTGTAACGCCGGGGACTCGGCCAATGGCGCACCGCCGCCCAACAGATAACCCAATGCCGACAGATGCAGCACCGAGCCATTGTTGTTACCGCGCTTGAGGTCGGCCACCCCCAGCCAGCAGGCGTGTTGCGCCCGGGTCAGGGCGACATAGAGCAAGCGCAGATCCTCGGCCAGACGCTCATCGTCAGCCAGGGCAATCAACTCTGTCGTCGGCTTCAACGTGACCTGGGCATTGCCGGATTCATCGTGGTAGTGCAATGGCAGACGGCTGCCATCCACCGGCTTCGCCGAGCAAATGAACGGCAGGAACACCAAGGGGTATTCAAGACCTTTGGACTTGTGGATGGTCACGACCTTGACCAATTGCTCATCACTTTCCAGACGCAGGATCTGCTCTTCGCCGGCCTGCCCGGACAACGCCAGATGCTCGGACAAATGCCGGATCAAGGCTTGCTCGCCATCGAGTTCAGCGGCGGCTTGTTGCAGCAGTTCGAAAAGGTGCAGAAGGTTGGTCAAAACGCGCTCGCCGTCACTGCGGGCGATCAACGCCTGGGGCAAACGGAAATCGTGCAGCAAGCGTCGCAGCATCGGCAGTACGCCCTGCTTACGCCAGACTTCGCGATAGCCACGGAACTGCATGACCCGGGACTCCCATGCCAACTCGTCCTGATTCAGGCGCTCCAGTTCCGTCAACGACAGGTTCAACGTGATGCTGGCCAACGCAGCCCGCAACGGGCGCTCGACGTCCGGCTCGGCGCAGGCCTTGAGCCAGGTCAGCACGTCATGCGCCTCCTGGGAGGCGAACACCGAGTCCTTGTCCGACAGATAAACACTGCGCACACCACGGGCGGCCAATTGCGCACGAACCGCCTGCGCCTCCTTGCCATCGCGCACCAGGATGGCGACGTCCGCCGGTAGCAGGCCCCTGAAGGCTTTGCCGTCTTGGGTGAATCCCGCTTGCCCCTGCTGCCCGCCATTGAGCAATGCCGTGATTTCACTGGCGCAGGCAGCCGCCAGATGTTGCCGGTACACCGCACCGGACAACGGTTGTTCGGCCGACAAGTGCCAGATGTTCAAGGCAGGGATTGCCTGGTCATTGATGCGCAAGACTTCTTTGCGGCCCTGGGAGGCAACCGGCGTGAACGGAACCGGGTTGTCGCCATTCTTCTCCCGAAAGAGGAACGCGCCGCGTCCTGACTCACGGGCTTCGGCGCGCTCGAACACATGGTTCACCGCGTTGACCATGCCATGGCTTGAGCGGAAGTTGGTGCCCAAGGTGTGCAGGCGGCCAGTGGTGGCCTGGCGGGCGCGCAAGTAGGTATGGATGTCGGCGCCGCGAAAAGCGTAGATCGCCTGTTTCGGGTCGCCGATCAGGAACAGGCCGCACTCGGGGCTGTTCTCTTCAATGCGGTAGATGCTCTCGAAGATCCGGTATTGCACCGGGTCGGTGTCCTGGAATTCATCGATCAGTGCGACCGGAAACTGCTCGCGAATCAAGGTTGCCAGTCGCTCGCCGCCATCGGACTGCAAGGCCGCATCAAGACGCAGCAACATGTCGTCGAAACCCATTTCCGCGCGGCGGCGCTTCTCCTCCTCGAATCGCGCCCCGACCCAGCGAGCCGCATGTTGCAGTACGGCGGCATCGGGTGTTGGCAGCCCATCGAGACAGGCCTTGAGCCCGGCCATCCCATCGAGCCCCGGATGTCGAGGCGCTTCGCCCTTCCAGGCTTCGGCCATGCCATCCGGGGTCAGGCGCGTGAAACCGGTGCCGATATCCAGTTGCTCAAGGGATTCGTCTTCGGCCCAGGCTTTGATCTTTTCAAACCAGGGCTCGAAATAGCGAGCCTGCATCTTGCGACCGTCGACAGCCTTGCTGGCAACGCCCTGGTGACAGATCGCAAGCAACTCGTCCGCCCACTGCAGCCAGGGCTTCTTGAGTTCGATCAGGGCCGCCCTTCGCTCTTGCAAGCATTGCGAAATCACTTCGGCAGGTTCTTTCCCTTCAAGGGTATCCCGCTCGCTAGCGAACAGTGCACGAATCCGCGGCAGCAGCGCCGCCGGTCCGCCCCAATTGCTGCGCACCCAATTCAAGGCGTCACCTTGCATCGGGTAGCAGAACAGCCGCCAGTAATCGCGCAGGACTTCCCCCAGCAAGTCGCTATGGTCGGTTTCCAGGGTCTGGGTAAACAGGCTGCCGCTGTCGAATGCGTGCTCGCGCAACATGCGCTGGCACCAACTGTGGATGGTCGACACCGCCGCCTCGTCCATCCACTGGGCGGCGATATCCAGGCGGTTTGCGCATCCAGGCCATTGCTCGGGCAAGTACTGATCACGCAACTCGGCAATCAGGCTGTCGGGGGCTGGTGTTTCATCCCGGAAATATCGCGCGGCCTCGGCGAGTCGCGTACGGATGCGTTCGCGCAGCTCTTTGGTCGCGGCGTCGGTGAAGGTCACGACAAGGATTTGCGGTGGCAACAGTTCACGTCCGAAGCCTCGGCCCTCCCCGCCGTTGCCAAGCACCAAACGCAGGTACAACGCGGAAATCGTGAACGTCTTGCCGGTCCCGGCGCTGGCTTCGATCAGTTGACTGCCGCGCAGCGGGAATGCCAAGGCCAAAGGTGTCTTCGTGCTCATCAGCGCGACTCCTCGCTGGACAGGGAACGCCAGGGCGCTTCAAGAAGCGGGCGATAGAGCGCGTCACACCATTGGGGGAACGTCTCATCGGCGGTCAAGGCAGCGTAATCGGCGAATTGGCGGGCGAGTGCCGGGCTTTCGCGCCGCTCCCCGTCCGTCGTCTGCCCGTCGCCTTCATAGGCCTTGCGCGCAGCGGCCTCGGCCTTGACCGGGTCGGTTTGCCCCAGCCACGCGAAAGCGGTCTTGACCGCGATCGGCAGAGGCTGGCGCATCCCCGACTGCCAGGCCATCAACAGGTCACCGAGAATTTTCTGTGCCGTGGACTGGTCCAGCGGACCGAGCAACAGGCTGTCGTCACTGGCCACCAATGCGGTGGTCAACGCCATGCCACTGGCACAAGCCATCAGATGATTGACCCAAGGGCGTGTCAGTCGATGCCATTTGCGCGACTTGATCGAGCCGATGCTGTTGGGGATCGTTGTGACAGACAACAAACCACCATCAGCACGCTGATGCAGGCCGCCGAGCCAGCCCTCGATGTGCAGGCCTTGCAGCTCAAGACTGACGGGCAACGCGCTGCTGAGCGGTGTTGGCCACAACGCCAGGAGCTGTTGGTGGCGTTGTAGCAAGTCAGGCAATGGCTCGATCAACTCACGTTGCAGGCACTCACCGAATCCGGCCATCGGCAACAGCCCGCTGTTCTGCAAACGCTTCGCCTGATCCTCCAGTGCCTGCCCGGTATTTCCAGGATCTGCCAGTGCCGCTTCGAGCAAACGGTCGCTGAGGCTGTAACGCTGCAACGCATCCAGGACAAAGGGTTCTTCATCGGCCAACGGCACTTCTGCCGCCTCGAAGAAGACCTTCAGTCGCTGGCTGAAAAAGTGCCGTACCGGATTGCGCAGGAAATCCTGCAGTTGACCGAGACTCAGTGGTTCGTCCTGAACGTGGGGCCCGAGCACTTCGGCGTTTGCCTGCTGCTCTGCCGCCTGATGAAGGACCTGCCATTCGGTGGCGTAGCTGAACGACTCATCCCCGTCGTGAAAGTAGCGAGCACTGAAGGGTTGCAACGGGTGTTCCCGGGTCATGGCTTCCAGCAGATCCTCGTCGCTTTGCAGCATTCGCCAACCGCTGGCCAAGTGGTCACGCAACTGGCCGATCAGCACCGAGGCAGGCCGCTCGCTGTTATCGCGGATACTGCGACCCACCCAACTGATGTAGAGCTGGTCCCGTGCCGACAACAAGGCTTCCAGTAACAGGTAGCGGTCATCTTCGCGCCGGGAGCGGTCACCCGGACGGTAATCACTGCCCATCAGATCGAAATCCAGCGGCGGTTGCGCCCGTGGATAATCGCCGTCATTCATGCCCAGCAGGCACACCAGTTTGAACGGGATAGCGCGCATGGGCATCAAGGTGCAGAAGTTGACCGCACCTGCCAGAAAACGTTGGGATAAACGGCCCTGATCCAGACCCGCAAGCCAGGCTTCACGGACGACGGTCAGCGGCAATTCATCCTGCAACCCGACGGATTCGCAGGTCTCAAGCCAGGTCTCACGCAGCTCTTCGAGCTGGGCCAGCAAGTAGTCATCGTGTTCGTTAGCGGCAAGGAAGAACAACTGCACCAACGCCTGCAAGCGCAAGCCCCATTGTCCTGGCGATGCCGGCTGAGAGAGCTCGTGGTGAGCCACTTCCAGCGCGTCCAGCAACGCAACCAGCGGACCGATGAGCGCAGCGTCCAGCCCACCGATCTCGTCATAGGGCTCGATCCCCTCATAAGCATCGGCGCTGCCAACGGCATAACCGAGCAACATTCGTCGCAAGCCGAAGCGCCAGCTGTTTTGCTCCAGTTCGTTGGGTAGCCCGAGCCCGGCACGTTGCTCGGCATTCATGCCCCAGCGAATGCCGGCACCTTCGATCCAGCGGTGCAGCGTCGGCAGGTCACGCTCCTCGACACCAAAGCGAGCGCGCAATGCCGGGACGTCCAGCAGATCGAGAATCTCACTGACGGGGAATCGGCTGTCAGGCAGCTTGAGCAGGTGCTCGACAGCAATCAGCAATGGATCGCGACCACGCTGGCCCTGGTCAGCCAGGGTAAACGGAATGAAGCGAGGATCCTGGCGGTCAAGCTGTCCAAACACGGCACGAATATGCGGTGCGTAGCTGTCGATGTCCGGGACCATCACGATGATGTCTCGGGGTCGCAATGTCGGGTCGGCGCTGAAGCGCGCAAGCAGTTGATCGTGGAGGATCTCGACTTCTCGCTGGGCGCTATGGGCGATGTGAAAACGGATCGATTCGTCCTGCTGCAGATCGATAGCCGGCCAACGCTCCCGAGTCTCGTTGAGGGGGCGTAACTCGAGGATGTCATCCTGCAACTGGTTGAGCACATTCAGCGGCTGACCGTCACTGAACAGGTCGATGCGCCCGTCGCGGAATGCCGAACGATAGCTGTTGGGATCGTCATAACTGTCGAGCAGGTTGATATAGTCCCGCCCCTGCTTGCCCCATGCGGCCAGCAGCGGGTGCGCATGCTGATGCAGGGTTTGCGGATCGATCACTACCGGCATGCCGCTTTTGCGGGCCTGACGCTTGTATTGATGCCGCAACAGGTCTTTATCGGCGACGATGTCCGCCCAATGGTGACGACACGGGTTGTGAACGCACAACAGGACCTGGCTGAATCGTGCCAGTCCCGCCAGCGCCTCCAGGGCTTGAGCAGGCAGGGAAGAAATCCCGAAAACGATCACTCGCGAGGGTAACCCTTTGGGGGCTGCTTCGAGATGGTTGATACGCTCGACAAATCGCTGATGGACACCGGCACGGCTTTGCGCCATGCCTTCTTCTCCCACATCCAGCAAGAGTGCGCGCCATAGCTCTGCCTGCCAGCAATTGGCCGGGGTCAGGGGTTTGGCTTCACCCCTGGCGTTTCTTGTTTGATGGCGACCTTCCGCCCAGTCTTCGAGCCAGTCGGCTCTGTACACCTGGTATTGGTCGAACAGATCCGCCAGACGCTCAGCCAATTGATAGCGCTTGCGCAGATCGGTGTCATGAGTCAGGAAACGCTGCAGCGGCTCGAAGTGCGGCTGATTGATCAACTGCGGCAGCAGGCGCATCAGACGCCAGGTCAGTGGGGCTTTATCGAGCAGGGACTTGACCGGAATTTCGTCGCGGCCAAGGACCATGCGATAGAGCTGCCACATGAAACTGCCGGGCAACTGCACGTCGATGGCGGCTGCGATGCCACAGCCTCCCATGTCGTCTTCTTCAGAATCTTCCGCCAGTGCCAGCTTCAGCCATTGGGCAATGCCATTGCTTTGCACCAACGCGATTTCGTTCTCCAGGGGAGCCAGCGGGTAGCGTCGCATCCAGCTGACCACCAGGCTGCGCAACTCGTCCAGGCGGTTACCGTGAACGACCATAAAACCAGCACTGAGGGACGTCGCGTCCGGCATAAAGGCTTCCTTGGATAATACAAATTCGAGGGACGACTTTAGCATTGAAGGCGATTGGCTTCATTGTAGGAGCGAGCTCGCTCGCGAAGAACGCGAATGATGACGCGGGAAACCTGACGCCCCGCAGCGCTCTCGGTTTTTTCGCGAGCGGGCTCGCGCCTGCAGGGACGCC
>NZ_JBYTDD010000049.1:0-15969 GCF_058791055.1 Pseudomonas sp. EU05-FHT14B02 | reverse complement strand
CGGCAGCCTGCCGGTGACGGTGGGTAACGACGTTTACACCGGCCCGACCACCGTGACTGAATCCATCAAGGATGCAGTGGGCGGCAACCTGGAATTGGTGTCGCCAAACACAATGCCAGTCACCACCACAGTCAACGACGTCAACGACACCACCACCGTGACCCTGACCGCCACCCCGGGCGTGGACGAGAACGGCACCATTACCTACACCGCCACGCTGACCGACAAGAACGGCGCCCCGGTGACCGCGCAAAACGGTCCAGTCACCGTGACCCTCGACAGCGGCAAGGTCATCACCATTGCCGAAGGCCAGAGTTCCGGCAGCCTGCCGGTGACGGTGGGTAACGACGTTTACACCGGCCCGACCACCGTGACTGAATCCATCAAGGATGCAGTGGGCGGCAACCTCGAAGCGATTGATCCGGTAAAAACTCCGGTCAGCACCACGGTCAACGACGTCAACGACACCACCACCGTGACCCTGACCGCCACCCCGAGCGTGGACGAAAACGGCACTATTACCTACACCGCCACGCTGACCGATGCCCAGGGAAAACCGGTCACCGCGCAGAACGGTCCGGTGACCGTGACGTTGGACAGTGGCAAGGTCATCACCATTGCCGAAGGCCAGAGCTCCGGCAGCCTGCCGGTCACCGTCGGCAACGACGTCTACCAAGGTCCAACCACCGTGACTGAATCCATCAAGGATGCAGTGGGCGGCAACCTCGAAGCGATTGATCCGGTAAAAACTCCGGTCAGCACCACGGTCAATGACGTCAACGACACCACCACGGTGACCCTGACCGCCACCCCGAGCGTGGACGAAAACGGCACCATCACTTACACCGCGACGCTGACCGATGCCCAAGGCAAACCGGTCACCGCGCAGAACGGTCCAGTCACCGTCACTCTGGACAGTGGCAAGGTCATCACCATTGCCGAAGGCCAGAGCTCCGGCAGTCTGCCGGTCACCGTCGGCAACGACGTCTACCAAGGTCCAACCACCGTCACCGAGTCGATTAAGTCGGCTGACGGCGGCAACCTGGAATTGGTGTCGCCAAACACAACGCCAGTCACCACCACGGTCAACGATGTCAACGACACCACCAACGTGACCCTGACCGCCACGCCGAGAGTGGACGAGAACGGCACCATCACCTACACCGCGACGCTGACCGATGCCCAAGGCAAACCGGTCACCGCGCAGAACGCTCCAGTCACCGTGACCCTCGACAGCGGCAAGGTCATCACCATCGCCGAAGGCCAGAGCTCCGGCAGCCTGCCAGTCACCGTCGGCAACGACGTCTACATCGGCGCGCCAACCGTTAGCGAATCCATCAAGACCGCCAGCGGCGGCAACCTTGAAGCCATCGGCACGGATAAGACTCCCGTGTCGACCAGCGTCAGTGACTTCCAGGACACCGCCACTGTCAGCATCAGCGGCAGCGCCTCGGTAACCGAAGGCCAGGCCGCCAGTTACACCGTTAGCCTGACTCACCCGGCCCAGACCGAAGTGACGCTGAATATCGTCTACAGCGGTACCGCCGCCGACGGTTCTGACTTCACCGGTGTGTACACCGTGAAGATCCCGGCGGGTGCCAGCAGTGTGCCGTTCGACATTTCGACCCTCGATGACAAGATCACCGAAGGCACCGAAAACTTCGTGGTCAAGATCGACTCGGCCTCCGGCGGCAACTTCGAGTACCTGGCGATCAGCGCGTCCAACGGCAGCGTCAGCACTTCGATCATCGACAACGACGCACCACCAGTACTGGATCTCGACGTCAACAACTCCAGTGGCACCACCGGGGCCGACTACAAAGTAACGTTCACCGAAAACACTGCCGGTCCTGGCGTATCGATCGGCGATACCGACCTTAGCATCAACGACCCGGATAGCACCTTGCTGAGCGGCGCGACCATCGTGCTGACCAACCGTCAGGACGGCGATGCGCTGAACCTGGGCAACAGCGTCAATGGCATCGCCATCAATGCCAACAGCACTAATGGCACCGTCACCCTGACCTTGTCGGGTAGCGCAACGCTGGCCGACTACATGCAGCAGATCAAGAACATCACCTTCACCAACAACAGTGAACATCCGAGCACTGTGCCGCGCATCATCACCGTAACGGTGACCGATGGCAGCAACTACTCCAACACCGCAACCACCACGGTCAACGTGCTGGCGGTCAATGACGCACCGGTCGCAGCACCGGTCAACGTCACTGGCACCGAAGACACGCCACTGATCCTCGGCTGGTCGACCTTCGGCGTCAGCGACGTCGACAGTCCGGCCACCAGCCAGGGTGTGAAAATCACCCAGCTGCCGGGCGAGGGTAAACTGCAGTACCTGGACGGCTCGACCTGGAAAGATGTCGCCGCCAACCAGTCCTTCAGCAAGGCCGACATCGACGCTGGCAAACTGCGCTTTATGCCGGATGCCAACGAATCGGGCGTGGATGGATACGGCGGTACCAACCTGGGCAATAACCAGGTCGACTACGCACAGATCAAGTTCCAGCCAACCGACGGCCAGGCGCTGGGCAACACCGGAACGATCAAGATCGACATCACCTCAGTGGCGGATGCCCCGACCCTGAGCGTTGCCGACAACAGCGTGAGGTCCACCGGGTTGATCAAGGAAGTCTGGACCGGTCTGTCAGGCCTGGGCACCAGCGGCAACGGCGCGGACTCGACCACGCTGAAAAACGTGATCGACGCCGCTGGCACACCGAACTCCAAAGGTACGGTGAGCAACGTGCAGTCCGACGGTAGCGTGACCGCCGGTACGGCGTCGAAAACCTCCGGCCTGATCTACCTCGAAGCCGGCAAGACCTATACCTTCAGTGGTGTTGGCGATGACAGCCTGCTGGTGACCATCGGAGGCAAGAACGTGGCCGCGATCACATGGGGCGCGGGCGGCAACCTCAATGGTTCGTACACCCCGACCACCAGCGGCTACTACACCCTGGACATCTACCACCACAACCAGAACGGCCCGGGCAGCTATGACGTGAACCTGTCGGTCAATGGCAGCACGCCGATCGACCTGAGCAGTGCCGGCGTACCGATTTACACTGGCGTGTCAGATCTGGTGAATACCGGCGTGACCGTGTCCGACTTGCACGGTTCCAATGGCGAAGGCTACTACGACGGTTACAAACTCAACACCGGCGCCGAAGGCACCAGTGTGAAATTGTCCGCCATCACCAGCGCGCTGACCGACACCGACGGCTCGGAAAGCCTGAGCCTGAAGATCAGCGGCATGCCAGTCGGCTCGGTGCTCACCGACGGCGCGGGACATACTTTCACGGTCACCGCGATCAATGGCGAGGCCAATGTGACAGGCTGGAGCCTCGGCTCTCTGACTGTCACTCCACCACCGTACTACAATGGCCAGTTCAACCTGACCGTGACCTCGATCTCCACCGAGGCCCTGGGTGGTTCGGCCAGCAGCACTTCGCAGATCCCCGTGACTGTGTATCCGGCGGTCTACAACGCCGCCACCGCCACCGCGGCCGATGACACCATCACTGGCACCGATGGCAACGACATCATCGTCGCCGACATCGGCGGCCTGACCGTGGTGCCGGGCACCAACTACAACATCGCCTTCATGGTCGACAGCTCCGGCAGTATGAGTTCCTCGTCGATCAATTCGGCCAAGGATTCGCTGACGTCGGTGTTCAACACCCTCAAGCAAAGCCTGGGCAGCAACTCGGGTACGGTGAACATCTTCCTGGTGGACTTCGACACCCAGGTCAACAAGTCGGTATCGGTGAACCTCAAAGACCCGAATGCGCTGACTCAGTTGAAGGCGACTCTGGACTCGATGTCATCCGGTGGCGGCACCAACTATGAGGACGTGTTCAAAACCACGGCCAACTGGTTCCAGAGTGCGGACGCCGTGGCCAACACCGGGGCGAAGAATCTCACGTATTTCATTACTGACGGCAAGCCGACTTATTACCAGAGCGGCGAGTCGACCAACCCGACCCTGTATGGCAGCACAACACTCGATAGCCTGATCACCACCAGCAACTATCAGCTGGGCACAGCCATCAGCCTGTTCCCCGACAGCACGCACCAGATCGACATTACCGCCTCGGGCTATGTGACGGTCTGGACCAAGAGCAGCAACGGCAACAATGGCAATGGCAACGGCAACGGCAACGGCAACGGAAGTAGCTGGTCATCCAAGGACTTCGGCTATCTGCATGCCCAGGGTGACGGTACCTACGAGTTCTCGGGTCGTGACGGCGACGGCAACAGCACCGACGGGGACACCACCAGCAACTCCACCGGCAGCTTTACGTTGCTGAGCAACCTGTCGAATGTCGAGGCCATTGGCCTCAACAGCGGAGTGAGCCTCAACGACCTGAAGCCGTACGACTCGAATCAATCGCCACAAACCAACATTGATCCGAAGGACCTGGCAAACTCGATCATCGGCCACACCGAAGCGACGATGCCGGGTCACGACACCGTCAGCGGTGGCGACGGCAACGACCTTCTGTTCGGCGATCTGGTGAGCTTCAACGGCATTGCCGGCGAGGGTTACCAGGCAATGCAAGCCTTTGTGGCGCAGCAATCCGGTGTGGACGTCAGCAAAGTCACCACCAGCAATGTGCACCAGTACATCACCGAGCATTACAACGCGTTCGATGTATCCGGTGCCCATGACGGCAACGACACCCTGCTGGGCGGGGCGGGCAATGACATCCTGTTCGGTTCGGGCGGTAACGACACCCTCGACGGAGGCAAGGGTAATGACATCCTGCTCGGAGGTACCGGCAACGACACGTTGATGGGTGGACAGAGCAACGACATCCTGATCGGTGGTTCCGGTGGTGACACCTTCGTCTGGAAAGCAGGCGACACCGGCAACGACGTGATCAAGGACTTCAAGGCCAGTGAAGGTGACCGGATCGACCTGCGCGATCTATTGCAAGGCGAAACCGGTAGCACCATCGACAACTTCCTGAAGATCTCCACGGTCGATGGCGTGTCGTCGCTGCAGGTCAGCACAACCGGCCAGTTCAACTCGGGCAATGCAGCCGCCGCCACACCGGACGTGACGATCAAACTGGAAGGCAACAACTGGTCGAGCGCCAACCTGCACAACCTGATTGCCGGTAGCGACCCGACCATCAAGATCGATCACAACAACAGCTGATGCGTGATAACGGCCGCTCCCTATGGGGTGGCCGTCACGTTTGCATCCGCTGCCCGGTGACGATTTCGTCGCTGCGCCACATACTGGCATGCAGTTGACCTATGCTGCTGACAGCATGACGCTGCTTCAATTCTGAGGGATGCTCAATGTTTTACGTGCAACGCGATGCGCAGGGCCTGTTGGTACGCGTGGAACCCGCCGCCTATGCCGAGGCCACCGAAACGCTGACGGCCGACAATCATGAGATCCAGGCCTGGTTTGCCAACGCGGCTGTGGAAAACAGCCTCAAACAGCTCAAGCAAAGTGACCTGGAAATGATCCGGGTACTCGACGACTTGATTCAGGTGCTGACCCAGAAAGGCGTGATCCGCGTCACCGACCTGCCGACGGCGGCCCAGGCCAAGCTCATGGATCGGAACCAGGCCCGTGAAGCCTTGGGTGGCTTGAGCCAATTGATCGATGATGAGGAGACCGGGCTGATCTGACGCACCCCTGCGATCATTCCCAGGCACGGTGTGGGAATGATCACATCAGACCCAGGGTTTTGGCTCGCCGAACAGCTGGCCCTGTACACCGTATAACCCCATCTCGCGAATCACCGACAACTCCCCTTCTGTCTCGACCCGCTCGGCAATCAGGGGCAAGTCAATGCTGTGCGCCGCTCGCTGGATCGCCTCGATGAACAGGCGTTTGTCACTCTCCAGATCAATCGACCGAATGTAGCTGCCATCGATTTTCAGGTACGCCAGACCCAACCGGGCCAGGTTGCCGATCATGCTGAAGCGGCCACCGAAACGTTGCAGGCTCAGGGAGAACCCCAGTTCGCGCAGGCGCCGGGTCAGTTGCTCCAACACTGCCTGATCAGGCAGTTGCTCTTCGCCAATTTCCAGAGTCAGACGCGGGCCGAGGTTGGAGTGCGAGCGCAGTATCTCGAAGATTTTGTTTTGCGCCTGCGGATCGGCCAGGGTAGCCGACGACAGGTTCAGCGCCAGCGATTCCTCATGCCCGCTCATTTGCTCCAATACCCGCTCGAGCATCAGCCGGTCCAGACGTGCAGTCCAGCCGAAGCGCTCCAACCAAGGCAGAAAACGCCCGGCGGGGATGGTCTGGCCGTGTTCGTCGAGCAGTCGCGACAACACTTTGTAGTGCAACACCAGCTGCGTGTCCTGGGTGGCCACGACCGGCTGGAAATACAGCTCGAAACGTTGCTGTGTCAGCGCCTGGTCGAGCATGAGGTGCCAGGCGTGGTGATCGTCGCCAACACTGGCCGCAAGGCTGTGCTCGATACAGGCCCAGTTCTGTTCGCCCTGGCTTTCGGCCTGCGCCAGAGCCTGATCGCCGAGACTGAGTACGGCTTGCGGCGAGTCGCCGTGAGCAAAAGGCGCCAGCCCGATAGAGGCTACGGCTGCCACATCGGTGGCGCCGGTAGCGTGAAGACTGGCCAAGGCGCTGTCGAGGTTCTGTGCCAATTGCAGTGCTTCTGCGCGCACCAGTCCCGGTGCCAGTACGGCAAATTCGCCACCACGAATACGGGTGACCAGGTTTTGGGTTTCCGGGTATTTGGCGCACTCGCGGGACAATTGCTCGCCGACGGCCTTGAGCACTTCATCGGTGCGCTGACCACCAAGGCGCTGGTTTAGACCAGCCAGATCCTTGACCCGCAACAGCAGCAGGTAACCGGAACTGGCCTGCTCCGGGTTGCTCACCCGCGCATTCAATTGCATCTCGAAATAACGCCGGTTGGCCAACCCGGTCAACGAGTCCTGATAGGACTCGACCCGCAATTTTTCACTACGCTCCGCTTGCTCCTGAAACAACGCCTTGAGCTTCTCGACCATCTGGTTCATGGCCTGCACGACCCGGCGCAGTTCGGGGGTGCGCGGCAGTTCCGGCAGACTGAGGAATTCCCGCCGGGCGATGGCATGCGATTGCTTGAGCATGTAATCCAGCGGTCTCAATTGTTGACGCAGCAACAGTGCGCCAAGTACCGCACTGACTGCACCGCATAACAGCAACCAGCTCAGGCTGCCCAAAGCGCTTTGCCACAATTTGGCCAGCGCGAACATCGGGTGGCTGACCACCTCGACCCGGGCCGCCTGCTCCCAGCCGCGGCTGACGATCGCATCACCACCGGCGGGCTCCAGACCGATCAGTTTGACGAACCAATCCGGAACATTGTTGACCGCCGGAATGCCCGTGCGCTCGACCAGGGTCTGATTGGTCTTCACATCGACCACGCGGATGCTCGCGTAGTAACCGCTGTCGAAAATCGAGCTGACCAGCAACTCGACCATCGCCGGGTCGTCGATGTTCGGTGTCAGGGACAGCGCCAGCGCCGTCGCGGCATCCTGGGCATGGGAGCGCAACTGGTTGACGTATTGAGTACGCGAGCTCTCCAGACTAACCATGAAACTGCCGGTGAAGGCGACCACCAGGAACAGACAGATAGCAATCAACAGCTGTTTGAACAAAGACATCTGAGCACGTGCTCCTAGTTAGTCGTCTCGACCGGGAATCCTTCGGCCTGCATTTTTTTCAACACATCCTGCCAACGCGAAAGGCGTTTGGTATCGCCGACCTTTTTATTGCCCTTGGCACCCGGCAACCACATTCCTTCCGCGTTGAAAGAGTAGACCGGCAGCAAATCCTTTCGCTGGCTAGCCGGCTTGATTGCATCAATCAGGCTGTCGAGCACCAGGGGCTCGGCCTCCGGACTCAAGTAGTAGGTCAGCACCATGTGCGCACGGTTCTGGGTCAGTGCCTTGACATAGGTGATACGCAGCTTTTCACTGGCTACACCGAGGTGTCGCAAGCTGAAGTACTTGGCAATAGCGTAGTCTTCACAGTCGCCGGCGCCTTTCCAGAGGGCTTCGATCGGGGTTTCCCAGTAGTCGACTTCATGCCACAGATCCATGTCTTCGACGTATCGCAGCTGTTTGTTGAAGAAGCGATTGACCACATTGAGTTGTTCCAGCTCGCCGATTTGCTTCTGGCTAGTCAACAAGTATTGCCAATCATTAATGCGCTGCTGACCTTCTCCCAAAGGTCCGTACAATGCCTGCGCTCGCCGGCTGATCAGGGAAAAATCCCAATCGGCGCTCAAGCTGCCCAGCATCACGCCAGTCAGCAGCAATGCGCTGCACAGCCAGCGTAAAATCCGGGGGATCGTTAAACTTGCCACCAATGCGAGGCATCCTGGATAGGCAGGAGGGAGTCGTTCGAATGGTGAAGGTTAGCCCGGAAAAAGACAATGGCACGGTGAGATCACTGTCGGCGCGCTAAACTGCAAGAAAGGCACTCCAGAGCTTGTTTGACAAGCAGTCATGCAGTCACTAGTGTCATTTGGATCCAAAAATATTCCATCAATCAGGGTGCGTTTAGTGACACAAAAGCCCAACCCTCTCAGCAGTATCAAGGTCAACGGGCCGATTCCTGCACACATGGCACGCTCGGTGATCGAAGAAACTCTGCGCGCGGCCATACTCGACGGGCGCATTCCTTGCGGTGCGGCCTTGCGCCAGCAAGACCTCGCCGATCTGTTCGGCGTCAGCCGCATGCCCGTACGCGAAGCCTTGCGCCAACTCGAAGCACAATCGTTGCTCAATGTGGTTGCCCATAAGGGCGCCGTGGTCGCGCCGCTGGTACAGGGCGATGCCGTGGAAACCTACGCGCTGCGCATCTTGCTGGAATCCGAAGCCCTGCGTCTCTCGGTACCACTGCTCCAGGACGAAGATCTCGAACAGGCTGCCCGCTACATCGATGCACTGGAAACGGAAAGCGACTACACCGAAATCGGTCGGCTCAATCGCCTGTTCCACATGGCGCTTTACACCCGGGCGCCGAATCGCCGGCTGTTGAAACTGGTCGAAGACGGCCTGATCGAAGAAGAACGGTTCCTGCGTTTCAACCTGGAAGCCATGGGCCTGGGCAAACTCTCCCAGGATGACCACAAGGCACTGTTGCAGGCAGCCGAAGCCCGAGACGTCGAACACTCCGTGCAGCTGCTCGAGCATCACCTGAACCGAGCGGTCGAGGTCATTACGCGCTACCTCAACAGCCCTGAAGTCCAAGCCAGGAACAGGTCGAAGTAGCTCGCGGCGGCAAGCCAGGGGAATGTACCGAAGGGTTTTCCTCGCTTGCCGAGCATCCCCCCAAATGCTCTGCGAATGATTTGATTACAAATCCCCCCACCCCCATACCACACAGCCCTTGCGGCGCCATACCGCCCCCCAACGCCCCGCCGCCTTAAAACCCGACCATTGCAACGTTTGCGTGATGCCTCAGTAATGGCGGCCACCTCGATTTACGCCCACTCTGGATAACCAGGACAAAAAACGGATGACGCTCCGTGCGAATGGAGCAGTCTCCGCCCCCAGAAGCGAAGGAAGGAGCCTCATCACGGGAACGGAAGGATCGGTATCACTCGCGACCCACTTCCACCCCCTCAGACACCCACAACGACGCCCGTAAAAAGTTACTTCGAGTGAGGCATTCACTCTTTATTTAATTCTGACTTACATAAGCCGGAAGGAGTAACTACGCCAAAATAAAACCAATATAAAAAGTTTTATTGGAGCTTCTCATCTTTGAAAAAGTTGAATATTGAAATAATAACAAAACAACTTGATCAACACTTTATATGTGTATTAATTTTTCTTCGCCTCCAGCCAAAAACGGCAGTAACGCCGCAGCTACTCGGCATCAATAGCACTGAAAAAGATCAATACGTTTGAGGTACCCGTTCGCCAGGAGAAAACTTCCAGCGAACTTCAGTGCTTGATTACTTCTCACCCCGGATCATTTACAGGCTCATCCATGAAACCAACTAAAGAACGTCTGTTTCAAAAAAAATCAGAACTTAGCGAGCACCCGATCTTCTCTGAAATACATTCGCTGCCGGTCCTGCGACGCTTCATGGAAACCCACGTGTTTGCTGTATGGGACTTCATGTCGCTGACCAAGCGCCTGCAACAGGAATTGACCTGCGTTCGACTGCCCTGGCTGCCACCGCAGGATCCCCAGGCTGCGCGGTTGATCAACGAGATCGTACTGGGTGAGGAGTCGGATGATCGTCCGGCTCGGGGTCATTACAGCCACTTCGAGTTGTACCTGGATGCAATGCGCGAGGTCGGCGCCTGTACCGTTGCCATCGAACGCTTCGTGGCCCTGCAGCAAGAGGGTGTGAGCTACGACGTGGCCTTGCAGAGCATCAAGGTCGATCCGGCGGCCGCGGACTTCGTTCGCCATACGCTACACACCGCACTGCATGCACCGGGTCACAGTGTGGCGGCGGCGTTTCTGCACGGTCGCGAGAGCGTTATCCCGCAGATGTTCCAGCGCATCCTCGACGATTGGGGCATCGGCATCGAGCAGGCGCCGACTTTCCGGTACTACCTCGAACGGCACATTGAGGTCGACTCCGAGGACCACGGCCCCGCAGCGGAAACGCTTCTGGCGCGACTGGTCGATAGCGACCCGCAACGGCAGGAAGACGTGTACGCCAGCGCTATCGCAGCCGTGGAAAGTCGTATCGCCCTGTGGGACGGGTTGCGCCTGAGCATGAACGTATCCGTCACGGAGGTGAGCGCATGAACGCTGCAGACTACCAATCCTTCGCTGATGCTTGGGAGAGCCGCGCGACCATCCGCACCCGCCCGCGTCGTGTGCTGGAAAACGACGACAAACTGATCTACCCGTTGAGCCGCCAACCGCTGGTGCTGAGCGAAACCTTTGTGCGCCAATGCCCGGAACAGCGCGACTTCGCCCTGGTGCAGACCCTCTACAAGTTCATCAACGATGTGGTGATCTTCGAAACCGAGATCGTCGACAAAACCGCCCGCAGCATCGCCAAGAATCGCTTCGCGGTCGAGTTCCCGTTCGCCTGCCGCTACGACGCCATGACTGTCGTGGTGGACGAGGATTATCACGCACTGGTGGCGATGGATTTTATGCAACAGACCATCGCGTTGACCGGCATCACCCCCATTGAATTACCGGATGAAATCGAACTAAGCCGAGCAATACCGGCGGCCGTGGCGCTCGCACCGGAACACCTGCGTAGCGCCGTAGAACTGATCTGCGTGGCCATCGCTGAAAACACGGTGACCGGTGATGTCGCCGCGTTTGCCAAGGACGACACGGTCAAGCAATCGATCAAGGGCCTGATGGCCGATCACTTGCTGGACGAGGGGCGTCACTCCGGTTTTTGGGCGCGGCTGGTACGCATCTACTGGCATGCCGCAAGTGCAGACGACCGCCAGTGCATCGCCCAGATCTTGCCGGTGTTCATTGGTCATTACCTGACCAACGACATCCAGAAATCCTTCGACTTCTGCCTGATCGACGCACTGCAGATCAACGACTCGGCGCGCCACGCCCTCAGGAACGAAGTATCGGCACTGGCCTTCCCGATAAGTCGCCATCACCCGCTGGTGGCCAATATTGTGCGGTTTTTCCACAGCAGTTCGTTGCTCGATTCGCCGTGCGTACAAACCGCCCTCAGCGACTACCTGGTTTGACGAGGAGCCCATCATGAGACGTCTCGACATCTTGCTCATCGGACAAAGCCACGCACTGACCGAGCTGGCATTGGAACTCGAACAACACGGTCACTCACTGACGCGGATGTTCGCACTCGACGAAATGTCGGGGCCTGCGGATCTACTGATCGACGATGGCACGTCACTTGCGCTCACCTATCAGGCGCCACGACTGACATTGCAATTGGGCCTTGGCCTGCCGCAGGCGTCCGGCCTGCCATCGCTGGACGTGTTGTGCCGCCATCGCTCAACGCTGCTGACCCGTGTACCCATCGCCGATGAGCCGTCAGGTAACGGCCAGGCGTTGCGTAGGCAGGCCATGACAGCACTGGTTGACCATGTGGCGCTACTGGTCAGCTGCTATTCGCGCGATGCCGATTATTTTCGGTTCGCCGAACCCACCGAACCTGTCCACTTCGAGCGCATCGAGAGTTTGCGGTTCATGGACAGCCTCGCGTTCGTGCATCGCCTCAATGCGACCGCCGACCCACGACTGCAGCAACTTGCGCAAACGCCGATGATCGAAAGGCTGGAGCAACAGTGCATCAAGAATGCTGACCGTCCGGCCTTGAGCATCGATGGCACCACCCTCGACTATCGCCAGTTGCACGCCCACAGCCGCGCCATCCAGCAATGCCTGCAACCGCTGCTGGTTCAGCATCAAGGCCCGGTAGTCATCGGGATCTGCCTGCCCAAATGCAGCGCGCTGTATGCGGGAATCCTGGCGATCCTGGGCAGCGGCGCGGTGTACTTACCGCTGGAGCCGAGCCATCCGTTGCAACGTCAGCAGTACATCCTGTCGAATGCCGGGGCGGTGTTGTTGCTGCATGACGGCGAGCACCCCCTGGCGAACGAGATGCCAGGGCTGGACATCAGCAGCATCGACGCTCATGCGGCAGATCTCTCTCAACCGTTGATGCTCCAACGCCCCGACCTCGATGCGCCGTGCATGGCCCTCTACACCTCGGGCACCACCGGCCATCCGAAGGGCGTGCTGCTCAACCAAGCCAACCTCGCACACTTCACCCACTGGTACGCTGACTATGTTCAGCTGACCAGCCAGAGCCGGGTGTTGCAGTTTTCTTCGTTGAGTTTCGACTCATCGCTGATCGACATCTTCCCCACCCTGTTGCAGGGCGCCGAGCTGATCGTGCCCGGCGATGACCAACGCCGCGATCCCCTGCAACTGGTGGAACTGATTCATCATCGGCAACTGAGCCACGCCTTTTTGCCGCCGGCCTTGTTGAGCATCCTGCCGCTGGAGAAATTGCTGTGCCTGGACCATGTGATGACCGGCGGCGATGTCTGCGAACCGTGGGTCATCGAGCAACTGAGCCGTCAGGGCAAGCTCTACAACCTCTACGGGCCCACCGAGGCCACGGTGCTGATTACCGCGCGCAAACTCCAGCCAGGCGACCACAACCGCTCGCTGGGCGCTCCAATCGCCAATAGCCAGGTGTTGATTCTCGATGACGACTTTCAACCAGTGGCCGAACAGACCGTCGGCGAGTTGTACATCGCCGGCCCGGGCGTGTGCCTGGGATACCTGAACAACCCGCAGCAAACCGCTGAGCGTTATCTGGAACTGAACTTGCCTGATGGCCGGCCCCTGCGCGTCTATCGCACCGGGGACATGGCGAAGTGGACGGCTGAAGGGATCGAGCTGTGCGGTCGGCGTGATAATCAGGTGAAGATTCGCGGCTTCCGGGTCGAGCCGGAAGAGATTGAGCGCTGCCTGCGCGACAGCCAGTTGTACCGCCAGGTTGCCGTGATCATCGATAGCCAGCGGCGGATTCTGGCTTTCCTTGCCCAGCCCCGAGAGGACCTTCCCGGCAGCGCTCGCCAGGCGTTGAAGGCCCACGCGACACAGCACTTGCCGGACTACATGAGCCCTGTTGCATGGACCGAGCTGGCAAGCATGCCTTACGCCAGCAATGGCAAGGTTGACCGCAAGGCGTTGCTGGATCTGCAGGTGAGCGTCGCCGAGAACCCTTCACGGCGCCTGCCCGTCAACGCCGATGAGGCCCGGCTCCTGGAAATCTGGGCGCAGTTGCTGGAGCTGCCGGCGAGCGACATTTCCACCGACGAAAGCTTCTTCAATCTGGGCGGGCACTCGATCTTGCTGTCGCGCATGCTCCTGCGACTGCGCGAGGAGTTCGGGCGCAGCATCTCGATCAACCGCTTCATCGAAATGCCCACCCTCGAGAAACTGGCGACACTGGTACGCGGCTTCGGTAGCGAAGAAGTGCTGAGCGAACAGGCCATACGCGATGCCTTCCGCGAGCTGGATATTCAGCCAATGCCCGTCAGCCGCATGGGCGATGTGCACAAGGTGATCGTCACCGGTGCCAACAGTTTTGTCGGTGTACACATCGTCGAGGCATTGCTGGCCTGGGGCGCCAGTGAAGTCGCCTGCCTGGTTCGCGACGGCGACGGGCAATCGGCGAACGAGCGCTTTGCCCAGGCGTTACGGGAGAACCGTCTGGAGCATCTGGATATGAGCCGGGTGCGGGTTTACACGGCAGACATCACACGGCCGGAACTCGGTTTGGCGCCCGTGGTTTACCAGCGGCTGGATCAGGAGTTTGGCGCTCTGGTGCACAACGCGGCCAACGTCAATCACGTCCTCGATTACGAGTCGCTCGCCCGGGACAACGTCGAACCGATTTTCGAATGTTTGCGCCTGTGCGAAGGACGCAGCAAAAAAATCTTCAACTTCGTCTCGACGCTCTCGGCCTCCAGCACGATATCCGCCGATGGCCGAGTGCTTGAGTTGCCGGCCGCACTCACACCACCGATCTACATCAAGAACGGCTACAACCTGTCCAAATGGGTTGGCGAGCGAATCCTCGAACGGGCACGGGAGCTTGGTGTGCGGGTCAATCTCTACCGTCCCGGCAACATCAGCTTCAACAGCCTCACGGGCGTGTGTCAGCCGCACAAGAATCGCCTGATGCTGATGCTCAAGGGCTCGATCCAGCTTGGCCAAGTACCGGAGTTCGCCTTGAATTTCGACTTGATGCCGGTGGACTTTCTCGCCCGATTCATCGCCTTCCACGCCAGTCGTTATCAACCGGAACAAGCGGTATTCAACCTGCACAACCCCGAGCCCTTGAGCTGGGACAACTACGTGGCGTCCTTCCGAGAGGCAGGCCGTGAATTCACGATGGTCAGCGTCGCCGACTGGCAGCAGCAACTGGGTCGGGTCGATAGCGACAACGCGTTGTTCGGCGTGCTGGGGTTCTACCTCAATGGTTTCGAGGAGGACATCGGCGATATCTCGATGATCGGCCACGACAACGCCCAGGCCGGTGTTCGGCTAATGGGCGCGCACTACCCGCAAAAGTCCCCGGCGCTGCTGCGTCGCGGCTGCGATTACCTCAAAGAAATCAATTTCATCTGACGCAACCAAACGGAGCAAAACCATGAGTATTCTGCAACCCGACACCCTGATCAAAAACCCTCAAGGCTGCCACGTGGTGTCCTCGGTGGACGTGCCCGCCGATGCCACTCGGGTATGGGCCGTAGTCGGTAACTTTGCCGGCTTCGATCGCTTCATCCCGGCACTGTCGCATATAGAGATGACCGGCGAAGGCGTGTCATCGTTGCGCAAAAAGTTTTTCAAGGACGGCAACCTGGTGGTCGAGCAGCTCAACTCCCGGGACGACCAGGCACGGCACATGACCTGGACCACTATCTACAACACCCTGGGTGTGGCCAATCTGTGGGCCGCGATGAGCGTTGAACCACTGGATGCGGGCAAGTCCAGAGCCACCTGGACCATCATCGCCGAACCGGCGCAGGGCGCCGCCGAGGCACTGCCGGGCTTCAAGGACTTCGTACAGGGTTTTGCCGATGATGCGATGAACAATGTGCTGAAGCTGTTTGCGTAAGACGTGAAAAAGCCCGTTGTGGAGAGGCTCCACAACGGGCTTTTCAGTACCCCTGAAACGACAAAACCCCTGTCTGCGTTAGCAGACAGGGGTTTCGGAATTCAATCTTGACGATGACCTACTCTCACATGGGGAAACCCCACACTACCATCGGCGATGCATCGTTTCACTTCTGAGTTCGGGATGGGATCAGGTGGTTCCAACGCTCTATGGTCGTCAAGAAATTCTGTAACCAGCCCGTTAGAACTTTAACGTGCCAGTGAAAACTGGTGACTTCTACTAAAACAAAACCCCTACCTGCATACGCAGATAGGGGTTTCGGAATTTAATCTTGACGATGACCTACTCTCACATGGGG
>NZ_JBYTDD010000048.1:0-22142 GCF_058791055.1 Pseudomonas sp. EU05-FHT14B02 | reverse complement strand
CCCCCCCCCCCCCCCCCCCCCCCCCCCCCCCCCCCCCCCCCCCCCCCCCCCCCCCCCCCCCCCCCCCCCCCCCCCCCGCGCCATGTCGCGGATCATGCGTTGTTCTTCGGTCAATTCGATATCGTGCATTGCAAAGTCTCCTGCCGATCAGGCGGTGCGTACGGGCTTGCCGCAGGCGCGTTGAAACTCGTTGAAGAAGGCCTGCACCCGGGCAGGTTCCAGCTCTGCCAGGGTTGGCGGGTTCCAGCGTGGGCGCTTGTCCTTGTCGATGATCAGGGCGCGCACACCCTCCATCAGGTCGCCCTTGTCGAACCACTGGTAGTCCAGGTGCAACTCCAGAGCGAAGCACTCGGCCAGGCTCAGGTAACGACCACGGCGCAACAACTCAAGCGTCGTGGCCATCGCCAGTGGCGAGCGGCTGTCGAGCAGTTTCACCGTTTGCTCGGCCCAGTCTTGCAGCTCGGGGCGTTGTTCACGCTGCAGCGCGGTACGAATGGCCGGGACATCGGGCAAGGCGAAATACTCGTCGATCGCCTGGCGACAGGCCTTGAGCTCGGATCCGGCAAGACGCTCTGTAGCCATGTCGGCAAGCAGGTCCTGCAAGTCTTCGTCGGGCGCAGCGGTCCAGTTCAGGTGGTCCAGACAGGCATCCAGCTCGGCCAGCCGTTCGCTGGGCAGGTAGTAGTCGGCAAGGTTCGCATAGAGGGCATCGGCGGCACGCACCTGGCAGCCGGTGATGCCCAGATAGGTTCCCAGTTCCCCCGGCAGGCGCGGCAGGAAATAGCTGCCACCGACATCGGGGAAAAAGCCGATGCCGACTTCCGGCATGCCCATCCGCGTGCGCTCGGTGATCACCCGCAGCGAGGCGGCCTGGGCCAGGCCCATGCCGCCGCCGAGGACGAAACCATCGAGCAGCGCCAGCACGGGCTTGGTGTAACCATGCAGGTATTCGTCGAGGGCATACTCTTGCTCGAGGAACAGCTCGTGCTGGTTGTCGCCGGCCTTGTAGCTGTCGTACAGCATGCGAATGTCGCCGCCGGCGCAGAAGGCCTTTTCACCGGCGCCGCGAATGGTCACGGCGACGATCTGCGGGTCCTGTTCCCAAGCCCACAGGTGCCGACATAGCAGGCGCACCATGGGCAGGTCCAGGGTGTTCAACGCGCTTGGCCGATTCAGTGTCAGGTGGCCGACGCGGTTGCGTACGCTGGCCAGCACCGGGGCTTGCTGCTCGCTCATGCTCAGGCTTCCCCGCGGAACAGTTGGATGATGGCGGAGAAGTCCAGGCCGCCATTACCTTGCAGGCTGAAGGTCTGGTACAGCTGCTGGGCTACAGCACCGAGCGCGACCGGTTGACGCGCGTGCCTGGCCGCTTCGGTGGCCAGGCCCAGATCCTTGAGCATCAGGTCGCTGCCAAAGCCGCCGCTGTAGCCGCGTGAGGCCGGCGCGTTTTCCAGTACACCCGGGAACGGATTGTTGACCTCCGAGCTCCAGCAGCGACCGCTGGAGGTATTGATGATCCCGGCCAGTACCTTGGCTTCCATGCCCAGGGCCACACCCAGGGCCATGGCTTCGGCGACGCCGACCATGGAGATGCCGAGCAGCATGTTGTTGGCGATCTTGGCCACTTGGCCGTTGCCGGCTGCGCCGCAGTGCACGATGTTCTTGCCCATGGCCGAGAGGATCGGCAGGGCCTGGTCGAACACACTGTCCGGGCCACCGACCATAAAGGTCAGGGTGCCTGCCGCCGCGCCGCCGGTGCCGCCGGATACCGGCGCGTCGAGCATCGGGTTGCCTTGGGCAAGGGCATATTTGGCCACTTCGCGGGTGCTCAGCGGGTCGATGGTCGAACTGTCGATAAGCAACACGCCCGGGCCGATATTGGCCAGCAGGCCGTCCTTGCCGCGATAGACCTGCTTCACGTGTTCGGCGGTCGGCAGCATGGTGATGATCACCTCGACCCTGGTCTTGGCCACGGCGGCGGGCGAGTCGGCGGCGCTGGCGCCGGCCTCCACCAGGGCGGCGACCGCCTGGGGGAAGGGATCAAAGACGGTCAGGCTGTGGCCAGCCTTGAGCAGGTTACGGGCCATTGGGCCGCCCATGTTGCCGAGGCCGAGAAATCCGATATGCATGTTGGCTACCTTTTACGATAGGGGGCAGTGGCGCAGGAAATCTGCGCGCGCTTGTCGTCGGCCGACGCAAGGCGCCGGCCGGCAAAGGTCATTTCAGGGTGATGGTGGTGTTCACCGCGCCGCTGGTGTCGTCCTCGTCGAACCAGCGCTGGGTGATCGTCTTGGTCTGGGTGTAGAAGGTCACCACTTGCTTGCCGTAGGGACCCAGGTCGCCCAGCTTGGAGGCGCGCGAACCGGAGAAGGAGAACAGCGGGACCGGTACCGGGATTGGCACGTTGATGCCGACCTGGCCGACGTCGATTTCTTCCTGGAAGTGACGCGCGGCAGCGCCGGAACGGGTGAACAGGGCAGTGCCGTTGCCGTTCGGGTTGGCGTTGATGATCTCGATTGCCTCATCCAGGTTGGCGGCGTGCATGACGCACAGCACCGGGCCGAAGATCTCTTCGCGGTACACGGACATTTGCGCCGTGACGCCGGAGAAAATGGTCGGGCCGACGAAGTTACCGTCCTGGTAGCCCGGCACGCTCGGGTTGCGCCCATCCAGTTCAAGCTTTGCACCTTCTTCGATGCCGCTGGCGATCAGGCCGTTGACGCGATCCAGGGCGGCGCAGGAAATCACCGGGCCGATGTCGGTGCCTGGCTCGGTGCCACCGTTGATCTTGAGGGTCTTGGTTCGCTCAATCAGGTCCGGTAGCCACGCCTGCGCTTCACCGACCAGGATCACCACGGGCAGAGCCATGCAGCGCTGGCCGGCGGCGCCGAAGGAGGCGCCCAGCAGGTTGTTCAGGGTCTGCTGCCGGTTGGCATCGGGCAGGACGATGGCATGGTTTTTCGCGCCCATCATGCATTGCGCGCGCTTGCCGTTCTGGGTGGCGCGGTTGTAGACATGGGTGCCGACCTTGGTCGAGCCGACGAAGGACACGGCCTTGATATCCGGGTGGTCGCAGATCAGGTTCACTGCGTCGACGCCGCCGTGGATGACGTTGAGTACACCCTTGGGTACACCGGCTTCCAGCGCCAGTTCCACCAGGCGCATGGTCACCAGCGGGTCCTGCTCGGACGGCTTGAGGACGAAGGTGTTGCCGGTGGCAATGGCCATCGGGAACATCCATAGCGGGATCATCGCCGGGAAGTTGAACGGGGTGATGCCGGCGCACACGCCCAGCGGTTGCAGCAGGGTGTAGGTGTCGACGCCGTTGGCCACGTTGTTGGCGAGTTCGCCCATCTGCAGGTTGCCGATGCTGGCGGCGTGCTCGACCACTTCCAGGCCGCGGAACACGTCACCTTCGGCATCAGGCAGGGTCTTGCCTTGCTCGGCGGTGAGCAGGGCGGCCAGTTCCTTGATGTTCTCGCGGATCAGTTGCTGGTACTTGAGGAAGACACGGGAACGGGTACCGATCGGGGTCTTGCGCCAGGTCTTGAAGGCTTGCTTGGCGCTGGCGACGGCGGCGTTCATTTCCTCGGCGGTGGCGAAGGGGACGCGGGCGAGGACTTCCTGGGTGGCCGGGTTGACCACGTCACGCCACTGGGTTGTGCGCGATTCGACGAATTCGCCGTTGATGAGAAGCTTGACGCTTGGAATGCTGGAAGAGGTCATTTTCAGTTCTGCCTACTTTCTTTGGGTCGAGTTAAGCCACTCGGCCTGGATGGCCGAGCGGTCGGATTTGGATTCAGAAGGGCCGGCGTACCGGCCTGGGTTCAGCCCTTGAGTTGCGGGAAGTCTTCTTCGAAGTATTCCTGCGGGCCACGTGCGTCGCCCTGGCGGCGCTGCGTTTCCATTTGCCGCAGTTCCACCCGGCGGATCTTCCCGGAGATGGTCTTGGGCAGCTCGCTGACAAATTCGATGCGCCGTACCCGCTTGTAGGGCGCCAGGTGCTCGCGGGCGAACGCGAAGATGCTGCCGGCCAGTTCGTGGCTGCCCTGGGCTTCATGGGCCAGGATCAGATAGGCCTTGGGCACTGCCAGGCGCACCGGATCGGGGCTTGGCACCACGGCCACTTCCATCACCGCCGGGTGCTCGATCAGCGCGCTTTCCAGCTCGAAGGGGCTGATGCGGTAGTCGGAAGCCTTGAACACGTCGTCGGCGCGGCCGACGAAGGTGATGTAGCCCTCTTCGTCGATCTGCGCGGTGTCGCCGGTGCGGTAGTAGCCGTCGCGCATCACTTCGGCGGTCTTTTCCGGGCTGTCCTCGTAGCACAGCATCAGGCCGAGCGGGCGCACGTCCAGCGGCAGGGCCACTTCGCCTTCGTTACCCGGCAAGCCATCAGGGTCGAGCATGGTCACCCGGTAGCCCGGCAGCGGACGGCCCATGGACCCCGGCTTGAGCCGCTGGCCAGGCGTGTTGCCGACCAGGGCGGTGGTTTCCGACTGGCCGAAACCGTCGCGCAGCAACAGGCCCCAGGCGTGCAGGATCTGCTCGATGATCTCCGGGTTGAGCGGCTCACCGGCGCCCACCAGTTCGCGCAGGCGCAGGCGTGTCTTGTAGCTGGCCAGGTCTTCCTGGATCAGCATGCGCCACACGGTAGGCGGCGCGCACAGGCTGGTGACGCCGTAGCGTTCCAGCACGCCGAGCAGGGCTTGCGCGCTGAAGCGTGCGGTGTTGTGGATAAAGATGCAGGCACCGGCATTCCATGGTGCGAAGAGGCAACTCCAGGCGTGCTTGGCCCAGCCCGGGGACGAAATGTTCAGGTGCAGGTCGCCCGGCTGCAGACCGATCCAGTACATGGTCGAGAGGTGGCCGACCGGGTAACTCTGGTGACTGTGCAGCACCATCTTCGGCTTGGAGGTGGTGCCGGAGGTGAAGTACAGCAGCATCGGGTCGGTGGCCAGCGTGCGGCCCTCGGTTTCGAACTGCTCGGAATGTTCGCTGGCGGCGCTGTGTGGGGTCCAGCCGGCGGGGGACGGACCAACGCAGATGCGGCTGCAGCCTTCACCCAGCCCGACGAACTTGTCGACATGGGCGCTACCGACTACCAGGTGGCGAACCTGGCCACGCTCGATGCGGTCGCGCAGGTCATCGGGGGTCAGCAGGGCGGTGGCGGGGATGACCACGGCGCCGAGCTTGAAGGCAGCCAGCATGGTTTCCCACAGGGCGATGTCGTTACCGAGCATCAGCAGGATGCGCTCTCCGCGGCGCACGCCCAGGGCACGCAGGTGATTGGCCACCTGGTTGGAGCGCGTGGCCAGCTGCTGGAAGCTGTAGCGTTGTTCGCTGCCGTCCTCTTCGACGATCCACAGGGCATTGGCCTGGTTGCCCTCGGCCATGGCGTCAAAGTAATCCAGAGCCCAGTTGAACTCGGTCAACTGTGGCCAGCGGAAATCACGCACAGCTGTGGCGTAATCGGTGCGGTGTTCCAGCAGGAAGTCTCGGGCGGCGAGGAAAGGTTGGCAGTTGTTGTTCATTGGAGTCTCCCGAGACGCGCGCGGGTACCTGAACGTGGGGAGACGACGGCAAGCAAGGATGGCTTCACGGTGGGTGCCCTGTTTATTTTTATTGGGACTGACCTGGTTCATGACCAAGCGGTTGAATCGAGTATAGGCAGGCATAAATCAAATAAGAATGCTCAAAAAGTCCCGTGCGTTGTGCAAAAAAACACAGGCTGGCGGCATCCCTGATGCGCCAGAAATGCACAAGGCGGGTGCTGCCCGCACCGTCAAGCGATGTGAGCGGCACCCGCCTTGTGCGGGGGCTTACCAGAGCGCCAGGGTATAGCTGAGGATCAGGCGGTTCTCGTCAAGATCGTTACCGAAGTGGGCGGTGCGCACCGTAGCGTTGCGCCACTTCAGACCGAGGTTTTTCAGCGGGCCGCTCTGCACCACGTAGCCGATGTCGGTGTCGCGCTCCCATTCGCTTCCCTCAGGCCTGCGGGCGCCCAGATCGATGCTGTCGCCGGCCAGGTAGCGGGTCATGAAGGTCAGGCCGGGAATGCCGAGCGCCGCGAAGTTGTAGTCGTAGCGCGCCTGCCAGGAACGCTCGTCCTTGTTGGCGAAGTCGTTGATCTGCACGAAGTTGACCAGGTAGGCGTCGCTGCCATTGACGTAGGCAAAGCCGGTGTCGCCACTCATGCGTTGGTAGCCCAGACCAAAGGCATGGCCGCCGAGGGCATAGGTGAACATGGCGCCGAAGGCGTTGTTGTCGATGTTGCTGTTACCGTCGTCGGTGGAGCGGGCGTAGCGCAGGTCGCTCTTGAGCGTCTGGCCTGGGCCCAGCGGCAGCACGTGGACCAGACTGAACTGGTGTTGGTGGTAGAAGTCGTCCAGGCCGCCGTAGTTGTAGCCCGTGTTCAGCCGGTCGTTCCACTGGTAGGCAAGGCCGGCGAAATTGAAGGCGTCACTGCGGGCCTGGCCACTGACAATGCCTTTGGCGCCGGTGGTGGTGATCGCCATTTTCTCGTAGTCCGAGGAGTCGCGCTGGTTGACCCGATCCACACGCCCGGCATCGACGCTCAGGCCTTTGATCTCCTGGACGTTCAACTGGCCACCGCGAAATGTTTGCGGCAACAGGCGCGAGTCATTGGCCAGCAGTACCGGCAACTTCGGGGTCAGGGTGCCGAGCTTGAGCACGCTGTTGGACGCTTTGAACTTGGCCGTCAGGCCCAGTTCGCCATACTCGTCCTTGGCGCGCTTGGGCGGCTGGCTGTCGCGCTTGAGCAGGCCGGAGCCGGAGCGATCAGGACTGGAATCGAGCTTGACGCCGAGCTGGCCAAGAGCGTCGATACCGACGCCGATCATGCCGTCGGTATAGCCCGATTCGTAGCGCAGCAGGAAACCCTGGGCCCATTCTTCTTGCTTGGACTGGGCGGCATTGGCCTGGCGAAAGTCGCGGTTGAAATAGAAGTTGCGCGTTTCCAGCCTGGCCGTGCTGTCTGCGAAGAAATCGGCGTGAGCCTGTGCGGCGAGGCCCGTGCCGGCCAGGAACAGGGTGAGGGTGGTGGGTTTCATTGGTTGCCTTTTGTTGTTTTTGTTGTCGACGAGCCGCTCCCGCGCCGCTTGGCGTTGGCGAGGGAGGGGCGCTTCTGGGGTGTCCCGCGCCGAGCGGCGCAGGTCGGGCGTAAAAAAGCGCGAAGCAAAGGAGCGGACTCGCGCTCGGGGCGTCAGCCCCGGAAAAAGCAGCGTCAGTGACTGCTGGCCATGGCAGCTCCAAGGCCGGTCTGGGCACGGACGAACTGGTCGGCATAGGCGGCGCGCTCGCGGTCGGCGCGTTCGCTGCGGTCAAGCCTGGAAGCGACCACTATGACCAGGAAGGCCAGTGGCATGGAGAACAGCGCCGGCTGGTCGTAAGGGAAGAGCGCCTGGGCATGCCCCAGTACGCCGACCCACACCGACGGCGAGCCGATCACCAGGGCCAGTGCGCTGACCAGACCGGTCAGGCCGCCATAGAGGGCACCGCGGGTGGTCAAGCCGCCCCAGTACATGGCCATGATCAGTACCGGGAAATTCGCCGAAGCGGCGATGCCGAACGTCAGGCCGACCAGGAAGGCGATGTTCTGGCCTTCGAATAGAATGCCGAGGGCAATCGCAACGATGCCCAGGCAGATGGTGGCGATGCGCGACACGCGCATTTCCTGTTTCTCGTCGGCGCAGCCCTTCTTCAATACCGAAGCGTAAAGGTCATGGGAGATGGCCGAGGCACCGGCCAGGGCCAGGCCAGCCACCACTGCGAGAATGGTGGCGAAAGCCACGGCAGAGAGGAAACCGAGAAACAGATTGCCACCCACCGCCTTCGCCAGGTGCATGGCCACCATGTTGCTGCCGCCAATCATGGCCCCGCCGAGCTTGCCATCGACGTAGTACTGAGGATCGGTGCCGACAATGACGATGGCGGTATAGCCCAGGACGCAGACCACCAGGAAGAAGAAACCGATGAACACCGTGGCGAACAGTACGGATTTACGCGCTTCCTTGGCATTGGGCACCGTGAAGAAGCGCATCAGGATGTGCGGCAGGCCGGCAATGCCGAAGACCAGTCCAAGGGATAGGGACACCGCGTTGATCGGGTCGGCCAGCAAGGTGCCCGGGCCCATGATCTGCACGCCGCTGGCATGCACGGCCACAGCCTGGGCGGCCAGCGTCTCGAAGCTGAAATCGAAGCGACTCAGGGCCATCAGCACCAGGGTCGTGCCGCCCGCCAGGAGCAGGACCGCCTTGGTGATCTGTACCCATGTGGTGGCGAGCATGCCGCCGAAGATGACATAGACCAGCATCAGCAGTCCGACTACCACCACCGCCGTGCGGTAATCGAGACCGAACAGCAGTTTGATCAGTTGACCGGCACCGACCATCTGCACCACCAGATAGCAGCACACCACGGTCAGCGATCCGAGGGCGGCGAAGCTGCGCACGCGGGTTTGATCGAGGCGGTAGGAGACGATGTCGGCGAAAGTGTAGCGCCCCAGGTTGCGCAAGCGCTCGGCCATCAGGAAGGTGACGATGGGCCAGCCGACGAAGAAGCCGATGATGTAGACGAAGCCATCGTAGCCCTTGGCGAAGACCAGGCTCGACAGGCCCAGCAGAGTTGCCGCCGACATGTAGTCACCGGCGATTGCCAGGCCATTCTGGAAGCCGGTGATGCCGCCACCGGCGCTGTAGAAGTCGGCGGCGGAGCGGGTGCGTCGTGCCGCCCACCAGGTGATCAGCAGGGTGGCGAGGACGAAGACGAAAAACATGCCGATGGCGTGCAGGTTGAGCGGTTGCTTCTGCGCAATGATGGGCTCGGCATGGGCCAGCACAGGGCTGAGGGCGAGAAGGGCGGACAGGCGTTTCATGCGCGGGACTCCTGCAGGATCTGCGAGCTGAGTACGTCGAAGCGGGTGTTGGCGCTGTGCACGTACCAGGCGGTGAGTAGCCAGGACAACAGGATGATCGTCACGCCGATGGGCATGCCGAGGCTGAGGTGGCTGCCGTCGTAGAGCGGCAGGTGTAGCCAGGCAGGGGCGAAAGCCACCACCATGATGAAGCTGTAATAGATAGCCAGGACCGCGCCGCTCAGCGTCCAGGCCAGCAGTGCACGCTGGCGCGCGAGGCGGTGGAACTTGGGGTTGGCCCTGACCAGTGCACAGGTCTGGACGTGGTTCGGATGGTCGGTCGTCATGGTGCAGCTCCGCATTTCTAGTTGTTTTTGTTGTTCGGCCTTTTGAGGGGCGTACGGGTACCCGGGCAGCGACCCGATGCGGGACGCCACCTGAATGCTGATGTGCTGGAGTTATTGCCGCCCGGATGACCTTGCGGTGGAGAGAGGGCGGTGCAGGAGGGCGGGCCCGATCCGCGGCACGGCGAGCAGTGGATCGGGCCAACGGCAGACGAGAACCGTGGCCGCGATTGCGCTGTTGCGCAGCTGTTTGTGTCCGGCGTGCAAGCCGGTGTTTATCCATGCGCTCATGCTGTCAGCCCTCGGTATTTATTATTGGGGTGGGGGGCTTTCCTGGCCTGAAAACGACGCTGGCCAAGTTGGGTGAGATGCGAGTATATAAGTGCATATTTCCCATATGTATTGGCAGAAAAGCCCGATGGATATGCAAAAAAGCACAACGCAGAACCCACTGAACTGGGACGACATGCGTTTCTTCCTTGAGGTCGCCCGTGCCCGCACCGCCAGCGGTGCAGCTCGCCGCTTGGGGGTGGACTACACCACGGTGTCGCGGCGCATCCGCGCCCTGGAGCAGTGTCTGGGTGCTCTGCTGTTCGAGAAGTCGCGAACCGCAGGTTTTGTCCTGACCGTGGAGGGGCAGCGTCTGGTCAGCCACGCCGAATCCCTGGAAAGTACGCTGCTGGTAGCCTGCGAGCAGGTTTTCGGCACCACCGGGGGGCTTTCCGGGCACCTGCGCATCGGTTGTACCGAAGCCTTCGGGACCTGTTTCATCACTGCGCAGATGAGCCACTTCCTCGAGCACTACCCGCATATCTCGGCGGACATTTTGCCGGTCCCGCATTTCATCAACCTGTCACGACGCGAGGCGGACATCGCCATCACCCTGGAACGGCCCGAGCGCGGTCCCTATGTGTGCTCGCGATTGTGTGACTACCGCCTGCGTCTGTATGCGACGCCGGAGTACTTGGCCAGTCATCCGACGATTGGCTGTCGCGAGGACCTAGCCGTTCACCCGTTCGTGACCTACGTCGAGGATCTGGCCTTCAGCTTCAAGCTGCTCTACCTGAACGACCTGATGCCCGGCGCCAACAGTCGCCTGCGCAGCACCAGCGTGGTGGCTCATTACCACGCAGCCCTGGAGGGGCGGGCGCTGGCGATCCTGCCTTGCTTCCTCGCCGGCCCCGATCCCCGCCTGTGCGAAGTGCTGCCCGGTGAAGTGGAGATCACGCGGCAGTTCTGGATGTATTACAGCGAGGACCTGCGCAAGCTGAAGCGGGTCACTCTGGTGGCCGAGTACTTGCGTGCTTGTGCGGAACTGAATCGCCCGCTGCTGATGGGTGAGTCACGTGTGATGGGCTATCTACCGTCACCCTGAGGGGGGAGTTGTGCAGTCAGAAGTAAAGCGAAGTAGTCAGTCAGATGTGTTTTCGAAATCAGAGGCTACTCACACCGCCGCAGTCAGCTATGAACACTCAATCGTCATGGTTTTACTGCGTGATCATTGTCAATGTGGGGAGCGTCCGCCGGTTACTTTTGCGGAACGATAAAACTCACTGTCGTACTGGTGAGGATTTTGTGAGTCGGGTCGGCCACTTCAAGAAGAACCTTGTGAGTGCCGGGCGTCAGTCCAACAAGGATGATCGGGTCTTCGCTGGTGTGCGCCCATGTGCCTTTCCAGTCGTCGACCGTCACGTGGAGGTGACCGAGACGTGGTGATACTTCAACAGCTGCTTTGCCAAATACCGGCATGATCCTGGCGTGTTCTGTTCGATACTGGATAATGACAACACCGCGGGCAAGTGGCTCGGCAAGCGGCGGGTAGGCAATGAGTTTTGGCGCAGTCTCGGATGCCAATGGAAGTATTGCCGGTGGGGAATCGGTGTCTGCTACCCCTTCTCCGTACACGGCCGTGCAAAAGAAGACACCCAAAGCCAGGGCCAATAGATTTCCGGGAGCGAGGGACATGGTTTTATTTCCGCGTGGTTTCATTCAAGCCTAGATCAAACCGGGTATCTCCCAGTGTTTATTTGAAACTGGAACCACTCACGTATTTCATCCGTGCCATCCAGGCATGTTGACCATGGACGACTCAGCGCTTGTAACGCAGAGCGTCCACCACTACACCGAACGCTGAAGAATGCTCACGGCGATTGGGGTAGTAATTGATGCAATTATGTGCGGCCAACCCCCTCGGCCCTTTTGGATACGGCCGCTGTTTGAAGTATTCGGCAGACCCCACTACGGCGATGCGCAACGGGGGGCTGATCGGGACGGCAATCATGTCCTTGGCCACCTGATCGCCCAGGCGCACGCCCGCGTCGTAGCGCTGAGCGACGATGTCGCAGAGGGCGTAGTCGACGGTGATTTCGACCTTGATGTCCGGGTAGTCGGGAAGCACCTTCAACAACTTGGGCCAAAGGATGTTGTTCGCCGCATGTTCGGAGGCTGAAATCCGCACCGTTGGAGGACTGGGCGCTGGTTTCCCCGGCCATGAGGGATAAGGCCACCAATGGGGCGATCAAGGGATTCATCAATGTTGCTCCTAAAGGCGGAAGTGTCCGTCAGACAGGTATTTACACCTGTATTTGATGGTGGCTGTGCGCAGGGCACCTTCGGGTGCGCCGGCTTCTTCAATTCCCCGGTCGACTAACCTGCGTACAGCTGCCACCCCTTCGTTTAGTCGCGAAGTGGTGATCGCATCACTCAGGAATTGAAGATCATGTTCAAGCTAACGCCAAACCCACCGGACGCCGATCCGGTCTCCCCACCTGAACCCGACTCAACCAGGTTCGACGAAGCCGCCCCTGATTTTCACATCCCCTCGATTGCCGATATCAAAGCCGCACCGCGCATCCCCTGTACCCTGTTCACCGTGGACCCGCAGGCGAGTCCCGAAACCTTGATGGTTTATCTGGTCGAAACCCTCGCGTCGGTCGACGTGAGGGTCCATCAGTTGGTGGATCACCTGGACGGTGGGTCGCGCAATGCGCTGCTGGGGATTTCCAACAGCGTGATGCTGGCGGAGATCATGGCGAATCGGGTGCTGGATCAAATCGACCTGTAGGAGCGAGCTTGCTCGCGATGGAGGGTAACGATGACGCGGGAAACCAGACGGAGGACCGTGGCGCCTTTGGGTTTTTCGCGAGCAGGCTCGCTCCTACAGGGGCCGGCATGTGATTTGGGAGCAATGGACCCGCCAAGGTGGCGGGTCCGAAGGGGGGTCAAAGCTTCGGCAATTGCCCGATGCGGCCCATCATTTCGGTCACGATCTGCAAGTCCAGCAGGAATTGCTCGGTGGTCTTGAATTCGTTGTCGTTGTGACCGGTGTATTTGACGTCCGGCATGGCCAGGCCGAATTGCACGCCGTTGGGCAGTTCATGCACGGAGGTGGCGCCGGCGGAGGTGCCGAATTTGTGTTCCATGCCTAGGTTTTCGCTGGTCACAGCAAGCAAGGCCTTGACCCATTCACCCTCGGGGTTGCGGTACATCGGTTCGGCGATCGACAGGTCGAAGGTTGGTGCGATGCTGGTCTTCTTGCTCCAGGCGTCCAGCTTTGCGGCGATTTCGGATTTGAGCACATCCGGCGTCTTGCCCTTCGGCACGCGCAGGTTGACCGCGAGTTTGAAGGCTTTGTCATCCATCCCGACATAGGTCAGGGACGTGGTCAGCGGGCCCATGAATTCATCGGAAAAACCGACTCCCAACTTGCCACCCAGGTAATCCAGTCCCCAGTTGTCGGCGGCGTAGCGGGCGGCGTCCGTGATCTGGTTGTGCTTGAGCGCGACCTTGCCATCGAGACCATTGATGAAGTCGAGCATCCTGGCCACCGGGTTGACGCCGGACTCGGGCTCGGAGGAGTGAGCGGACACACCGGTGACCGTCAGTTTGACGTCCTTGCCGTCGACCTTGGCGGCGACCTCGAAGTTGCCGCCGTTGCGCTTGGCATACTCGGTGCCGGCCTTTTGCAGGCTGGCGGCCAGATCGGCGGGCTTGTCGGTCACCAGGGTCGCAACCGATGTCGATGGAATCTGGTTGGTGGCCAGGCCGCCGGTCATCGAGGTGATCTCTGCGCCCTTGCCTTGCGCGGTGCGCTTGGCGAAGCTGGCCATGACCGTGCCATAGCCTTTCTCGGCGATCACCACCGGGTAGCCGCCATCCAGCGCCAGGTTGTAGTTGGGTGTGGGGTTGCGTTCGAAGTAGTAGGGGATGGCGTCGCCCGTGGTCTCTTCGGTGGTGTCGACCAGCAGCTTGAAGTTGCGGGCCAGCGGCAGTTTTTCCTCCTTGATGATCTTCATGGCGTAGAGCGCCACCACGATGCCGTTCTTGTCATCCTCGGTGCCGCGGCCATACATGCGATCGCCGATCAGGGTGACCTTGAACGGGTCGAGGCGGGTGCCGTCCTGCAGCACCCAGTTTTCTGGCGTCACCGGCACCACATCGGCATGGGCGTGAATGCCCACGACTTCATCGCCGCTGCCTTCCAGGGAGATCTCGTAGACGCGGTTGTCGATGTTGCGAAAGTTCAGGTTGAACGCCTGGGCCAGGCCCTTGATCTTCTCGGCAATCTTGAGGAATTCGGGATTGTCGTGCTGGTCGACACCGTCCACGCGCACGGTCGGAATGGCCACCAGCTCCTTCAGGGTTTCGGTGGCTGCGCTGCCGTATTTCACCCGGGCATAGAGGCCGAGCAAACGATGGATTTCGTTTTGTTGCCCGGCAGTAAGCGTCTTGTTGTCGAGGAAGGCACGGATGGCCGGGCCGAGGTCGTCGGTCTTGGCGATATCGCTCTTGGCCAGGCTTCCCAGGAACTGCCTGAAATCCTTGACCGATGCATCACTGAAGGTCTTGAGGATGATCGCGTTCTGTTGCGGGGTGATGTTGGCGTGGGCAGCGGTGGTGAACGACGAAAGGCTGGCGAGCATGAGGGTGGTCGCAGCCAGGTGCTTGAGGGAAAAATCCATTGCTGGGGGCATTCCTTTGCAGGCGGTTCGTAGGAAATATCTGATCGACTGATCAGAAACATCTCAAAACTAACACCGCGAACGTGTGAAACGGGAGCCCCTGAAGTGGGATCTGTCGCACAAGAATGCAAAAGCGGCGCAGAAATGAAAAACCGCTCTATCAATGCTTACATTCCGCCATCACCACTTTGCAGGTACTTGGCGTACCGCCGGATCGGCCGGAATAACGTATGCAATTACTCAGGGATTTCTGGCGAGCCATGTCCAGGGTGTCGCTCCAGGCGAGGCCTCCTTCGCCGACAGTGGGGAGGGCTTTTGCATAGCAGGTTGAGCCGGTGCTGGGGGCAGAATGCTGAGCCGTGCTGGCTTTGCCTGAACAGCCGGCTATCAGCGCCAGATCGACGGCGAGCAGGGATAGCAGGATCCATGACGAGCAATGGCGCACAGTGTGTCCCGTCATCCCGGTTCCCCTGTAGCAAGAGGCGCATTTGAGATCGTACCTGGCCGGATCAGGGCTGGGGCACTCTCTTACGTTGAGCCTATCCTTGCGGCATCGATCCTGCTGCTCCTTTCGTCCGCTTTCCCAGGTTCGGTGTGCCCGGCCGTCCGAGAGCCAGGCGGAGGTCGCTACAGACCACTGAACATGCTGATGATCACGGCATTGACCAGGTCAATGAAAAAGCCACACACCAGCGGCACGATCAGGAAGGCCTGGTGCGCCGCGCCGTACTTTTGCGTCACGGTCGACATGTTGACGATGGCCGTTGCCGTGGAACCGAGGGCAATCCCGCCGAATCCGGAAGCGATCACGCTGGCTTCGTAATTGCGCCCCATAAAACGGAAAACCACAAAATACGTATAGGCGACCGTCAGCAGGATTTGCAGGGTCAATGCGCAAAGAATGAACATCAACGCGCCGCTGAGTTGCCAGAGCTGAAGCCCCATCAGGGCCATGGTCAAAAACATGCCCAGACAGATATCGGAGATCAGCGACAGGCCCAGGCTGGCACCGCTCCAGGTTTTCAGTCGCTGGTCACCGACAAAGGCCAGAACGAGGTGGTGAATGACGATGCCCGCGAACAGGCAGCTGACAAACTTGGGCAGGGTGATGCCGGCATCGACCAGCAGCAGGTTGAGTCCATAGCCGAGCATCAGGGTCAGGTTGAGCCACATCCAGGCCCAGAGCACGTCGTAGTAGTCCAGCGCCTTGCTCGGTTGTTGCTCGAGAATGCCGACTTCCAGCTCCGCATCCCTGGACGGCGTCAGTTGATAACGGCGTATCAGCTGGTTGGCGATAGGGCCGCCAATGACGCAAGCAGCAATCAGGCCGACAGTGTTGCTGGCGATGCCCAGTTCGTGGGCGTTGCTGATGCCCAGCTTTTCGACGAAGAGTGGTGCCCAGGCCAGGGTCGTGCCCACCCCACCCGTGAGGGAAATGGAGCCCACCATCAAGCCCGCCTTGGGATCAAGCCCAAAAGCCTCGGCCACGCCCATGCCCAGCGAGTTCTGCAGCAGAATGAACACAGCGGCGAGTAACAGCAGGATCAGCAGCGGGCGCCCGCCCTTGAGCAGTTGGCGCATGTCCGACTTCAAGCCGATGCCGGCAAAGAAATAGAGCAGCAGGGTGTCGCGAACTTGCAGATCGAATTCGATCTGGATATTCAGGCCAAAGTAAAGCAAGGATGTAACCGCCGCACAGACGAAGCCGCCGACGACCGATTCGGGGATACAGTATTGACGGAGAAAGGCGTTGTGCTGGACGAGGGTTTTGCCAAGGAAAAGCAGGAGGATGGCAAGGGTAAAACTCACGAGGCCGTGAACCTGGAAGAGCTGTGAAGTCATTTAAGGCCTACCTAAAACTGAAAAGTCATTATCAGGATTCGGTCATTCAATGTTTAGACCTGGATCAATGAACGGTCGAAACAGCCTTGCTCGTCCAGATGGCTTCCCAATCATCAGGTGCGTCTGTACGCCAGGAGTGAGGACAGCCTAGCCTAAAGGGGAAACCCCATCCGGGTTGGCATAGGCCGCCATCACGCTCCCGATGGCCAATCACACGGTGACTTCAGCGCTTGATCAGAGAAATCTTCGTTCCCTCGATACTGACCCCCGCCATTAACCCTTGCTGGTCGAAGATAAACGCGTAGGCGTCGTCTTTGAGCGTCGAGCTGGACAGGTTGTGGCCTGAAGTGGGGAGTGGAGGGCTTTCCAGACCCCGAAAACGACAAAGCCCCGAATAATCGGGGCTTTGTTGAATAACGAAGGCCAATGCATCCTTGATGGGCCTTCTTCTACTACGCCAGCGTTGGGCGCTCTTTCTGCGGTTCCGGCTCCGATGCTGGAGTTGGTAATGCGAAGCTATCGGCGAAGTTTTTCTGGGGACGCTCGCGGTAACCACCTTCGGACACCATCCGGATAACTTTCCGCGCAGGCTCTTCAATGCAGTGGTACAGGAACATCGAGAAGGCCACGATGATGGGAATCTCAAACTTCAGATCCATCATGCCAAACAGCTTGCGCTCAACAAACAGCACCATGATGTGACACATGTAGAGGCTGAAACTGATCTTCCCGAAGTACACCGACACTGGGTTGGAATAAGCCCAAATCGGCCCCGCACGGAACAGACTTGCAATCATCACGATTACGAGGAACGGGAAAACCATGTCGAAGTAATACTGGATGCTGGTTGCCCAGAGCATCAGCAGGATCAGTGGGGCCATAGCAATTGCAATGACTCTCCAGAGTTTGGAGTCCGGCAGGTCATGGCATACCTGGTATGTGCAGTATCCGGCTACGAAGTAGACGATGCACTTGATGGTCCAGGTGCCGTTGGCAAGCAACTTCGGTTGCAGGTAGGGCGCATAGAGTGCCAGACCGATCAATAGGAGCGAGAACGAAATCTTTCCCCACTTTCTTGTGAAGTAGGCGACGAATGGAAAGGTCAGGTATGCCGCCCACTCGCAACTGATTGACCATGAAGGCTGATTGAATGTCAGGTCGGGAGTTATGCCCCACGCATGCACCAGAAACAGGTTCGCGTAGAAGGTGTAGGCACTATCGACTGGAGACCATTCATAGAGGCGGTGCATCGGCAGAATGAACGCTGTTATGACCAGCATAAACAAGTGCACAGGGTAGATCCGTGCAAGCCTGGCCACCCAGAACCTGATAGCCCCACTTGGACGAACACCGTCTGCAAAGTCTTTCCCGTGGACGTAGGCCAGAATGAATCCAGACAGGATAAAAAATATATCTACTCCGAGGCCTCTCGTCTGAAAGAGAAATGCCAGGCTACCGTAGGCGTTGGCGAGATCACCGTATCGAATGTGAAGCAGCAGGACTGACAAGGCAGCGAATCCCCGTAGCCCTGTCAGGTTTTGTATGTGTGCGGCGCGCATCAAGCACTCCAATGCGATTGTCTGGCAGGTCGAGCCTGTCGGGAGGGCGGCGATTAAATCACAGCTTTGATACAAAACATACAATTGGCCATCACTTTGATTTCTGCAGATTACTGAAAATCATCGTGACGTTGGAGGGTGGTGGGGTCGGGTGGTGAAAAGTGAGGAAGTGCCTGGTTCCATTGGTTCTCGTGCTATTTCCTATCTCTTTGAAATCGCGGTGTAATTCTGCCATGAAGGATTTTCACGGTTGGCAGATCGCGTGGAGAGGGAGACGCCAGGAGCGTTTTGTAACGCTTACCAAATAGTTGGTCGCGATTGAATCCGCTCTCTACCGGGTACGTGGCACGGGAAATACCCTCACGGCGACCGCAGACAACGTTTACAGGTATGCAATACGGTCAGGAGGTGCCTGACCATGTCCTGGGATTGACCCATGCATGCACTTTTATAAAGCGCCATGCATAACAACGTGCACCAGTCGGAAGCGCCGCAAAGCGCTATCGCCTGCGGTAGCGCCAACGTCGTGACAATCCCCCCCGGCTCAAGAGTCAGTGTTTCCAGATAGTTGAAGGCTCTGTGTCGCTGGCTGGCACAAAGGCTGCAAGGCTGACTTCAGGTCCACCTGGAACGCATTCGTGTGGACAGCCCCCTCGGTCAACGACGATCGATTGGCCGAACAGGTCGTGGGCAGCATCGGTGGATCAGGCATAGATGCCTGGTTTGAACACCGCAAAAGAACAGGCAAAGACGCCTGGAACCGAAAGGTTTCAGGCGTTTTTTTTTGCTTTTAAAACCGTGATTGGCTCGGGCTGGGTGCTTTCTATGAATTCCAATGTTGCCACGTTGAACAAGATGCAAACGCTGATCGTGATCGGTAATGGCATGGTCGGACATCATTGTGTCGAACAGCTGATCGAGCGGGGAGCGCTTGACCATTACCGGCTGCACGTCTTCAGTGAGGAGCCGATGCGCGCCTATGACCGTGTGCATCTTTCCGAGTACTTCTCCGGTCGTGATGCCGAGTCGCTGGCGCTGTCCGATGCGTCGCTTTACCAGACGCCCGGCGTTACGCTGCATTTGGGTGTGCCGGTATTGGAAATCGACCGCGCCCGTCGCCAGGTGGTCACCTCGCAAGGTTGCGTCTCGTATGACAAATTGGTGCTGGCCACCGGTTCTTATCCGTTTGTTCCACCAATCGAAGGCGCTGAAGGTGAATCGCGTCTGGTCTATCGCACCCTGGAAGACCTCGATGCCATTCGGGCTGCTGCGGCCAATGCCCGGCGCGGCGTGGTGGTCGGCGGTGGCTTGCTGGGGCTGGAAGCCGCGAACGCGTTGAAGAGCCTGGGCCTTGAAGCCCACGTGGTGGAATTCGCGCCGCGCTTGATGCCGGTACAGCTGGATGACCTCGGTGGCCAGGCGCTCAAGGCGCAGATCGAACGATTGGGCGTCGGTGTACACCTGTCCCGCGCCACGCAATCGATCAGTGCGGGTGAGCAGTACCGCTATCGCATGAATTTCGCCAATGACGAATTCCTCGAAACCGACCTGATCGTGTTTTCCGCCGGTATCCGCGCTCAAGACGCGCTGGCTCGTCGATGCGCGCTGGAGATCGGTCCGCGCGGTGGCGTGGTGATTGACGACACTTGCCTAAGTTGTGACCCGAACATCTACGCCATCGGTGAGTGCGCGTCATGGAACGGCAGCCTGTTTGGCCTGGTCGCACCGGGCTACCAGATGGCGCGCAGCGTCGCGGCCCGCCTGTGCAACGAAGTCGCCGAGCCGTTCACCGGTGCCGACATGTCGACCAAGCTCAAGCTGCTGGGGGTAGATGTCGGCTCCATCGGCGACGCCCACGGCAACACCCCGGGCGCGCGCAGCTATCAATTCATCGACGAAACCAACGCCAGCTATCGCCGCCTGGTGGTGGATGCAAGTGGCAAACATATCCTCGGTGCAGTGCTGGTCGGTGACAACAGTTATTACGACACCCTGCTGCAATACATGCAGAACGCCATTGCCTTGCCGTCGGAGCCGGCCAGCCTGATTCTGCCGTCCTCCGAAGGCGCGCCGACCCTGGGCCCGGGTGCGCTGCCCGAGTCGGCCACGGTGTGCTCATGTCATAACGTCACCAAGGGCTCCATTTGTTCGGCCATCGACGGCGGCTGTACGGACCTGGGCCAGCTCAAGTCGCAGACCAAGGCTTGCACCGGCTGCGGCGGTTGCGCCGGCCTGCTCAAGCAAGTGTTCGAGCATGAGCTGATTGCCCGCGGCGTCAGTGTCGACAAGAGCCTGTGCGAACACTTCGCCTACACCCGCCAGGAGCTTTATGCGCTGGTACGGGTAGAGGGAGTGATCACCTTCGAAGAGCTGTTGGCCAAACATGGCCGCGGCCACACCGGTTGCGATGTCTGCAAACCGGCGGTGGGCTCGATCCTCGCCTCGTGCTGGAATCAGCCGATCATGGACACGACGCTGGTGCCATTGCAGGACACCAACGACACCTTCATGGCCAACATGCAGAAAAACGGCACCTACTCGGTGGTGCCACGAATCGCCGGGGGGGAGATCACGGCGGACAAGCTGATCGCGATTGGCGTGGTGGCGAAGAAATACGATCTCTACACCAAAATCACCGGCGGGCAGCGCATCGATCTGTTCGGCGCTCAGTTGCATCAGTTGCCGGACATCTGGGCCGAGCTGATTGAAGCGGGATTTGAAACCGGGCACGCCTATGGCAAATCGACCCGGACGGTGAAGTCCTGTGTCGGCAGTACCTGGTGCCGTTATGGCGTACAGGACAGCGTACAAATGGCCCTGACCATCGAAGACCGCTACAAGGGCCTGCGCTCGCCGCACAAGCTCAAGTTCGCCGTCTCCGGATGCACCCGTGAGTGCGCTGAGGCGCAGAGCAAGGACGTGGGCGTAATCGCCACCGAGAAAGGCTGGAACCTCTACGTGGCCGGTAACGGCGGCATGCGCCCGCGCCACGCCGAGCTGTTTGCCACCGACCTCGATGACGCGACCCTGATTCGTTACATCGACCGCTTCCTGATGTTCTACATCCGCACCGCCGACAAGTTGCAGCGTACCTCGGTCTGGCGCGAGAGCCTGGAAGGCGGCCTCGACTACCTCAAGGACGTGATCATCAACGACAGCCTCGGGCTGGGTGATGAGCTCGAGTCGCAGATGCAGCTGGTGGTCAACCGCTACGAGTGCGAATGGGCCAATGCCCTTAAAGACCCGGAAAAGCTCAAGCGCTTCCGTACCTTCGTCAACGATAAACGCCCGGACCCGGACATCCATTTTGTCCAGGAACGCGGCCAGCGCCGGCCGATCATGGCCGCTGAACTCCACCTTATCCCTGTCATTGAGGAGATTGTCTGATGAGCCAGTCCGATACCCAGCGCGCCTATTCCAGTTCCTCTCTGGTCCATCCCGATGCCTGGCAAGCGGTGTGCAGCCAGGATGATCTGGTGAGTAACTCCGGTGTCGTCGTCTGGCTGGACGGTGCACAAGTGGCGCTGTTCTACCTGCCGGCTGCCGAAGGCAAGACCCTCTATGCCATCGATAATCATGACCCGCAATCCGGGGCGAATGTCATCGGTCGCGGGCTGATCGGCAGCATCAAGGGCGATCTGGTGATTGCCTCGCCACTCTACAAACAGCATTTCCGCCTTGAGGACGGCAGTTGTCTGGAGTATCCGCAGCAGCGTCTGCGGGTTTGGCCTGTGCGCCTCAACGGAGGCCTGGTGGAGGTCGCGGTGGCCTGATCACATGGATTTCCACGCGGTCTGAACGCTCATTCAATTAATGATTCATGCCAGGCTCCGGCGGAGTCGATGATCAATGACAAACAGTATCGAGGCTCGTATGAAAACAGCCGCACAACTGCTCAAGCTCAAGGCCGTGCAGAACCGGCGGGTGCATAGCATCGCGCCAGACCAGACGGTGCTTGAAGCGTTGAAGATGATGGCCGAAAAAAATGTCGGTGCGCTACCTGTCATGGAGGAGGGGCAGGTGGTCGGCGTTATCAGCGAACGCGACTATGCGCGCAAGGTCGTTCTGCAGGGACGCTCTTCGGTCGGTACACCGGTCCGGGCCATCATGAGCGCGCCCGTGGTGACTGCAGACAGTCAGCAGAGTATTGAGCGTTGCATGTCGGTCATGACCGACAGTCACCTGCGCCATTTACCGGTGGTGGAGGGCGACCAACTGATTGGCCTGTTGTCGATTGGTGATCTGGTTAAAGAAGCCATCGTCGAGCAGGCCGAACTGATCCGGCAACTGGAACACTATATTCGCGGACATTAAAGCGATCGGGGCAGGGTGGATGGAAGGCTTGTGAGCACATGCAGTTTTCAGATGTGCCGGGCGTCGGGCGGGAATTAATCAGGGAGCATATGACAGGGTCAGATTGAGCAGCTTGTAGCAAGAGGGCCTCAAGGAGACCCTCATTGCTAAAGCCAGGTTGTACTCAGTTCGCTTTTATCGGCACCGTCACGGTTTTGCCGAAGGCCGATTTGATGGTCGCCGTCGGACTAGGCGACGGGCCACTGCCGGC
>NZ_JBYTDD010000047.1:0-24861 GCF_058791055.1 Pseudomonas sp. EU05-FHT14B02 | reverse complement strand
GCAAGCGCATTGCCGGTCAGCTTGTCGTGATAGTTGCTGCCCGTGAGGTTTTCGAAGTTCAACAGGGTGTCGGAACCAGAACCACCGGTGGCTTGTGCGGTGGTCAGCCCCAGGTTGACCGTGACCGCAGCAGTGGCATAGGCATAGGACAAGGTGTCGATACCGGCGCCGCCATTGAGGATGTTGTTGCCGGCCCCGGCGTCGATGACGTTGTTGAGGCTGTTACCGGTGCCATTGGCATTGCCGGTTGCCAGCAGGCGCAGGTTCTCGACGTTGTCACCCAGGGTGTAGGCCCCAAGGAAGCTGTAGACGCTATCGATGCCGCCGGTGCTGGCCGTGGCATTGGTTTCGCTGACGATATCGCCGGCATTGTCGACGTAGTAGCGGTCGGAGCCATCGCCGCCGATCAGACGGTCTGCACCGGCTGCACCATTGAGCGAGTCATTGCCGACACCGCCGTTCAGATGATCATTGGCGGGGCCACCTGTAAGTGTGTCGTTGCCCGCGCCGCCGTCGATAATCACGCTGCCGGCGCTGGTCCAGGTCAGGGTGTTGGCCAAGGCATCGCCTGTCAGGCTGGAAACCTTGTTGCCGTTCGCGTCAAAACGCTGGGTATAAACGTCAACTTGCCCATTGGCCACACTGGATTCCCAGGCAACCACATAGCCGCCATCGGCCAATGTAGTCACTTGGGCGAACAATTGATTGCCAGTGGTGACGGTGTTGATGCGGGTTTCGGTACCCACCTTGACGCCGCTGGCATTGAATAGTTGAGCGAAGATGCCATTTACATCACCGGTGCCTTGGCCTGCCCAGGTCACCAGATAACCGCCATCCGTCAACGCAGTAACGTTAGGCTCTTCCTGATTGCCTGGGGTGGTGGTATTCACCCGGGTTTCTGCACCCACTTTTACGCCAGCGGCATTGAAAAGCTGCGCGTAGACGTCGCCAGGGGCATCGGTTTCGTCGTTGCCATCGCCATCGTCGGGAGCTGACTGCCAGGTGACGACATAGTTACCGTTACTCAGAACCTTGACGACGGGGTCTGTCTGATCGTCGGCCACCCTGGTATTGATGCGGACTTCTCCGCCCGATTTGCTGCCGTCGGCCTTGAACCGCTGACCGAAGATGCCGGATGCATCGCCTGTTCCGTTACCTTCCCAAACCACCATGATGCCGCCATCGGCAAGGCCGGTGACGGTAGGGCCATCCTGGTCGTACTGAGTGGTGGTAGAGACGCGTGTTTCTACACCTACCTTTGCCCCGCTGGCGTTATAGCGCTGCAGGTAGCCGCCCCAGCCGCTGCCGTCCTGACCGTACGAAGCCCAGGACACCACAAAGCCGCCGTCCTTGAGCGCGGTGATCTCCGCACTGTCTTGCATGCCGCTTCTGGTTGTGTTGACAACTGACTCACTTCCAACCTTGACACCATTGGCGTTGTAGATCTGGACTGCGATGTCCGACATATCGTCGAAAGTATCCGACTGCCAGGCGACCACGTAGCCACCGTTGGTCAATGCGGTAATGGTGGGATCTTCCTGTGCGCTGTTCGTAACGTGGTTGACGAGGGCTGGCCCGCCTATCTTCACGCCACTGGCGTTATAGCGCTGGGTGTAGATGTAATCGGTGGTGCTTGTTCCCTGATCGCTCCACGCCACGATGTAACCACCATCCTTCAGAGCCGTGAGGGAGGGCTCGGAATGATAGCCAGTTGTAGGATTGACGCGGATTTCGCCCAGGGTTGGCATTTGCAAATTCCTTTTACGCAAAAGAAGGCAGGACTGACCGGCAGTTTACAGGGCAAAACGATGGCGTCAAACTGCCATCACTCAGGCGATCAGGGCGGTAGCTTCAGGCTGCTAGCCCCTGCCAGCTGTGTTTCGAACCAGGCGGCCGAGTCGGCGTCGCTGGAGGTGGCTTGGGCGAGTTCTCGGCGATAGCTTCAAGAATCTCGAAAGCTGTTTTTTTGAGAGGAGGGTGTGGGAAAGGCTGGGATGATGGGTCGAGGAAAGTGTTAAGGGGCCTGGTCCGGAAATGGTCCGGCGGCCATTAAATCGCAGGCAATAAAAAACCCCAAGGAATCATCTTCGTTTGGGGTTTTTCGGTATTTTGGTGCCCAGAGACGGAATCGAACCGCCGACACGGGGATTTTCAATCCCCTGCTCTACCGACTGAGCTATCTGGGCAACGGGGCGCATTAAACGGGTTTTTCAGGGGGTCGTCAAGCAAGTTTTCAAAAAAATTTTAATTATTACCGTCGCTTACGTTCCGACCCCCGATAAATCGGGGTTATTCCGACGGCGGCACGTAGCCCTCGGCCTTGGCGTAATCCTCGCCGGAGAAGTACTTGTCCATCTCGCCCTGAAGATATTTGCGATCTTCGGCGTTCATCATGTTCAAGCGTTTTTCGTTGATCAGCAGGGTCTGGTGCTTTTGCCAGTCGGCCCAGGCCTTGGCCGAGACGTGGTCAAAAATGTCCTGGCCTTTGGCGCCCGGGAAGGGGGCGCGCTCCAGGCCTGGCAATTCTTCTTTGTACTTGCGGCACATGATGGTGCGGGTCATGACGACTCTCCTGCGTTCAATACGGCAGCCGCGCGTTCGAGCAAGGTTTTGACCGGGGCGGCAAGGCCCAGGCGCGGCGGGGTGGCGAGGTTATACCAGAGCCAGTCAGCCTCGGCCACGTGATGGCCGCTCTCCTGGACCTGAACCAGCCAGGGTTCGATGGATAACTGAAAATGGCTGAAGGTGTGCACCAGGCTTGGCAATGCCCGTTGTGTGCCCAGTTCCAGCGAGTGCTGCGATGCCAGGTGCGGCAGGTCATCGAGGTCGTCGAGTTCCGGCAGGCTCCACAAACCGCCCCACAGGCCCGTGGACGGGCGACGGTAAAGCAGGATCGCGCCTTCGGCGTTGGCGAGCATCGGCATCAGCGTGCGCTTCTGCGGGATGGCTTTGCGCGGCTTGGGGATCGGGTAGCGGGTTTCCAGGCCGAGCATGTGCGCCTCGCAGCCCTTTTCCAGCGGGCACAGCAGGCAACTCGGTTTGCTGCGGGTGCATAGCGTCGCCCCCAGGTCCATCATCGCTTGGGTGTAGGCGTTGACGCGGGTCTGCGGCGTAAGGCGCTCAGCGTTGGCCCAGAGCTGTTTGGCGACCTTCGGCTCGCCAGGGTAGCCCTCTTGCGCAGTAAAGCGCGCCAGCACCCGTTTGACGTTGCCGTCGAGGATCGGCGCGCGCAGGCCCATGCTGATGCTGGCAATGGCGCCGGCGGTGGACAGGCCGATCCCCGGCAGATCAGTGAGTTTTTCCACGTCCCGGGGAAATTCGCCGCCGTACTGCTCGACGACGATCTTCGCGGTCTTCTGCAAATTGCGCGCGCGGGTGTAGTAACCAAGGCCCGTCCACAGGTGCAGCACTTCGTCTTCCGGCGCGGATGCCAGCGCCTGGACTGTCGGCAGCGAGGCCATGAAGCGGTCGAAATAATTCAGCACGGTGCTGACCTGGGTCTGCTGCAACATGATTTCCGAGACCCACACCCGATACGGGTTAATGTCCTGCTGCCAGGGCAAGTCGTGACGGCCGTGGCGGTCGAACCAGTCCAGCACCGCCGTTGAAAACTGCTCGGCTCTCATCGCTTGAACATTTCCTTGAGCGCGTCTTTCAGTTTCGGGTCGACTTTGTCGCCCCATTTCTCCTCGATTTTTTCGCTGATCCTGTCGCCAGCCTGTTTGGCCGCGACCTGGCCCATGCGCTCATTATCCAAACGGCAAGCCTTGGCGCCCAACTCCAGCGGGCCGCGGCAGCGAAGCGGCCACTCGATGCCGACAAACTGGTCGCCCACCTGGCAAGCAGGGTCCGGCATGGCGCTGGTATCGCCTTCGACGATGATGCCGACGCGGTAGTCCATGCCCAACACTCGCAGATCGATGTCACCGTCACCGTTGACGGTCATGCCCGGGATGCGCACTTTCAGGTCCGGGTTGCTGGCCACGCCGTTACGGAAGGTCAGGTTGCCCTTGAGCTCCTGGAAGGGTGTGTCCTTGCCCCGCGGCTCGCCGCTGAGGGTTTTGCGGTTGAGCGTGGCGATGCCTTTGCACAGCTGTTGCTCAAGGTTGGCGTTGAGCAGTACGCCATTGTTGATGACGAAACTGGCATTGCCGTTGAGGGTCTCGATCAACGCTTTCTGGCTGTTGCCGCTGCCAGTCAGGCTGCTGTTGAGCGTGATCAGGCCTTTGACGGGCGGGTTCTTGCCCTGGCTTTCGAGGATTTTTTCCGCCGGTACCCGGCTGATCTTCGTCTGCAGGTTCAGCGCCGGCACTGGCTGGCGCACATCGAGCGTGCCGGTGGTTTCGAAGTTGCCCTCGTACAGATCGCCGCGCAGGTTGGCCAATGTCAGCAGGCCACCCTGGCCGGTGGCCTTGAGCGCAGCGTTATGAATCGGCAACTTTTGCAGGGTCAACTGGCCAAAGGTCAGGTCGGCGTCCACATCGAGCTTGCTCAAGCGTTCCACGGGCAACAGGCGGTCGCTGCTCCAGGCGTCCTTGGTCGGCGCGGGTGGCAACGGAGTACTGCCGGCGCCGGCCATGGCATCGGCTTCGGTGCTGGCGACTTCGGCCTGGCGCACTTGTGTCGCGCTACTGGCCTCGGCGGATTTTGGCGGCAGGTAGCGGTCGACGTTGAAGGTGTCGGCCTTGAGTACTGCGCGAAGCGATTGCTTGGCGAAATCCTCGACGGCAATGCGGCCGCTGAAAGTGCTGTCGTCGACTTTCAGGTTGATGTTGTCGAGCGCCAGGCTGGTGGGTGTCGCTGCCAGACGGCTAACCAGTTCGACCTTGCTCAGGCTGCCTTCGGCCATGGCGGGGAGTTTCTGGCCGATGCTTTCGACGAACTTCGCCAGGTCGAACTGGGCGATCGAGATGCCGCCACTGACTTGTGGGGTCTTGTCGAGGTCGTTGACCTTCAGTTCACCCAGTGCCCGCAGTTGGTTGGCGGAGATCTTGATACCGGTCCACTCGGCAACGTTGGCGGCCTTGTCCAGCACCAACTGGCCCTGGGCGGAGAACGTCATGGTCTTGCCTTGCAGCGGGTCGCCGGTCACTTCACCGGACAACTTCATGTCTTCGAGCTGATAACGCTGCAGTGCCCGTGCGATGCGCACCTCACCGTTGAGCTCGGTACGAACCCGCAGTGCTGGCTGGTTGGCAGACAGGAAAGCCGTGAGTTTGAGCGGAATGTTGACGGAATCGTGAACCGCGCCGGTGCTCAGCTGAATACTTTCGGCGCTGAAGCTCTTGCCGGTTCGTTCGTCGGTGTATTCAACTCGTGCGTTGTTCACGGTCAGGCTGTCGATGTCCAGCCGGATTGGCTGCGGCGGCTTTTCCGCCACGACGCTGGTTTCGGGCGCAGGTTCGGTAGCGGTTGGCGGGGTGCTGGTCGCGTCGGTCTTGGCCGTTGCAGGTACCTTGCCGATGTCCTCCCAGTTGCCGTGGCCATCCTTGTCGCGGTTCAGGCGCAGGTTCAGGCCTTCGACGCGCACGTCGCTCATCTGCACCTCACGGCGTAGCAGTGGCAGTACGCGCACCGACAGGCCGAGCATCTGCAAATCGGCGTACGGTTCGGTCGGTTTGACCATGGTCGCGACACTGGCGTCGTGCAGTTCCAGGCCCAGCCACGGGAACAGGCTCCAGCCGATATCGCCATTGAGCGTCAGCTCTATGTGGGCCTTGTCGCGGGCAATCTGGCGGATCTCATCTTTGTAGTCGTTGGGATCGAAGAGGTGGGTCAGGGCAAAGCCCAGCGCCACAATGATCAGCAACAGCCCGAGAAGTACCAGACCCAGGATTTTGCCGAACGCTTTCATGGGCGAGTCCTTGTAATTAGTCGAATTCAAAATTTAGCCGAGGAGTATAGCGCCCCCGAACAGACGACCGGTCAGTGATCACGCCGGCAGCACATCCAGTGGCAGTTTCAGCTTGGCGGCCAGCGCTTGAGCCTCCAGATGCCCGGCAGGCGCCAGCAAGCGCAGGGGCATGCCCGATTGCGCGGCCATTTTCTGGGCTTCGGCAACCAGTCGCTCGGCAACACCGCGGCGACGGGTAATTTTTCGAACACATATTTGGGACAAGTGCCAGGCGTCTTGGTGCCTTTGCAACCGGGCCGCGCCCAGCAGGCGATCGTTGAAGCGTCCGGCAATCAGTGTGCCGTCGCGCAAACAGTCTTCGATCAACTGCGCGGCCCCGGAAAAAGGGGCGAACAACCAGTCCGGGGCGTCGCAGTAGATCTTCTGCAGATCCTGCCGATCCTGGGCAGTGGCTTGGTTCAGCGGCTCGACAATGATCGGCATGGTGGTTCCTGTGAGGTCATGAAGCGATAGAGATCAGATGACGTACAAAAGGTGATGTCAGTTTGGTTTTTCTGTTACTTGCAAATGGTAACCTTTGCCCGTCCGTCCGTCCTTCTGCGACCTGTTGTCGCACAACAAGGTGCTCTACAAAAAACGGTCATGCCTGCGTGCATAAAGGCTGGGAGCGAACTGTGGCTGGCGAACCATACAAATAATTGGGGGATACACAATGACCACGAGCATCACGGCGGACGGCTTCAGCGCCGACCAGCCTGCGTTCCTGTCCAAGGAGCGGATCATCGCCAAGCCCGGTTTCAACCGTTGGCTGGTGCCACCGGCCGCGTTGGCCATCCACTTGTGCATCGGCATGGCCTACGGTTTTTCGGTGTTCTGGTTGCCGCTGTCCAAGGCGCTGGGCATCTCCGCTCCAGTGGCCTGCGCACCGGACATGAGTTTTATCGCACAAGTCTTTTCGTCCCAGTGTGACTGGCCGATCTCGATGCTCGGCTGGATCTACACCCTGTTCTTCATCTTCCTGGGTTGCTCGGCCGCCATCTGGGGTGGCTGGCTGGAGCATGCCGGACCGCGAAAGGCCGGTGTCGTATCGGCACTGTGCTGGTGTGGCGGCCTGCTGATTTCGGCGCTGGGGGTGTATACCCACCAAATCTGGCTGATGTGGATCGGCTCCGGGGTCATTGGCGGTATCGGCCTGGGCCTGGGCTACATTTCGCCGGTGTCGACCCTGATCAAATGGTTCCCGGACAAGCGTGGAATGGCGACCGGCATGGCGATCATGGGCTTCGGCGGCGGCGCAATGGTCGGCGCCCCGCTGGCGGCGGCACTGATGGGGCATTTCGCCTCGCCAACCAGCGTCGGCGTCTGGCAGAGCTTCCTGGTGATGGCTGCGATCTACTTCGTGTTCATGATCGGTGGCGCACTGTCCTACCGCGTTCCACCAACCGGCTGGAAGCCGGAAGGCTGGACGGCCCCGGCGAAAAAAGCCTCGAACGCGATGATCACTCATCGTCATGTTCACGTGAATGTGGCCTGGAAGACGCCGCAGTTCCGTCTGGTGTGGCTGGTGCTGTGCCTGAACGTATCGGCTGGTATCGGCATCCTCGGTATGGCGTCGCCGCTGTTGCAGGAAGTGTTCGCTGGCAAGTTGCTGGGCAATGACCTGGCGTTCGGTCAACTCGACGCTTCGCAACTGGCTTCGATCGCCGCCATTGCTGCCGGCTTCACCGGTTTGCTCAGCCTGTTCAATATCGGCGGGCGCTTCTTCTGGGCTTCGTTCTCGGATTACCTGGGCCGCAAAAACACTTATTTCGTGTTCTTCGCCCTGGGCTTTGCCCTGTACGGACTGATTCCGAACCTGGGTCACCTGGGCAGCATCGCGCTCTTCGTGGCGGCGTTCTGCATCATCCTGTCGATGTATGGCGGTGGCTTCGCGACTGTTCCGGCGTATCTGGCGGACCTGTTCGGTACGCAAATGGTCGGTGCGATTCACGGTCGTCTGTTGACAGCGTGGGCGGCGGCGGGCGTGTTGGGTCCGGTGCTGGTGAACTATCTGCGTGAGTATCAGCTGAGCATCGGCGTCGAGCGTGCAGCGGCTTACGACATCACCCTGTACATCCTTGCTGGCCTGCTGGTGCTGGGTTTCCTGTGCAACCTGCTGGTGCGTCCGGTGGCGGACAAGTACTTCATGACCGACGCCGAACTGGCCGCCGAGCAGGCGCTTGGTCATGACAAAGGCGCTGACAGCAGCACCGTGCTGGAGTGGAAAGCCGCGCCGGGCACCAAACCGCTGGCGATTGCGGCGTGGCTGGTGGTGGGCATTCCGCTGGCGTGGGGTGTTTGGGTGACCTTACAGAAGACGGCGGTGCTGTTTCACTAAGTAAAACGCATCACCCTTGTGGGAGCGGGCTTGCTGGCGAAGGAGCAGTGCCAGTCGACTTAAAGTTGCCTGAAACACTGCCTTCGCGAGCAAGCCCGCTCCCACATTTTGTTTTGTGGTGTGCCAAATGCCTTGTATGGACATGTACATCGCCGACACCCCCGGATTCATTCCGTCAGCGATATCACCTCTCGTGTTTCTGTTTGGCGCCCGCGCCCCTATAATGGTTGCCTTTTTCGCCCAATGATTTTGCGGAGCTGGTGATGGCCGAACGTAAGGCGTCTGTCGAGCGCGACACTCTGGAAACCCAGATCAAAGCCTCGATCAACCTCGATGGCACCGGAAAGGCCCGATTCGATATCGGTGTTCCTTTCCTTGAGCACATGCTGGACCAGATCGCCCGTCACGGGCTGATCGACCTGGATATTGTCAGCAAGGGCGACCTGCATATCGATGACCACCACACGGTGGAAGACGTCGGTATCACCCTCGGCCAGGCGTTTGCCAAAGCCATTGGCGACAAAAAAGGCATCCGTCGCTACGGCCACGCCTACGTGCCGCTCGATGAAGCGCTGTCGCGGGTTGTGATCGACTTCTCCGGCCGTCCAGGCCTGCAGATGCATGTTCCGTACACCCGCGCCACTGTCGGCGGCTTCGACGTTGACCTGTTCCAGGAATTCTTCCAGGGCTTCGTCAACCATGCATTGGTCAGCCTGCACATCGACAACCTGCGTGGCACCAACACCCACCACCAGATCGAAACCGTGTTCAAGGCTTTCGGCCGCGCTCTGCGCATGGCCGTCGAGCTCGATGACCGCATGGCCGGGCAAATGCCATCGACCAAGGGCGTCCTGTAATGCAGACAGTCGCGGTTATCGATTACGGCATGGGCAACCTGCACTCGGTGGCCAAGGCCCTAGAGCACGTCGGTGCTGGCAAGGTGCTGATCACCAGTGATGCCAACGTGATTCGCGAAGCCGACCGGGTGGTTTTCCCCGGCGTTGGCGCGATTCGCGATTGCATGGCGGAGATCCGTCGCCTCGGCTTCGATTCGCTGGTGCGCGAAGTCAGCCAGGACCGTCCGTTCCTTGGCATCTGCGTGGGCATGCAAGCCTTGCTCGACACCAGCGAAGAGAACGATGGTGTCGACTGCATCGGCCTGTTCCCGGGCGCGGTCAAGTTCTTCGGCAAAGACCTGCATGAAGACGGGGAACACCTGAAAGTCCCGCACATGGGCTGGAACGAAGTGAAGCAGAAGGTCAGTCACCCGCTGTGGCACGACATTCCGGACCTGGCGCGGTTCTACTTCGTGCACAGCTACTACATCGCTGCCGCCAACGCGCGGCAGGTGGTGGGTGGCGGTCACTACGGTGTTGATTTCGCCGCGGCGCTGGCCGAAGGCTCACGTTTCGCCGTGCAGTTCCACCCGGAGAAAAGCCATACCCATGGCCTGCAGTTGCTGCAGAACTTCGCTGCGTGGGACGGTCGCTGGTAAATGGCCGTCAAGAAATCCAGGCCGCCGATTCTCACGCTCACCCCTGAGCAGGAGAACGAAGCCACCAGCAAGATCAAGCGTTTCATGGAAGACCGCTTCGAACTTGACCTCGGCTCGTTCGAGGCGGCGGAGATTCTTGAGCTGTTTACCCGTGAAATTGCTCCGCACTATTACAACAGGGCGATTTTCGATGTGCAGGCGCACCTCAAAGAGAGGTTCGAAAGCATCGAAAGCGACCTGTGGGCGCTCGAGAAAAACTGATTTCCGAGCCAAGCTGAACATTCGAATTTGAAGGTTTGCCAGATGCTGATTATTCCCGCTATCGATCTTAAAGACGGTGCCTGTGTTCGTCTGCGCCAAGGCCGCATGGAAGATTCCACGGTGTTCTCCGATGACCCGGTGAGCATGGCTGCCAAGTGGGTGGAGGGCGGTTGCCGTCGTCTGCATCTGGTCGACCTGAACGGCGCCTTCGAAGGCCAGCCGGTCAACGGCGAAGTGGTCACTGCTATCGCCAAGCGTTATCCGAACCTGCCGATCCAGATCGGCGGCGGTATCCGCTCCCTGGAAACCATCGAACACTACGTAAAAGCGGGCGTTAGCTACGTGATTATTGGCACCAAGGCCGTGAAAGATCCGGCCTTTGTTGCAGAAGCCTGCCGCGCGTTCCCGGGCAAAATCATCGTGGGTCTGGATGCCAAAGACGGTTTTGTCGCCACTGACGGCTGGGCTGAAATCAGCACCATCCAGGTGATCGATCTGGCCAAGCAGTTTGAAGCCGACGGTGTGTCTTCGATCGTTTATACCGACATCGCCAAAGACGGCATGATGCAGGGCTGCAACGTACCGTTCACCGCGGCACTGGCTGCTGCAACAAAGATCCCGGTGATCGCTTCCGGCGGCATCCATAACCTGGGTGACATCAAGACCCTGCTCGACGCCAAGGCGCCAGGCATCATCGGTGCGATCACAGGCCGTGCGATCTACGAAGGCACCCTCGATGTCGCTCAAGCGCAAGCTTTCTGCGATTCGTATAAAGGCTGAGGACTGACCATGGCGCTGGCCAAACGCATCATCCCTTGCCTGGACGTGGATAACGGCCGGGTGGTCAAGGGTGTGAAATTCGAAAACATCCGCGACGCCGGTGATCCGGTGGAAATTGCTCGTCGCTACGACGAGCAGGGCGCCGACGAGATTACCTTTCTCGACATCACCGCCAGCGTCGATGGCCGCGACACCACGCTGCACACCGTCGAGCGCATGGCCAGCCAGGTGTTCATCCCGCTGACCGTGGGCGGCGGCGTGCGCACCGTGCAGGATATCCGCAACCTGCTCAATGCCGGCGCGGACAAGGTCTCGATAAACACCGCCGCAGTGTTCAACCCGGAATTTGTCGGCGAAGCCGCGCAGCATTTCGGATCGCAATGCATCGTGGTGGCTATCGATGCGAAGAAGGTTTCCGGACCGGGCGAAACCCCGCGCTGGGAAATCTTCACCCATGGCGGTCGCAAACCAACCGGTCTCGATGCGGTTGAGTGGGCGAAGAAAATGGAAGGCCTGGGCGCCGGCGAAATCCTGCTGACCAGCATGGATCAGGACGGCATGAAAAACGGCTTTGACCTGGGCGTCACCCGCGCCATCAGTGATGCGCTGGGCATTCCGGTGATCGCCTCCGGCGGTGTCGGTAACCTGCAACACCTGGCTGACGGCATTATCGAAGGCCACGCCAGCGCGGTACTGGCGGCGAGTATTTTCCACTTCGGCGAATACACCGTGCAGGAAGCCAAGGCCTATATGGCCCATCGCGGAATCGTGATGCGTTAAACAAACCGGTACAGGCCAGTGGACACCATGGCGTACCCAAGGCACTCTTGGGTACGCCATGGATTTCGGTAGCCAGACATGCTTAAACGCTTTCTTCTCGTCCTTGCCAGCGCTTCTCTGTTGTTGATCAATGGAGCAAACGCTAAAGATAGCTCCGATACCGACCTGGTGTTGCTGACGGAAAACTTCCCGCCGTACAACATGGCGAAGAACGGCAAGAACTTCGCTCAGGACGAGAACATCGATGGCATCGCCACCGATATTGTCCGCGAGATATTCAAGCGCGCCGATATTACCTACAGCCTGACGCTGCGTTTCCCTTGGGAGCGAATCTACAAACTCACCCTGGAAAAACCCGGTTACGGCGTATTCGTCATGGCGCGCCTGCCCGATCGCGAAAAACTCTTCAAATGGGTCGGCCCGATTGGCCCGGACGACTGGATCATGCTGGCCAAGGCTGACAGCAAGATCACCCTCGAAACCTTGAATGACGCGCGCAAATACAAGATCGGCGCCTACAAGGGCGACGCCATTGCCGAGACGCTGGCCAAGCAGGGACTCAATCCGATTGTTGTACTGCGCGACCAGGACAACGCGAAAAAACTGGTCAACGGGCAGATCGACCTGTGGGCTACTGGTGACCCGGCCGGGCGCTATCTGGCGCGCCAGGAAGGGGTTAACGGGTTGAAAACCGTATTGCGCTTCAACAGTGCCGAACTGTACCTGGCACTGAACAAGGACGTGCCGGACGAGACGGTTGCCAAGCTCCAGGCGGCGCTGGATCAGATGCGCAAGGAAGGTCGGGTGGACGAGATAATGGCGCAGTATCTGTAGGATTCAATACCAACCCTTTAGCCATGCCCGGACCACTGTGGGAGCGAGCTTGCTCGCGATGATGGTCTGCCAGTCGATAGAGATGTTGAATTTAATGGCGCTATCGCGAGCAAGCTCGCTCCCACAGGGGGCTGCGGTGTAGATGCTAGCGGTACACCCCATCCTTCCCATGCGCCGCCGTCGCCCTGTTACCGCGCGCACTGATCATCTGCCGGATATCGATCCACTCGATCCCCTGAGCCTTGAGCTTGGGTAGTTCGCGTTCCAGTACCGCCAGCGTCTGTGGATACGGATGCCCGATCATCACCGCCGAACCCTGCTTGTGCGCGAGGCTGATCGCGGTCTGCAACTGGGTCAAAATCGCTGCTTCGGTACGCTCATCGTCGAGGAACACATCCCGTGAAACGCTCGCCAAACCGATCTTCTGCGCTTGGGCAGCGGCTACGGTCTGGGCGCTGGTGCGGCTGTCGACGAAGAACTTGTGCCGTCGCTGCAAGGCTTCCATCAGCCAGGCCATGGCCGTTGGTTGTGCGGTCATGCGGCTGCCCATGTGGTTGTTGATGCCGCTGGTGTACGGGACCATTTTGAACGCGGCGTTCAGGCGTTTTTCCAGCTCATCGACGGGCAGTTCGGGATGCCAGGCGAACGGTCCGGTGGCCGGATCCATGGGCATGTGCAGAATGACGATCTTGCCGGCGCGATGGGCTTCGCGGGCGAATTCGGTGGCGTGGGGTGTATCGGGCATGATCGCCGCAGTCACCGGGCCTGGCAGGGCCAGCACGCGGCGATCCCGGGGCAGGTTCTGCCCCAGGTCATCGATGATCAGGCTCAGGTAGGCTTTGTGGGACGTCGATCCGGCGGGTTCTGCTTGAGCAACACCCGCCAGACAACACAACAGACCGATCAGCAACCGCAGAAACATCTCAACGGCCGGAGGTGATGCTCAGCCCTTTGAGCAGGCTCAGGGCCTGGGCCAGTTGGTAGTCATCGTCCTGCGGCATCGGCTTGGCTTTGCCGCTGGAACCGGTCGGTTTGTCGGCGCCGCCGTTGCCGTTGCCCAGGTGACCCTGCAAGTCCGCTTCCTTGAAGTAATCGCTGTCCTGCTCGCTGGTGATCTTGGCCTTGCGTACTTCGATGTCCGGCACGATACCCTGGGCCTGGATGGAGCGGCCGTTCGGCGTGTAATACAACGCCGTGGTGATCTTGAGTGCGCGATCGTTGTTCAGTGGCAGCACGGTTTGCACCGAGCCCTTGCCGAAGCTGGTGGTGCCCATCAGCACGGCGCGTTTCTGGTCCTGCAGGGCGCCGGCGACAATTTCCGAAGCCGAGGCGCTACCGCCGTTGATCAACACGACCATTGGCACGGCTTCGCTTTCGTCCTTGCCGGTGGCAGAGAAACGCAGCTCGGAGTTGGCGATACGACCCTTGGTGTAAACGATCAGGCCCTTGGTGATGAAGTGGTCGACCACTTCCACCGCCGCCTGCAACACCCCGCCCGGATTGTTGCGCAGGTCGAGAATGATGCCCTTGAGCTTCTTGCCGTTGTCTTTGCGCAGCTTGGCCAGTGCCTTGGAAACCTCTTCACCGGTCTTGACCTGGAACTGGGTGATGCGGATGTAGCCGTAGCCAGATTCCAGCAACTGGCTCTTCACGCTCTTGACCTGGATGACGGCGCGGGTCAGGGTCACGTCGAACGGCGTGCCGCCATCGCGCACCAGAGTCAGGGTGATTTTCTGGCCGATCTTGCCGCGCATCTTGTCCACGGCTTCGGTCATGCTCTGGCCGCGAGTCGGCTGGCCGTCGATCTTGACGATGAAGTCGCCGGCCTGAATGCCGGCCTTGGAGGCCGGGGTATCGTCAATGGGCGACACCACCTTGATGAAGCCGTCTTCGGCGCCGACTTCAATGCCCAAGCCGCCGAATTCACCGCTGGTGCTTTCCTGCAGCTCGGCGAAATCTTCAGGGCCCAGGTAGGCGGAATGCGGATCGAGGTTGCTGAGCATGCCCTTGATGGCGTTTTCCAGCAGGGTCTTGTCGTCCACCGGTTCGACATAAGCGGCCTTGATCCGGTCCATCACCTCGGCAAAGGTGCGCAACTCATCCAGCGGCAGCGGCGCCTTGGTGGTCGCGGCAGTGCCCGCAGGCGCAACCACCGGCGCTGGTTGAGCGGCAAACGCCAGAGGCGCGCCGATCACCAGGGCGATCGTCAGGGCCAGCGAGGTAAGGCGGGACAAATGCAGCATGTCGAACGAACTCCTAATGTAGGTGACTCTACGCCTATCCTTGCGCGTGGCACCATTGCGCAGGGTCACTCGGGTGACCCTGCTGACGAATTGCGAAATACAGCGCTGGTGTGTCCTGCCCGCCACTGTTACCGACAGTGGAAATAGGCTCGCCGGCTTTTACAACGTCACCGGCAGACTTGAGCAGCGTCTGGTTGTGACCGTACAGACTCAAATAACCATTGCCGTGGTCGAGGATCACCAGCAGCCCGGCACCGCGCAACCAGTCGGCGAACACCACGCGACCACCATGTACGGCACGCACCGCACTGCCGGCAGACGCGCCGATCATTACGCCATCCCATTTGGTCCGGGCATCGTCGCCTCGGCTTTCACCGTAGCGCGCCAGCAGTCGACCATCGACAGGCCAGGGAAGTTTGCCGCGGGTTGACGCAAACGGACCGCCAAAGGTTTCGCCGGAACTGGAAACCAGTGCGCCGGGAGTTGATCTGACCGGTTTGCGTGGGGCATCGTCGCTGGCATCTGCCTGCGCCTGGGCCTCACGTAAACGCTTTTTTTCGGCTTCCTGCTGGGCAATCAGCGCTTTTTGTCGCGCTTCTTCTGCCTCACGGGCCTGGCGTGCCAGAGTTTCTTCAATGGTTTTAAGGACTTTAGACAGGTCTGCCTGATCCTGCTCGCGCGCCGCCAGTTTCTGATCGCGGGCCTTTACATCGTCATTGAGCTTGGCCAGGACTTGCTGGCGTTCCTTGCGGACTTTCTCGAGCTCATCACGCTGAGTGTCGAGGCTGCTTTGCTGCACCAGCAGTTGTGCCTGCTGCATGGCGATGTCTTTCTCGACATTGGACAGCTGGCGCAGGGTTTCGTTGAAACTCTTCAACTGCTCCAGGCGAGCCTGGCTCAGGTAATCGTAATAGGTGAGGGTACGGGCAAATCTTTCAGGATTTTGCTGGTTGAGCAGCAGCTTGAGGTATTCCTGGCGACCGTTCTGGTAGGCCGCCCGGGCCTGAATGGCGATCAGTCGTTGCTGTTCAATGCGCGCGCTCTGGAGTTTTTTTTTCTCTGCATCGAGTCGCTGTAGCTCGGCTTCGCTTTTCTTCAGCTCTTTTTGCAGGGCTTCGACCTGCTTCTCGAGCTTGCCCATTTCGGTTTCGGTGCCCTTGAGCTCTTTCTGCACACCGGACTTTTCTTCCTGCAACTTGCCCAGCAGCTTCTTCAGCTCGGCAATGTCCTGACGCGTGGCGTCCAACTGTTGTTGGGTTTCTGCGCGCTCGTCAGCAAAGGCCGGTTGGAGCAGGCATGTCAGAGCTAGGGCTATCAGGACGCGAAGCATAGGGGCGGGCGGCACCAGGGAAAGGGACGGCCTAGTATGCCCGCCATGGGCGGCAAAAAAAATGCCCATTTCTGACTGTGTGATAACTGGAGCGAGCGACAGACTGAATTCCATTTCGAAAACTCCATAAACCACTGTGGGAGCGAGCTTGCTCGCGATGGCGTCCGATCATTCAACATAGATGTTGGCTGTCAGATTGCTATCGCGAGCAAGCTCGCTCCCACAGGATTTTGCGGTGTTCGGGATATCCCGGTTACACCAGAATCGAAGTCCCGGTCATTTCCTTGGGCTGCTCGAGGCCCAGCAACTTCAGCATGGTCGGCGCCACGTCCGCCAGGACGCCGCCTTCACGCACCTTCAGGTCGCGCTTGCCGACATAGATGAACGGTACTGGCTCGGTGGTGTGCGCAGTGTGCGCCTGGCCAGTGGCTTCATCGGACATTTGCTCGACGTTACCGTGGTCAGCCGTGATCAAGGCTTCGCCGCCGACTTTTTCCAGGGCATCGACGATGCGACCAACGCATCGGTCCAGGCATTCAACGGCCTTGACCGCCGCTTCGAACACGCCGCTGTGGCCAACCATGTCGCCGTTGGCGTAGTTGACCACGATCACGTCGAAGCGCTGGTTTTCGATGGCGTCGACGATGCGGTCGGTGACTTCCGGTGCGCTCATTTCCGGCTGCAAGTCATAGGTAGCGACTTTCGGTGACGGAATCAGGATGCGTTCTTCGCCCGGGAACGGTTCTTCGCGGCCGCCGGAGAAGAAGAAGGTCACGTGGGCATATTTTTCGGTTTCGGCGATGCGCAGCTGGGTCTTGCCGTTTTTCGCCAGGTAGTCGCCCAGTACGTTTTCCAGGCTGCCGGCCGCGAAAGCCGACGGCGCAGGAATGCTGGCGGCGTATTGGGTCAGCATGACAAAACCGGCCAGTTTCGGCTGGCGGGCACGCTCGAACTCACTGAAGTCGTCTTCGACGAACACGCGGGTCAGCTCGCGGGCACGGTCGGCGCGGAAGTTCATGAACACAACGGCATCGCCGTCTTCGACTTTTACCGGCTCACCGATGGAGGTGGCCTTGACGAATTCGTCGCTCTCGCCACGCTCGTATGCCGCCTGAAGGCCTTCCTGAGCGGTGGCGGCATTGAATTCACCCTGGCCATCGACAATCAGGTTGTAGGCCTGGGACACGCGGTCCCAACGGTTATCGCGGTCCATGGCGTAGTACCGGCCAATGATGCTGGCGATCCGGCCTTTGCCCAGAGCCTGGAAGGTCGCGTCGAGCAGTTCGATCGACGACTGCGCGCTTTTCGGCGGGGTGTCGCGGCCGTCGAGGAAAGCGTGCAGGTAGATGTTTTGAGCGCCGCGCTTGAAGGCCAGTTCGGCCATGGCAACCAGGTGATCCTGGTGGCTGTGTACGCCGCCATCGGACAGCAGGCCCATGAAGTGCACGGCTTTGCCGGCGGCGACCGCTTTGTCCACGGCAGCGCAGATGGTCGGATTCTCGAAGAACTCGCCGTCACGGATCGATTTGGTGACGCGAGTGAAGTCCTGATACACCACGCGGCCGGCGCCCAGGTTCATGTGGCCGACTTCGGAGTTGCCCATCTGGCCGTCCGGCAGGCCGACGTCCATGCCGCTGCCCGAGATCAGGCCGTTCGGCACGGTGGCCCACAGGCGGTCCAGTACGGGCTTCTTCGCGGCGAAGATAGCGTTGGATTCAGGGCTGTCACTGTGACCGAAGCCGTCGAGAATCATCAGGACCAAAGGTTTAGGCGTGGTAGTCATGGAATCCACTCGTGGCTGAATTGAAAGAGGCGATGGAAAAGGGAGTGGCAGTTTAAAGCGAAGTTCCGGCCGCGTCACCGCCGGACGGGGTTTGGCCCACCATAGTGGCTGTGTATACTGGCCGACATTTTAACGCCCTGGAACCTCCTTCGATGGTTGCTAACCTGATTCAATTTGCCACTAACCACTACATTCTCGTCGGTATTTTCGTCGTACTGCTGGCGTTGCTGATTGCCTATCAATTGCAGGGCGGCGGTCGTAGCCTGAGCACCGGCGAACTGACCGGGCTGGTCAACAAGGACGCAGGCGTAGTGATCGACATTCGTCCGACCAAGGATTTCGCCGCCGGTCACATTGTCGGCGCGCTGAACATCCCTCAGGACAAACTGACCGCTCGTGTAGGTGAGCTGGAAAAGCACAAGGCCAAGACCATCATCCTGGTCGACGCCATGGGTCAGACCGCTGGCACCCACGCCCGCGAATTGATGAAATCCGGCTTCACCGCCGCCAAGCTGTCCGGCGGTATCTCCAGCTGGAAAGCCGACAATCTGCCGCTGGTGAAGTGATATGAGTAGCGTCGTCGTCTATTCCAGCGATTACTGCCCTTACTGCTCGCGAGCCAAGTACCTGCTCGAGAACAAAGGTGTGGCCTTCGAAGAGATCAAGGTCGATGGCAAGCCGCAGGTGCGCGCTGCTATGGCCCAGAAGGCCGGGCGTACGTCCGTGCCGCAAATCTGGATCGGCAGCACTCACGTGGGCGGTTGTGATGATCTGTTCGCCCTGGAGCGTGCCGGCAAGCTCGACGCGTTGCTCAGGGCCTGACGGCAATACCCCAAACAAGCAAACCTAAAAGAACCCTGGATCAAGAAGGATCTGCGATGACTGACCAACAGAACACTGCTGCGAACGAAGAAGAAACTGCACCGCAATTCTCCTTGCAGCGCATTTATGTGCGTGACCTGTCCTTCGAAGCTCCGAAAAGCCCGGCGATCTTCCGCCAGCAGTGGGAGCCGAGCGTCGCTCTGGATCTGAACACCCGTCAGAAGACGCTGGAAGCCGACTTCCACGAAGTCGTGCTGACCCTGTCGGTTACCGTGAAAAACGGTGACGAAGTGGCGTTCATCGCTGAAGTGCAACAAGCCGGGATCTTCCTGATCAAGAACCTGGATGACGCTTCGATGAGCCACACTCTGGGAGCGTTCTGCCCGAACATCCTGTTCCCGTACGCTCGCGAAACCCTGGATAGCCTGGTGACCCGCGGTTCGTTCCCGGCACTGATGCTGGCTCCGGTGAACTTCGATGCGCTGTACGCGCAAGAGCTGCAACGCATGCAGGCTGCTGGCGAGACTCCGACCGTTCAGTAAAAGCGTATCAATACTGTGGGAGCGAGCTTGCTCGCGATGAGGTCACCAGCTTCAACATCCGTGTTGACTGATGCACCGCCATCGCGAGCAAGCTCGCTCCCACATTTTTTTGGATGTTATTTGAAGTCGTTCTGGCGCCAGGCTTCGTAAACGGCCACCGCCACGGTATTGGACAGATTCAGGCTGCGGCAGCCCTCGCGCATCGGCAGGCGCAGGCGTTGCTCGCCGGGCAGGGCATCCAGCACTTCGGCAGGCAAGCCACGGCTTTCCGGGCCGAACAGGAATGCGTCGCCCGGAGCGAAGCTGGCATCGTGGAACGGCCGCGAACCCTTGGTGGTGAAGGCGAACAGTCGTGGATGGCCGAGGCTCTCCAGGCAGCTGGCCAGGTCCGCATGGCGTTGCAGGGTGGCATACTCGTGGTAATCGAGGCCGGCCCGGCGCAGGCGCTTGTCGTCCATCTCGAAGCCCAGCGGTTCGATCAAATGCAGGTGGCAGCCACTGTTGGCGCATAGCCTGATAACGTTGCCGGTATTCGGCGGAATTTCTGGTTGGAAAAGGATGACGTGAAACATGCACGGCTCCGAAGGCAAAGATGACGCGCATTCTACGCCGCCAGAAGGCGTGCGTTCGAAACTATTCCTGCGGGTAATGGGCTCGCTGGCGATTGTCGGGGTGATGGTCGGGATGATGATCGGTCGCCTGACGACGCCAGACCCCAGTCAATTGCAGCAGGTGGAAGTGACGAACGACGGGCTGGTGGTGTGGTTCAACAATGAACCCAAGACCCACGGCGAAATTGTGGACGGCAGTGTCGCGCTGCTGTTTGGCGCCGAGGGCAAGGCGCAGAAAGGTCAGCTCAAGCTCGGCGGCAAGGACGTGAACTGGCGGGTACGTTTGAGCGATGGGGGGTTGTTGCTGACACTGGTAGCGGCCCGGCCCCTGCGGGGCGAATGGGTCGGTAGTGAGGTTGATGACCGCTGGCGGCTGGAGATCCATCTCCGGGAGCAATAAAAGAGGGAATCCCCGGCCTGCCTGTACCAAGGTTCCCGAAACGGGAGACTCGTCGCGAGTGCGGTGTGAGCCTGGTGTAAAGAAGGAACCCCTGACCTGCCTGTATCAAGGGCCCCAAAACGGCTGGGCTCGTCGCGGGTGCGGTGTGAGCCCGATGTAAAGAGGGGAATCCCCGGCCTGCCTGTACCAAGGTCCCCGAAACCGGGTAGGTGAACTGATTCACTTGAAAAGGTTATTGCAGGGGGCGTGCCAGGTTTTAACAGTTTGGAACAAAAAAACGCTTTGAAGCGCTGAAAGCCCCGAGATCCGGGGCTTTTGTGTTTTTGGGTGGCGGGTAGTATCGAGTTTTATGGCGAAGTTTCAGGACAGCGGTTGTGCGCGATTGCGGTTCACGGTGCATTCAGTCGGTGCATTGATGGCCCTAAAAGCATTGCGAGCAAGCTCGCTCCCACAGGGTTCGATGGTGTCTGCACGATCGTGAAAACACCGGAAATCCACTGTAGGAGCGAGCTTGCTCGCGATTGGGCCTAAAGATAAGTGAAGTACTAAAGACTGTTTAGCCCTCGTCCCCATCATCATCATCCCCGCCATCAACCTTCATCCCCAATTCCTTGATCTTGCGAGTCAGGGTGTTGCGTCCCCAACCCAGCAAGACGGCGGCATCGCGTCGGCGACCGGCGGTGTGCTTGAGGGCGGTCTCGATCATGATCCGCTCGAAGGCCGGTACGGCGCTGTCGAGCAGGCTTGACTGACCACGGGCCAGCGCCTGGTCGGCCCACTGGCGCAGGGCCTGCTCCCAGTTGGTCACGGGCGCCGAGTCCTGAGGCAGGCTCAGCAGCTCCGGCGGCAGGTCGCCGATGTGCACTTCGCGACCCGAAGCCATCACCGTGATCCAGCGGCAGGTGTTCTCCAGCTGACGCACGTTGCCGGGCCACGGCAAGTTCTTCAGGTATTCCTCTGTTTCGCTTTTCAGCAGCTTCGGTTCGACTGCCAGTTCCTGGGCAGCGCGGCCGAGGAAGTGCTTGGCCAGGGTCGGGATATCTTCGCGGCGATCCGACAGGCGCGGGATATGGATGCGGATCACGTTGAGGCGATGGAACAAGTCCTCACGGAATTTCCCGGCATGCACCAGGGTTTCCAGATTCTGGTGAGTCGCGGCGATGATGCGCACATCGACCTTCACCGGCACGTGACCGCCGACGCGGTAGAACTCGCCGTCGGCCAGTACCCGTAGCAAGCGGGTCTGTGTATCAGCGGGCATGTCACCGATTTCGTCGAGGAACAGCGTACCGCCGTCGGCTTGCTCAAAACGCCCGCGACGCAGGTTGGCCGCGCCCGTGAACGCGCCTTTCTCGTGGCCGAACAGTTCGGATTCCATCAGGTCCTTGGGGATCGCCGCCATGTTCAGCGCAATGAACGGCGAAGCGGCGCGCGGGCTGTGACGATGCAGCGCGTGGGCCACCAGTTCTTTACCGGTACCTGATTCACCATTGATCAGCACGGTGATGTTGGAGTGGCTCAAGCGTCCGATGGCGCGAAACACTTCCTGCATCGCTGGCGCTTCGCCGATGATTTCCGGGGTGCGGGTCAGGGTCGGGGCAACTTCCAGGCCTTGTTGTTCCTGAGCGTGCTGGTTGGCGCGCTTGACCAGGGAAACCGCCTCGTCGACATCGAACGGCTTGGGCAGGTACTCGAAGGCGCCGCCCTGATAGGACGCGACAGCGCTGTCCAGATCGGAGTGCGCGGTCATGATGATCACTGGCAGCCGCGGGTGCTGTTCGCGAATCCGCGCCAGAAGCTCCAGACCGCTGGCGCCGGGCATGCGGATGTCGGAAATGATCACGTCCGGCTGCTGGCGCGCCAGACGGCTCATCACGCCATCGGCGCTGTCGAAACTTTGCGTGGTCATGCCTTCCTGTTGCAAGGCTTTTTCCAGGACCCAACGGATAGAACGGTCGTCATCGACGATCCACACGGTTTCACTACGGCTCATGTCGATGTGGCTCCTTGTTCCAGTGGCAGAAAGATCGAGAAGGTGGTGTGGCCGGGGTGGCTGTCACATTCGATCAGGCCCTGGTGCTGGCTGATGATGTTCTGAGTAATGGCCAGGCCCAGCCCGGTACCGTCCGGACGACCGCTGACCATGGGGAAGAAAATGGTTTCCTGAAGTTCTGCCGGGATGCCCGGACCGTTGTCGATGATTTCGATCTTGGTCACCAGACGATGGCGCACGTGGCCGATGGTGAACTGGCGCATGGCGCGGGTGCGCAGGCTGATACGCCCCAGGCGCAGTTCGTTCTGGCTGCTGATGGCCTGCATCGCATTGCGCACGATGTTCAGCACGGCCTGAATCATTTGTTCGCGATCGATCAGGACGTCGGGGATGCTTGGATCGTAGTCGCGCACCAAGGTGATGCAGCCCTGGCTTTCAGCCTCCACCAGATGGCAGACACGCTCAAGCACTTCATGGACATTGCACATGGCCAGCGACGGCAGTTTGTTGGAGCCGAGCATGCGATCCACCAGATTACGCAGGCGGTCGGCTTCTTCGATGATGACGTTGGTGTAGTCGCGCAGGCTTTCTTCCGGCAGTTCCCGGGCCAGCAATTGTGCCGCGCCGCGAATCCCGCCCAAGGGGTTCTTGATTTCATGGGCAAGGCCGCGCACCAGCATCTTGCTGGTTTCCTGTTTCGACAGCTGTGCTTCTTCCTTGGTGATCCGCAGCAGGCGGTCACGGGGGTGGACTTCGAGCAGCAGCATCGTGTCGCCGTTGCTCAGAATCGGTGTTACCGCGTAGTCGACGGTCAGGGTCTGGCCGGTGAGGGCGGTGAGCATGGCTTCGCGCTTGGTGAACGGGTGCGCCTGTTCGACGGCCTGGCGCAACGAGTTCAGCGCTTCGGTCGATTCGGTAAACAACTCACTGATGAACTGCCCATGGCTGCGCTGACCGCTGATGGCCAGCAGCATCTCCGCCGCCGGGTTCATGTACTCGAGGCGCAGTTCGGCGTCGAGCAGGATGGTGGCAGTGGTGAGGTTGTCGAGTAGCAAACGGTGGAGTGCGTCGCTAATGGTCATCGGGACCTCTTTTAGGGCAGAGCGTGCGTAAAAAAATGCAGATACGGGCAAAATGCAAAAACCAAACCAAGGCTCCGAAAAGAAGCGTTCAGCGCCTGAAACAGGCGTTTGACGCTCGTTTACGTGGCGTTCTGCCAGCTATCGCGGGTACTTTCGAACCAAAATGGGTTGGGGTTTGAGTACGGGGCAAACAATTGCACCAATATAGTGCGTAAGCCTGGACGAGGTTAAAAAAGTCTCAAGAAAGGATTTTTTTCTTCGCCTGGTCTGTCGCTGAGCGGGCATTCCGGCCGCTGGCCGTAGTCTTCGAGAGTGCAGGGTTTGATCCTGCGCTTCTGGGCGAGAGACGTGCGCTGCATGTGGAAAGGTTGGTTGGCGGTGCGTTCGACGATGCGCCCCTGTTCGTCGAGGATTTCCACGGACAGGGTATGGCTGCCGCGATCGATGTTGCTCAGCGGGAACACCGGGCTCAGGCCGGGTTCGGCGGTGGGCTGGCCGTCGAGCAGCAACCGGTAGCGGTGACCGGGTTGCAGGCCGGGCTCGTTGGTGACGCTGACGATGACTTCGCCGACGTTACTGCGGATGGTCGCGTCGGGTTCCGGGACCAGGATGCGCAGCATGTCATAGTGGAACGGCGCCTGTACTTCAGGACTGCTTTCGGCGATCAACGGTGCTGCGCTGGTGGGGTTGGCCGCTATTCGATTGCTCTTTGTCAGCGGTACACGCCGGGCGTCGCCGGGTTTTGGCTGGTCGGTGAAAACCCGGTTGCCCTGAGCATCGACATACATGAAGACCTCTGCCGAGGCGGGCTGGGCGAACAGGCAGGCGATCAGTAGCCAGGCCTTCAAGGTTTGTGCACCCGCTGTACGGTGAATGTCACTGAAGGGCTCTGCTGCACAACGTTTTCGCCATCGATCACTTGCACGGCGAGGCGGTGTTCGCCGCGATCGATGTTCACCAGTTGCAGGGTCGGCAGGTTGCCTGGCTGGCCGTAGGGCTGGTTGTCCAGCAGCAGGCGCAACAGGTGGGGGCCTTGCAGGCGGGGTGTGATCAGTACTGTTACGGTGAACGTGCCGTTGTTGGCGCGCAGGGCTTCGGTGCTGGGCAGGCCTGTCAGCTCCAGCACTTCATAGGTTGTGCGGGGTAATTCGTTGTGAGCGGCTTCAGCAGCAGGTGCGGCTTCGCCGGAAGGCTGGCGTTCGACGCTGTTGAGGGGCGGCAAGTCGACCGGTTGGGCGCTGATGCCATCAGGCGGTTGATTGCTGTACGCGGTGGCGCCGTTGGCGTCCGTGTACTTGTAGATCTGCGCCGTGGCGGGCAGAACAACCAGCAGCAGGATGAAGAGAAAACCACGACCCATGGAATCGACCGGAAACGAAAGCGTTGGGTTGCAGCATAGGCCAGGCTGGGTGGTTATCCCAAGCTACGACACATTCGGGCATGGTTTGCGAAGGAAGTCCGGCAACCCAGATCCCTGTGGGAGCGGGCTTGCTCGCGAAGGCGCCAGTACATTCAAGATCAATGTGTCAGACAGATTGCTTTCGCGAGCAAGCCCGCTCCCACAGGGTACTTTGTCGGCCATTGAATCGCAGGCAATAAAAAAGGTTCTTCACGGATTGCCGGGAAAGACGCTCTTGATCTTCATGAAAAAGAACTCACTATCCCGGTAACCGT
>NZ_JBYTDD010000046.1:0-36757 GCF_058791055.1 Pseudomonas sp. EU05-FHT14B02 | reverse complement strand
AGCCTCCGAAAGACACCCTGTGAAAGCTTAGAGAGTGATCACAGGGTGTGAGGGGGGAGCCATTTCATTAGGGATTGCGCATAACCTGTGGGAGCGGGCTTGCCCGCGATGAACGATGACACGGTTTATCTTTGCAATACGAGGATGCGCGACAACAACTCATCCCGGTCGACATAGCAGCCCTGGAAATGCCGCGCCCCGGTGGCGGGGTCGAAGGCGTTGCGGGCGTGCAGGGTGCGACGGTTGTCGAAGCACCACAGCTCACCGGGATTGAGCCGCCGCATCAACCTGAATCTAGGCTCGCGGGTCATCGCGATAAAGCGCCGGTAGGCCTGATACAACTTGGGCATCTGTTCCACCGATGCATCGAAGGGGCCGCGCAGAAAGTTGGCCATGCGGATTTCCGATACCTGCCCCAACGTATCCAGGGCAATGATCGGTGCCAGGCAGCGGTAGTCGCTGTGACGATCCTTGTTGCGAAACTCCACGGGGATTTCGCAGAGGCTTTTGAAAGATTCGGGGTCTTCCCGGCGCAAGGCATCGGCAATGGCAAAGCCGTCGACAAAAATGCTCTCGCCACCCTCGGCGTCATTGACCAGGCAATGCAGGAATTGCAGCCCCGGTTGCAGCTCCCGGGTTGGCAAATCGCTGTGCAGCGGCAGGTTGAACGCGGTGTAGGCGTTGCTGTCGGCGTCGGCCTTGGATTGCACGTTGAACAGCACGCCGAAATTGCTCTCGCGGATGAAGGAAATCCGTTGGGCGATCAGCTTCAGAGAACCAGGCTCGGTGGGCACGCCACGGACCTGGGTCAATCCGACATCCCGCACCGCCAACAACCATTGCAACAAGGCGTCGGAGTCGTTCATCAGCGCTTGATATTCGAACACCGGCAACTGCAAATCGCTGTGCCAGAGCCTGGCTACAGGCTTGCGCTGCTGGCGCTCGGCGCGGGACTCATCGTCATAGGCGTGGGCGCGCAACCAGCCGGGGTCGAAGCGGCTGTGGTGGCCGTCCTGCCAATCAACCGCCAGGCAGCCATCGTTGTTGATACTGACGTTATCGGCTATCAGATCCTGAGCCACATCGACGATTTCCAGCACTTGCTCGCGGGTCACGGTGTAGACGCACTGCGGGCATGGGCAATTGTCCCGCAGCCATTGATGGTGGAAAGGGCTGACGCGATCGTCGGCCCACCTCACCAGAACACGGTCCGCCAGAGTCTGCACGGCAGTCAGCGCGCTGATCAACGGATAGGTACGAAAGTCGGCAAAAGCAGCGGCGGTGTTCATGGCGATCTCCTTTTTATTTTTTTGCGGGTAATGCGATCACTCGGCCAATGTATGCGGGGGTTGGCAGGTCTGTCTGTTCGGCGACGATGGCTTGCAGCTGGCTCAAGGACTGCTCGCTGAACGGTGCCGAACGCGGCCCGGCGAGATCCACGTGCAGGAGCATCTGTTCGTTGCCTGCAAGTTCCTGGGCATCACCCACCAGATGCAAGCTGTGATAGAGGTGCACGCGCTTGCTGTCGTGGGCAATGATCTGGGTGTGCACTTCGACCTTTGCGTCGAGCTTCACTTCGTGCAGGTAGTTCAGGTGCAGTTCGAGGGTGAACAGCGAGTTACCGCTGGCCTCCCGGCTGTTGCTGTCCAGGCCAAGGCGATCCATCAGGGCATCGGTTGCGTAGCTGAAAATCAATAGGTAGAAGGCATCGCGCAGGTGGCCGTTGTAGTCGACCCAGTCGGGGATGATGGTGGTTTGGTAGGTGGTGAGGGTGGGCATGGTTTCTGATCCAATTTGTGTGGTGACCGGACTGCCGCTATCGCGAGCAAGCTCGCTCCCACAGGTTACCGAGTTGTATCAGACACCTGCGATCAAATGTGGGAGCGAGCTTGCTCGCGATGGGGTCAGCACTGCTGGCCCCAAAGCTTGGGCTTACTCGCTGAAGGCCATCCCATGCTTCTCTTTGGTGGTCTTCACCGCCTCCAGCACCGCCAGCAGGCAGTCATCACGATAGCGCTCCAGCGCCGAAATGCTGTGTTTACCCAGTTGATCGCTGGTGCCATCGACCACGTCGTCGATCAGCTTGTCGGTCAGTTCCGGTGCCGGCAGGTAAGTCCACGGTAGCTGCAATGCCGGACCAAACTGTGCCATGAAGTGACGCATGCCGGCATCGCCACCGGCCAGGGTGTAAGTCAGGAACGTGCCCATGAACGACCAGCGCAAACCGGCGCCGAAGCGGATGGCGTCGTCGATTTCGCCAGTAGTCGCCACGCCGTCGTTGACCAGGTGCAACGCCTCGCGCCACAGCGCTTCGAGCAGGCGGTCGGCGATAAAACCCGGTACTTCCTTGCGCACGTGCAACGGGCGCATCCCCAGGGATTCATAGACTTTCATCGCCGCTTGCACCGCTTCTGGCGCGGTGTTCTTGCCACCGACCACTTCCACCAGTGGCAGCAGGTAAACCGGGTTGAACGGGTGACCGACCACACAGCGTTCCGGGTGCGTGGCGCTCTCGTAGAACTCGCTCGGCAACAGGCCAGAGGTGCTGGAGCCGATCAACGCATTGGGCTTGGCTGCCGCGCTGATTTTGCTGTGCAGGTCCAGTTTCAGCTCCAGCCGTTCCGGGGCGCTCTCCTGGATGAAATCGGCATCGCGCACGCACTCTTCGATGGTTGCGACAAAACGCAGACGATCCTGCGATGCACCCGGTGCCAAACCTTGTTTTTCCAGTGCACCCCACGCGTTGGCGACACGCTTGCGCAGGGCCGCTTCGGCACCGGGAGCCGGGTCCCAGGCCACTACATCCAGGCCATGGGCGAGGGCGCGGGATACCCAGCCGCTGCCGATGACACCGCTGCCTAACGCTGCGAAGGTTTTGATTTCGGTGATAAAGCTCATGGTCAATTCCTGAATTTGGCTCGAAAAAAAAACTGTGGGAGCGAGCTTGCTCGCGATGGCGATATTCCTGTCGCAGATGATGCTTCGGATGTACCGACGTCATCGCGAGCAAGCTCGCTCCCACAGGGGGGAAAGGGGATGGGCTTAACCGCGCTTGGTCAGGCCCATTTTTACTCGGCCTTCAGCCGGGGTCAGGACGCGGGCACCGAGGCGGCTGAGGATTTCCGTGGCGCGCTCGACAAGTTGGCCGTTGGTCGCCAGTACGCCCTTGTCCAGCCACAGGTTGTCTTCCAGCCCGACCCGCACGTTGCCGCCGAGCAACACGGCTTGTGCCGCCATCGGCATCTGCATGCGACCGATACCGAAACCGGCCCAGACCGCGTCGGCCGGCAGGTTGTCGACCATGGCTTTCATGGTGGTGGTGTCCGCCGGCGCACCCCAAGGGATGCCCAGGCACAGCTGGAACAACGGGTTGTCGAGCAAGCCTTCCTTGATCATCTGCTTGGCGAACCACAGGTGGCCGGTATCGAAGATCTCCAGCTCGGCTTTAACGCCTAGTTCCTGGATGCGTTTGGCGCCAGCGCGTAGCTGCGCCGGGGTGGAGACGTAAATGGTGTCGCCGTCGCCGAAGTTCAGGGTGCCGCAATCCAGGGTGCAGATTTCCGGCAGCAGTTCTTCGACGTGGGCCAGGCGGGTCAGCGGGCCGACCAGGTCGGTATTCGGGCCGAATTCCATCGGGTTCTCGCCCGCGCCGATTTCCAGGTCGCCGCCCATGCCGGCGGTGAGGTTGACAATGATGTCCACGTCCGCTTCGCGGATGCGCTCCATCACTTCACGGTACAGCGCCACGTCACGGCTGAACTTGCCGGTTTGCGGGTCACGTACATGGCAGTGAACCACGGTGGCACCGGCCTTGGCGGCTTCCACGGCGGCAGCCGCGATTTGTTTCGGGGTGACCGGCACGTGTGGGCTCTTGGCGGTTGTGTCGCCAGCACCGGTGAGTGCGCAGGTGATGATGACGTCGTGGTTCATTTGGCGGTTCCTTACAGGCGAGTTTTTGGTTTTGGCCAGGCGTGGTTATCCCGTTCGCAGCCCGTTGGGGCTGCGAGTCGGTGGTTCATTCGGTTTATTTACTGGTCAGTTGCAGGTTTTCAGCGGCCGGTTTGCCATCGAAGGTGGTGACGCCTTCAAGCCAGCGTTTTTTGTCCTGCGGGTGATCCTTGAGCCATTGTTTGGCCGACTCGAAAGCGTCCTTGTGATCCAGCAGCGGCTGCATCATCCGGCTCTCGTCTTCGGCGGTGAACGTCAGGTTGCTCAGCAGGCGACCGATGTTCGGGCATTGTTCGGCGTAGGTCGGTGCGGTGACGGTCCATACGGTGGCCTTACCTTCGTTCGGGCCGAGGGCGTTATCGCTGCCGGTGAGGTAGGTCATTTTCACGTTGACGTTCATCGGGTGCGGCGCCCAGCCGAAGAACACCACGGCTTCGTTGCGACGCACGGCGCGATCCACCGCGGCGAGCATGCCGGCTTCGCTGGACTCGACCAGCTGGAACTTGCCGAGGCCGAACTGGTTCTTGGAGATCATTGCCTTGATCTGGGTGTTGGCGCCCGAGCCAGGCTCGATACCGTAGATTTTGCCGCCCAGTTCTTTTTCGAATTTGGCGATGTCAGCGAAGGTTTTCAGGCCCTTGTCGGCGAGGTAGGTCGGCACGGCGAGGGTCGCGCGGGCGTCCTGCAGGCTTGGCGCATCAAGCACCTTGACCTGTTTGGCGTCGACGAACGGGGTGATGGTCTGGGTCATCAGCGGGTTCCAGTAGCCGAGGAACAGGTCCAGACGCTGGTCGCGGATCCCGGCGAAGATGATTTGCTGGGAGGCGCTGGTTTGTTTGGTGCTGTAGCCGAGGCCGTCGAGCAATACCTGGGTCATGGCACTGGTGGCGATCACGTCGGTCCAGTTCACTACACCCATGCGCACGTTCTGGCACGCTGCGGGTTCGGCGGCCATGACACTGGCGCTCAGTAACGCGGTACCACTGAGTGCAAGAACACAGCTGCTGATCAGTCGTTTCATCTCAGGTTCCTCGGCAGTTCGTTTATTGTGAGTTCCGGTGTCTGATGCGCCGGTGATGCCAAGTTACGCAGCAAAGCACCGATGAAAGCGCACTGCGGCGACCAGCTCTTGCACTGCAGCGACCTGCCCCCTTGAATGCCGCTCGCAAGTGGCGTATCAACACCCCTACGCTGCCCGCCCTCTCGTTACCTGCTAAGCGAGTGCGCTCCATGTCCCAGGATTTCTACTTCTTGTTGATGCCGGGTTTCTCGGCCATCGGATTTATCTCGGCCATCGAGCCGTTGCGGGTGGCCAATCGCTTTCGTGGCGAGCTGTATCGCTGGCATGTGCTGAGCGCCGATGGCGGGGCGGTGCTGGCGAGCAACGGCATGTCGGTCAACGCCGATGCGGCGCTGGAGCCGTTGAAAAAAGGCGTGACGCTGCTGGTGGTGGCCGGGTTCGAGCCCTTGAAGTTCACCACCCCGGCGCTGGAACACTGGCTGCGCCGCCTGGACCACGAAGGCGTGACCCTCGGCGGCATCGACACCGGCAGCTTCATCCTCGCCGAGGCGGGTTTGCTCGACGGCCATCGCCTGACCCTGCACTGGGAAGCCATCGATGCGTTCAAGGAATCCTATCCACAGCTCAGCGTCACTCAGGAACTGTTCGAGATCGACCGCCGTCGCATCACCTCTGCTGGCGGCACCGCCTCTATTGATTTAATGCTGGATCTGATCGCCCAGGCCCATGGCCCGGAGCTGGCGATCCAGGTCAGCGAGCAATTCGTGCTTGGTCGCATCCGCCCGCGCAAAGACCATCAGCGCATGGAAGTCGCCACCCGTTATGGCATCAGCAACAAGAAGCTGGTTCACGTGATCGGCGAGATGGAGCAGCACAGCGAACCGCCGCTGAGCACGCTGGAACTGGCGGAATCGATCAAGGTGACGCGGCGGCAACTGGAGCGCCTGTTTCGCCTGCATCTGAACGACACGCCGAGCAACTTCTATCTGCGTTTGCGTCTGGAGAAGGCGCGGCAGCTATTGCGGCAGACAGACATGAGCGTGCTGGAAGTGAGTATTGCCTGTGGGTTTGAATCGCCGTCGTATTTCACCCGCAGTTATCGGGCGAAATACGAGCGGTGCCCACGAGAGGATCGGCGTACCGCCAAGGCATAACCACCCGCAGAACCCCTGTAGGAGCGAGCTCTGCTCGCGAAAAACGCCTGGGCAACGTGTTCATTCAGACAGCACGCGTAATCGTTAACGTCCATCGCGAGCAGAGCTCGCTCCTACAAGGGTTGAAGGTTACTTTTTCAGTAACGCCGAACAGGCAGCCTTGTACGCCTCATGCTGATACTTGTTCAGCGTCCCCGGCAGCTCGAAACCGTGCTTCTTGGCCTGGGCATTGATGGTCTGCGGCGACAGTAAGGTCACCTCGCAATTCTCCAGCAACTGGAAAACCCCTTCGATCTTGAACGTGGTCGGCCCACCGGCGAATTCGCCTTTCTTGCTGCGTTTCTTGATCGCAATGCGGTCGATGGAATTCTCACGGACAAACGATGCGACCTGAGCGGCAAACACTTTGACGTTGGCGGCTTCGTCATCATCGTCCAGGGCAATTTTCTTGGTGGCGAGCGCGACATGGCTCAGCGCCTGACCGTCCAGCGTGGTCACGGCAATGATCGCTTCACTGCCCTTGATTTCGATGCCGCAGACTTTCATGTTCAATCCCATTAGTGACAGAGGGTGTGCAGCTTACAGCTCAAGCTGGCTGGCAGTGATGCCAAACGCCAAAGCGATTTTTTCACGAGTGGCTTTACGGGGCTTGGCGACTGTTTCCTGTTGGGCAAAGGCAGGCTGGGTTATGCCCATGCGTTTGGCCACTTCATCCTGGGTAAGGTTCAAGTGTTCGCGCCAGGCTCGGATAGGGGTAGCGCCATCGACGATACGGCTCACCACCTCATGGGGGATCAAGTCGGGTTCGATTTTCTGCGCCACGTATTGTGCATAGGGAATGACCACAAAGGCTGGATTGCCTTCGGCGTCGTTGATGATTTGAATGTCAGTAGGTGCGTTCATCGCGTTTTTTGACCTCTTGAATACTGACCACTTTGATCGCGCCATCCCAATCAAACATGACCCGGTAATTACCGACACGTAGCCGATAAGCGTAGTCATGACCGACCAGTGCTTTGACATTGCCTGCCTCAGGCATGCCAGCGAGTGTCGCGACGGCATCACGAACCTGAATCTGGTGAACGGAATGCAATCTCAAGAGTTGCTTAACGGCCTTTCGAGTCCAGTGAATGCTGTTCATGGAAGAATATAAGTCTTTTATAAGATTTGCGAATCTTTACTTATATTTTTATGGTTGGCTATCAACAACATTTGTCGGCATATTGCGTGAAAAATCCGCAGAGCAGTGGCTTTGGACAGAGGCTGTAGGTCAGGTCAGAGTGCTTTGTGGGAAAAGCTTTTTTGGCGATTGAAAGCTGGTGGTAGTGCCAGCTTTCAGCGGGAGATTCAGGATTATTCCTGCCCAATCGATTCCAAAAACTCCGACCGTTCGTCACTCATCCGCGCAATGCAATCGTTCTGGGCAATGGTGAACGCCTTACTGCCATTGGTGGCCGGGAAGGCTTCGACGGCACAGTCGGCGTCCCGGGTCTTCAACCATTGCTGTTGGGCGGCCTTGATCTTGGCGGTGATGTCGGCCAGTTGCGATGGGTTTTTGCCGTATTGCGACTGCATGCGCTCGGTCAGGCCCTGGAGGTTTTCCTTGAGCAGGTCTTCGGCGGAGGTTTTGCTGAAGGCCGAGCACTCGAGGGTCTGGATGTCGTTTTCGACTTTGTCGCACGGGTTGTCGTCGGCCACCTCCGCTGCGTGTACGCCGCTCGCAATCAGTGCCATTGCCAGAATGATCGATTTCATTATCGTCGCCGCTCTTGTCCAGTGAAGCATCCAGTGATGCGGCGAATTCTGGCCCAAGCCAAGGGCCTTGAACAGGTCGGTGATTGTGCCTGACCACGACCCTTTGTCGCGGATTGACGCTTTCGGCAAACCCCCTGTCGTTTTTGCACCCGGCTGCCCCTGCACCGAGGCATATGCTGGCCCCAAAGCGCCGGCACACGATTCGGCGCATGAATCGCTAACAAGGGGACAGCCTGATGAGCCCAGCCGAATTGCACGCCGACAGCATCGTTATCGACGGGCTGATTATCGCCAAGTGGAACCGTGAACTGTTCGAAGACATGCGCAAGGGCGGTCTGACGGCGGCTAACTGCACCGTGTCGGTGTGGGAGGGCTTTCAGGCCACCGTCAACAACATCGCCGCGAGCCAGAAGCTGATTCGCGAGAACAGCGACCTGGTGATCCCGGTGCGCACCACCGCCGACATCCGTAAAGCCAAGGAGCAGGGCAAGACCGGCATCCTGTTCGGCTTCCAGAACGCTCACGCTTTCGAAGACCAGATCGGCTATGTCGAGGTCTTCAAGCAGCTGGGCGTCGGCATTGTGCAGATGTGCTACAACACCCAGAACCTGGTGGGCACCGGCTGTTACGAGCGTGACGGCGGCCTGTCGGGCTTTGGTCGCGAAATCGTCGCCGAGATGAACCGCGTTGGTGTGATGTGCGACCTGTCCCACGTCGGTTCCAAGACTTCCGAAGAAGTCATCCTCGAGTCGAAGAAACCGGTCTGCTACTCCCACTGCCTGCCATCGGGGCTCAAGGAGCACCCGCGCAACAAGTCCGATGAAGAACTGAAGTTCATCGCCGACCACGGCGGCTTTGTCGGCGTGACCATGTTCGCGCCGTTCCTGGCCAAGGGCATCGATTCGACCATCGACGACTACGCCGAAGCCATCGAGTACGTGATGAACATCGTCGGCGAAGACGCCATCGGCATCGGCACCGACTTCACCCAGGGCCATGGCCAGGACTTCTTCGAATACCTGACTCACGACAAGGGCTACGCCCGCCGCCTGACCAGTTTCGGCAAGATCATCAACCCGCTGGGGATCCGCACCGTGGGCGAGTTCCCGAACCTGACCGAGACCCTGCTCAAGCGCGGCCACTCCGAGCGCGTGGTACGCAAGATCATGGGCGAAAACTGGGTCAACGTCCTGAAAGACGTCTGGGGCGAGTAAGCCGCTGCACCTCTGAATCCTTTCCCCCGGCCGTCCGTGCCGGGGGCAACACCAAAATTTTTCTGGAGTTAAGTTTCCATGGCCAAGATCGCCCCGCAATTGCCAATCGAAGTCGACAGCGAAACCGGTGTCTGGACCTCCGACGCCCTGCCGATGCTGTACGTGCCGCGCCATTTCTTCGTCAACAACCACATGGGCATCGAGGAAGTGCTGGGCGCTGAAGCCTATGCCGAAATCCTCTACAAGGCCGGCTACAAGTCCGCCTGGCACTGGTGTGAAAAAGAAGCCGAATGCCACGGCCTGGAAGGTGTCGCGGTGTTCGAGCACTACATGAAACGCCTGTCGCAGCGCGGCTGGGGCCTGTTCAAGATCCAGGACATCGACCTCGACAAAGGCACCGCCAGCGTCAAGCTCGAACACTCGGCATTCGTCTACGTGTACGGCAAAGTCGGGCGCAAGGTCGACTACATGTTCACTGGCTGGTTTGCAGGGGCCATGGATCAGATCCTCGCCGCTCGCGGCAGCAAGATCCGCACCGTGGCCGAACAAGTCTACGGTGGCTCCGAAGAGGGCCACGAAGACGGCTTGTTCACCGTCAAGCCGTTGTAAGTCGAGGAACCCGCCATGGCTTTCGAAGCAATGTTCCAGCCGATCCAGATCGGCAAACTGACCATCCGCAACCGCGTGCTCAGCACCGCGCACGCCGAGGTCTATGCCACCGACGGCGGCATGACCACCGACCGGTACGTCAAGTATTACGAAGAGAAGGCCAAGGGCGGGATCGGCCTGGCGATCTGCGGCGGTTCGTCCGTGGTGGCCATCGACAGCCCGCAGGAATGGTGGAGTTCGGTGAACCTGTCCACCGACCGCATCATTCCGCACTTCCAGAATCTTGCCGACGCCATGCACAAGCATGGCGCCAAGATCATGATCCAGATTACCCACATGGGGCGTCGCTCGCGTTGGGACGGCTTCAACTGGCCGACGCTGATGTCGCCGTCGGGCGTCCGCGAGCCGGTGCACCGTGCCACTTGCAAAACCATCGAGCCGGAAGAGATCTGGCGGGTGATCGGCAACTACGCTCAAGCAGCCCGCCGCGCCAAGGCCGGTGGCCTGGACGGTGTCGAACTGTCGGCGGTGCATCAGCACATGATCGACCAGTTCTGGAGCCCACGGGTCAATAAGCGTACCGACGAATGGGGCGGCACCTTCGAAGGCCGGATGAAGTTCGGTCTGGAAGTCTTGAAAGCCGTACGTGCTGAGGTCGGTGACGATTTCTGCGTGGGCATGCGCATCTGCGGTGACGAGTTCCACCCGGATGGTCTATCCCACGAAGACATGAAGCAGATCGCCAAGTATTACGACGATACCGGCATGCTCGACTTCATCGGCGTCGTGGGTTCGGGTTGTGACACCCACAACACCCTGGCCAACGTGATTCCGAACATGAGTTATCCGCCGGAACCGTTCCTGCATCTGGCTGCCGGTATCAAGGAAGTGGTCAAGGTTCCAGTACTGCACGCACAGAACATCAAGGACCCTAACCAGGCTACACGTATCCTGGAAGGCGGTTACGTCGACATGGTCGGCATGACCCGCGCGCACATCGCCGACCCGCACCTGATCGCCAAGATCAAAATGGGCCAGATCGACCAGATCAAACAGTGCGTCGGTGCCAACTACTGCATCGACCGTCAGTATCAGGGTCTGGATGTGCTGTGCATTCAGAACGCCGCGACTTCTCGTGAATACATGGGCTTGCCGCACATCATCGAAAAAACCACCGGCGTGAAACGCAAGGTGGTGGTGGTCGGTGCCGGTCCTGCCGGGATGGAAGCCGCTCGCGTGGCCGCCGAGCGTGGCCACGACGTGACCCTGTTCGAGAAAAAGGAATTCATCGGCGGGCAGATCACCACCGCATCGAAAGCCCCGCAACGGGACCAGATCGCCGGTATCACCCGCTGGTATCAACTGGAACTGGCGCGGTTGAAAGTCGACCTGCGCCTGGGCACCGCGGCTGACGCGGCAACCATCATGGACCTGCGTCCGGACGTGGTGGTGCTGGCCGTCGGCGGTCATCCGTTCATCGAGCAGAACGAACACTGGGGCGCGGCAGAAGGCCTGGTGGTCAGCAGCTGGGACATCCTCGATGGCAAGGTTGCACCGGGCAAGAACGTGCTGGTCTACGACACCATTTGCGAATTCACCGGCATGTCGACCGCCGACTTCCTCGCCGACAAGGGCAGCCAGGTCGAGATCGTGACCGACGACATCAAGCCGGGCGTCGCCATCGGTGGTACATCGTTCCCGACTTACTACCGCAGCATGTACCCGAAAGAAGTGATCATGACCGGCGACATGATGCTGGAGAAGGTCTACCGCGAAGGCGACAAGCTCGTAGCGGTACTGGAAAACGAATACACCGGCGCCAAAGAGGAGCGGGTGGTTGACCAGGTGGTCGTGGAAAACGGCGTGCGTCCGGACGAAGAAATCTACTACGCGCTGAAGGAAGGCTCGCGCAACAAAGGCCAGATCGACGTCGAAGCCTTGTTCGCGATCAAGCCGCAACCTTGCCTGGAACAGAGCGGTGATGGCTACCTGTTGTTCCGCATTGGCGACTGCGTGGCCCAGCGTAACGTGCATGCGGCGATCTACGACGCGCTGCGGCTGTGTAAAGACTTCTAACGGGCTTGCACATAACCCTGTGGGAGCGGGCTTGCCCGCGATAGCGGTGTATCAGTCAACGTAGATGTGGCTGACAGAATGCAATCGCGGGCAAGCCCGCTCCCACAGGAACCGAGTCAGGCATCTCGACCTGCAAGACCCTGCGGTCTTTGGGAGCTTCACCATGTTGAACACCCTTCTTCCAATCCTGTTGTTCGCCGCCCTGGGCCTTGGTGTCCTGGGCGCGTTGCGGCGGGTGGCCATGTGGCGCCGGGGCCGAGCCTCCAAGGTCGACCTGATCGGCGGCCTGTTCGCCATGCCCAAGCGCTACATGGTCGACTTGCACCATGTGGTAGCGCGGGACAAATACATTGCCAACACCCACGTCGCCACGGCTGGCGGTGCGGTGGCGTCCATCGTACTGGCGATTCTGGTGCATGGTTTCGGCCTGCATAACCGCTTTCTCGGCTATGCGTTGTTGCTGATGTCGGCGGTGATGTTCGTCGGCGCGATCTTTGTTTACCTGCGTCGGCGCAATCCGCCGTCGCGCCTGTCGAAAGGCCCGTGGATGCGCCTGCCGAAAAGCCTGATGGCGTTCTCGGCCTCGTTCTTCCTGTTGACCCTGCCGGTGGCGGGCATCCTGCCGGAAAATTTCGGTGGCTGGCTGTTGGCGGCGATTCTCGGGGTTGGCGTGTTGTGGGGCGTGTCTGAACTGTTCTTCGGCATGACCTGGGGCGGGCCGATGAAACACGCCTTTGCTGGTGCCCTGCACCTGGCTTGGCACCGCCGCGCCGAACGCTTTGGTGGTGGTCGTTCCACGGGGTTGAAACCGTTGGATCTTAGCGACTTGACCGCGCCACTGGGTGTGGAAAAACCCAAGGATTTCACCTGGAACCAGTTGCTCGGCTTCGACGCCTGCGTGCAGTGCGGTAAATGCGAAGCAGCGTGCCCGGCCTTCGCCGCCGGTCAGCCGCTGAACCCGAAAAAACTGATTCAGGACATGGTCGTCGGCCTGGCCGGTGGCACCGATGCCAAGTTCGCCGGCAGCCCGTACCCAGGCAAAGCCATTGGCGAACACGCGGGCAATCCGCATCAGCCGATCGTCAACGGTCTGGTAGATGCCGAGACGCTGTGGTCGTGCACCACCTGCCGCGCTTGCGTCGAGGAATGCCCGATGATGATCGAGCACGTCGATGCCATCGTCGACATGCGCCGTCATCTGACCCTGGAAAAAGGCGCGACCCCGAACAAGGGTGCCGAAGTCCTGGAAAACCTGATCGCCACCGACAACCCTGGCGGTTTCGCTCCGGGCGGACGGATGAACTGGGCAGCAGACCTGAACCTCAACCTGCTTAGCGAAAAGAAATCCACCGACGTGCTGTTCTGGGTCGGCGATGGCGCCTTCGACATGCGTAATCAGCGCACCCTGCGCGCCTTCGTCAAAGTGCTCAAGGCGGCGAAAATCGACTTCGCCGTGCTCGGCCTCGAAGAGCGCGACAGCGGTGACGTGGCCCGGCGCCTGGGCGACGAAGCAACCTTCCAGCTGTTGGCCAAGCGCAACATCCAGACCCTGGCCAAATACAGCTTCAACCGCATCGTCACCTGCGACCCGCACAGCTTCCACGTGCTGAAAAACGAGTACGGTGCCTTCGATGGTAACTACCTGGTGCAGCACCACAGCACCTACATGGCGGAAATCATCGATGCTGGCGCGCTCAATCTCGGTCAGCACAAAGGCGATAGCGTGACCTATCACGATCCGTGCTACCTCGGCCGTTACAACGGCGAATACGAGGCACCGCGCCAGGTACTGCGCGCCCTCGGGATTGAAGTGAAAGAAATGCAGCGCTCCGGCTTCCGCTCCCGCTGCTGCGGCGGTGGTGGCGGCGCTCCGATCACCGACATTCCCGGCAAGCAGCGCATTCCCGACATGCGCATGGAAGACATCCGCGAAACCGGCGCCGAACTGGTGGCCGTGGGTTGTCCACAGTGCACCGCGATGCTTGAAGGCGTGGTCGAACCACGTCCGCTGATCAAGGACATCGCCGAGCTGGTGGCTGATGCGTTGCTCGAAGATGCCGCGCCAGGAAAGCCTTCGGCACCGGCCAAACGTGAACCAGCGGAGGTGCATTGATGAGTGACATTATCCGCCGCGACCCTCGGGCCGAATGGATCGCCCGCAACCGTCTGCACCCGCTGCACGCGGCCATGCAACCGGCGCAACACAGCTGGATGGGACCGAACGGTGTCATCCGCAAGAATCCTCACGGGATCGGTTTTATCGGTCCCAATGGAATCAAACGGATCGACCGCAGTGGCGCTCAGCAGGGCGGGGCGACTAAACGCTCGGCCGCGGTTGAAGTGCAATTGCCGCTGCATCAGGTGGCCGCGCCAGCGTTTTACATCAGCGTGGTACCAGACATGGTTGGCGGCCGCTTGAGCAGCCACGACCGCGATCTGCTGGGCCTGGCCCATCAATTGGCCGGCAAGGACGGCGCGGTATTGGCCGTGGTGTTCGGCGAGCACAAGGAAAACACTTTCGCCACGGCGGGCGTCGACCGCCTGCTGGTGCTGGAAGGCGAAGAATTCAGCGGTTATGCACCGGAACAACGGGTCCAGGGCCTGCGGGCTGTGGATAACCAGTTCAGCCCGCGTCACTGGTTGCTGCCGGACAGCCGCAGCGGTGGCGGCGAGCTGGGGCGGCGCTTTGCTGCCGCACTGGGCGAACGCCCGGCCACGCGGGTCTGGCAGGTCAAGGATCAGGAGTGCATCGGCCGCGCCGGCGCGGGTCTGCAAGACCTTGCCCGTCCACTGGCGCGACTGATCCTGGCGGCTGCCGAGTGCGCCGAACCGGTCAGCGAAACCCGTCACGAAGCGCTGCCCGTGGAGTTATCCACAACCGTGGCACGCAGCCTGTCGCGGATCGAAGATCTGGGCGCGGTGGCCGTCGATCCGGCGGCCATCCCCATGGCCGAAGCCGAGTTCATTTTCTCCGGCGGCAACGGGGTCAAGGATTGGGGACTTTTCCACAGAACCGCCGAAGCCCTCGGCGCGACCGAAGGCGCATCGCGGGTGGCGGTGGACGACGGCTTCATGGCTCGCGATCGTCAGGTCGGGGCATCCGGCACCTGGGTCACCGCACGGGTCTATGTGGCGGTGGGGATTTCCGGAGCGATCCAGCACCTGCAAGGCATTGGTGCCTGCGACAAGGTGGTGGCGATCAACCTCGACCCTGGTTGCGACATGATCAAGCGTGCGGACCTCTCGGTGATCGGCGAGAGCGCGGAGATTCTTCAAGCCTTGATCGACGCGGTAGCGGCTTACCGCAACGACGCCAAGCGCGATGCGGCTTAAGGGAAGGAAAGGGTTATGAGCACGAAAATCATCAGCCTGGTGTCCATCGGCGCCCACCCTACGTCCGGTCGGCCGCGTCGCGCGGAACAGGATGCGCGGGCGGTGGAACTGGGTCTGCAATTGGCTGGGGATAACTTGCAGGTACTGCATGCCGGCGACATCACCGAGCCTGCATTGCGCGCGTATCTGGGCATGGGCCTGGAACAACTGCACGTGCTGGAACAACCACAAGGCGCCGATGCGCTGCCGGCGCTGACCGATTATCTGCGCGATGCCGGGGCCCAGGTGGTGTTGACCGGCAGCCAGGCGGAAACCGGCGAAGGTTCGGGCATGTTGCCATTCCTCCTCGCTGAAAACCTGGGCTGGCCGCTGGTGGTGGGCTTGGCGCAAGTCGAGTCCATTGATGGCGGTTCGGCGCTGGTGCTGCAAGCGTTGCCGCGTGGTCAGCGTCGTCGCTTGAAGGTTCGCTTGCCGTTCCTGGCAACTGTGGATAACGCCGCGCCCAAGCCTCGGCAGAGTGCCTACGGCCCGGCCCGACGCGGCGTGCTGCAAGCACAGGACGTCGAGGTCATCGACGATGAACTGCTCGCGGTCGCCACCCTGCAGCCGGCCAAGCCGCGGCCCAAGCGCCTTAAAGTGATCAAGGCCAAGAGCGGCGCCGATCGCATGAAAGCCGCGACGGCCAAGGCCAGCGGTGGCGGTGGGCAAGTGCTCAAGGGCGTTACGGCGCAGGCGGGGGCAGAAGCGATCCTTAAGTTGTTGATTGAGGAAGGTGTGGTCCGCTGACCCGGTTTCAGCATAGATCTCCTGTAGGAGCGAGCCTGCTCGCGATGGTGGTTAACGATGACGCGGGATGCCTGAATGACTGTGGTGTCCTCAGGTTTTTCGCGAGCAGGCTCGCTCCTACAACTTTGATCTTCGGTGAACGCTAACACTGGTCCCACCGGATGCCTGCATTACCAGAATTCACGGGGAAACAATGACAGTTGAATTTCGTTCGGCAGTCCGCGCGGATGCGCGTGAGATTGCGCGGTTGTTCCAGATTTCATCCGAAGGCGCTTCAGACTACATCTGGAGCCAGATCGCAGAGCCCGGCCAGGATCTGTTGGACGTCGGCGCCATTCGGTATGCCCGCGACGACGTGGATTTCTCTTACCAGAACTGCCTGATTGCCGAGGCCAATGGCCAGGTCATTGGCATGATGCACAGCTACGTGATGCGCCACGATCCACTGGCGGAGCCGACGACCGACCCGGTACTGGCGCCTTACGCCGACATGGAAGTGCCCGACACGCTCTATATCTCCAGCCTTGCCCTGTACGAGGGCTGGCGCAACAGGGGCCTGGGCGTGCAGTTTCTCGCCCATGCTCAAGAACGTGCCGACCAACTGGGGCTCAATGGCCTGAGCCTGATCGACTATGCCGCCAACACTGGCGCCCGGCGCTTTTATGAGCGGCACGGTTTCAAGATCATCAAAACCTGCCAGGTCACCCCTCATCCCATGATCCGTGTCACTGGTGACGCCTATCTTATGCACAGGCCCTGAGTCTGCGGGGGGGGGGGGGCTAACCAGCGAAGGTTATCCACAACGCCACGCGCCCTCGTCCCACGTTGACGAGGGCGGTGAGCTACAGTTTTCTATGCGCTGATCAAGGGTGCGACACGCTTTCGGGAGTTTTCAGACGTTCAGCGCTGACTCATGAAATCCGGTTTTTATGACTGGCTTGAACATGAAGACTTTCGCTCTTCTGGCGCTTTTTGCATCGACCCTGTGGATATCCACCGGCTTGCTGTCTGCTGTCCCGGCAAACGTGCCCGTGGCTGATCAGGACTTTTATCAATGGCTGGAAACCGGGCAGGGGCGCGACGCGTCCCTGGCGCAGCTACGGCAACAGTGCGACAAGGTACTGGATGCCGATAAGCACCTCAGCTGTTCGGTGACGGTCCTGGCCAGAATGCTCGAAGCCAAGGCCGCCAACCAAATCCCCGAATACTATCTGGCCATCAAGGGCAAGCATGCCCGGGCGATTGCGGCCGATGCAGATCTGAATGCCCTGTTCTCCATGTTTGGCAGCGAATCACTGGCTATTCTGACGAGGGCTGGCAATTTCTTGGTCAAGGGATCTGCGCGACATGAGGTGCTGCAGCTCCATCCTCATGCCAATGACTTCTACATCGCTGAACAATCGCTGCCATTTATCGAGGTCGGAACGGCCAACGGTGTCTCGGCGCGTTTTGTACTGGACACGGGGGCACCGCAAACCCGGGTCAACATTGAAACTGCGAAACAGATGGGGATCAGGATGTTGCCCGATGCTCATTATCGCTACAGCACGTTTTATGGCGAAAGGGGCCTGGCCGCGAGGTTGGGAATTCTCGGGTCACTGAGAGTCGGCACCCGTGAGTTCAGGAACGTCCTGGTCTTTGTCAGCGACCGGGATAATTTGTTGGGGCTGGATCTGATCAGCAAGCTGGGGCGCTTGAAGATAACCAGGAGAACACTGGAACTTAATCCGCCGCCTGCCCGGCGCTGTGATGCGCCAATTGTCTTGAGCCGCCTGGATCTCAACCAACGGCTGGTAGTTGCCGCACAGCTGGATCGTCGGGCAACGCAAGCCATCATCGATACGGGAAATGTCGACTACCTGACGGCCGCGTCGCCCGGCAGGCAAGTCAGCGTGGCGCAGGCGCTGACACCGGGAGGCTCGAACGTTTACACCGGCGACGATAAGCACTTTCAACGCTTCACCGGCGTATTGGCCCTGCAAGGCGACACCTTGGTGGTCAGCTACAAATACTACCCGGGCTTTACCATCCCGCCGTCGTTGGTGGGCGGGCAATACGTGCCGTCGATATTACTCGGATGGCGCGCCTTCAAAGACTTTGAATTGAGCCTGGATCTCGATTCAGGTCGCTCATGCCTCAATAGAGTCTGAACAGATTGGATGGTTACCCACAATCCCTGTTGGTGGTTCTGTGGATAACATGTTCGCCCCTCGCTACACCCCATACAAATCAAGCCTTGCATGGCGTCGATCAAAAAACACCCAGCCTGGCTCGTGGTTTTTCCATGCTTTTTCAAGGGGATATGTGCTGCTGCTGATGCAGACTTGCCCCCAATCTCTGTTGGCGCTTCTGTGGATAAGGTGTTTGCCATCCTCTGAAAGCCTTACAGTCCGTGACTTTCAGGCTTCTGGTTAAAAAATGAGCAGCGCGCCAGTGGAAGCATGCTTCTGGATAAGTCACGTTTTTTCTTTGGTTTTTGTGAAGATATTTTGCAGTCTTTCCACAGTTGTCCCCAATAGCTGTGGGTGGAGATGTGGATAACTTGTTTGCGGAAGGCTGGGAGGCGTGCGCAGCATAGCTCTGAACGAAATAGATCATATTTCGTACAGTTCTAAAGATAGAGGAATGTGTAGCGGGGAGAAAACCTGTTGCGAGCAAGCCCCTTGTAGGAGCGAGCTTGCTCGCGATGGTCGTGAACGATGACGCGAAAAGACAGATGACCAGCGGTGCCCCTGGATTTTTCGCGAGCAGGCTCGCTCCTACAGGGGCATGCTTTAGCCTTGAACCGGAACCCCTTTGAGGTAAGGCGCAGGCTCGGCACCCAAGTTGCTCAGCAGGCGCTCGCTGTACCAGTCCACAAAGTTCACCACACCGAACTCATAGGTCTTGGAGTACGGACCAGGCTGGTACGCGGTGGAGTTGATGCCGCGCTGGTTTTCTTCGGCCAGGCGACGGTCCTGGTCGTTGGTGGCGTCCCAGACCTGGCGCATGCGCTCCACGTCGTAGTCCACGCCTTCGACCGCGTCCTTGTGCACGATCCACTTGGTGGTGACCATGGTTTCCTGGGCGCTGATCGGCCACACGGTGAACACGATGATGTGGTCGCCCATGCAGTGGTTCCAGGAGTGCGGCAGGTGCAGGATGCGCATCGAGCCCAGGTCCGGGTTCTTGATGCGACCCATCAGCTTGGCGCAGCCCTGCTTGCCGTCCATGGTCATCGACACGGTGCCCTTGAGCAGCGGCATGCGCACGATGCGGTTGCGCAGGCCGAAGCTGGCGTGGGCGTAAGGGATCTTCTCGGCTTCCCAGGCAGCGGCGGAGGCGGCTACGTGGTCCTTGAAGGCCTGGTCGGCGCGCGGGTCGGTGACGTCGTCCCACTCCAGCAGGGTTTTCAGCAGTTCCGGGTGCGACGCGTTGCAGTGGTAGCACTCGCGGTTGTTTTCCAGCACCAGTTTCCAGTTGGCCTTTTCCATCAAGGTGGTTTGCACCGCCACCTTGGTGTTCTCCATGTCGTACGGTTCCATGTAGTGGTTGAGCGTCGACAGGAAGTCATCGATGGCCGGCGGGTTCTCCGCCAGGCTGATGAAGATGTAGCCGCCGGCGGTCTTCACGTTCACCGGCTTGAGGCCGTACTGGTTCATGTCGAAGTCGGCGCCCATTTCGGTGCCGGCGAACAGCAGGCGGCCGTCGAGTTCGTAGGTCCACTGGTGATAGTGGCAAACCAGCTTGGCGACCTTGCCCTTGTCGCTGGTGCACAGGCGCGAGCCACGGTGGCGGCAGACGTTATGGAACGCGTGCACCACGCCTTCGGCGCCACGGATCACGATGATCGGGTTCTTGCCGATCTGCAGGGTCAGGTAGTTGCCCTTGGTAGGGATCTCGCAGGTCATGCCGGCGATCAACCACTCTTTCTGAAAGATCTCCTGCATGTCGATATCAAACAGGCGCTCGTCGGAGTAAAACGGCTGCGGCAGCGAGAACGTGCGCTCGCGCTCTTGCAGCATCTGCGCGGTGGCCTTGCGTGCGGGTTCCAGCGGATCGCCCAGGCTCAGGGTAGTAGTGACGTCCATCGTGTATTTCCTCAAGGCCATCTGCGTGGCCGCGAAAGTGGCTGATCAGGGTTGCTACGCAAGGTGTAAAGAATGTGTCTTGGTATGGGGCGAGTGTGGGGCCGGCGCAGGCCAGAACCTTATCCATGGGCGACATGGTGCAATCTGTTCCCGACGCGCAAGCCCCAGTCGTTGGGGGCTGGTCGCGATAAGCATGTCAATGTCGCAGATAGGTAAATGGGTGATCTGCGCTATACGCAGAATCGCCAACATGAAGGCCGGCAGTCGGCCGTGGAGATCAGCATGTCCAATAGTTTCCTGAATCCGGTAACCACCCAGACCTGGGCCAATGGTCGGCACATCGTCCGTTGCGTCAAAGTCATCCAGGAAACCTGGGATGTGCGCACCTTCTGCTTCATGGCCGATCAGCCGATCATGTTCTTCTTCAAACCGGGGCAGTTTGTCACCCTGGAGCTGGAGATTGAAGGCCAGCCGATCATGCGTTCGTACACCATTTCCAGCTCGCCATCGGTGCCGTACAGCTTTTCGGTGACCATCAAGCGCGTACCGGGTGGCAAGGTCTCCAACTGGCTGCACGACACTCTGCACGAAGGTCAGGAGCTGGCGGTGCACGGACCGGTCGGGCTGTTCAATGCCATGGACTTCACCGCGCCAAAGGTGCTTTACCTCAGCGGCGGCGTCGGTATCACGCCGGTCATGTCCATGGCGCGCTGGTTCTACGACACCAACGGCAATGTCGACATGGTGTTTATCCACAGCGCCCGTTCGCCCAAGGACATCATTTACCACCGTGAGCTGGAACACATGGCGTCGCGGATCGACAACTTCAGCCTGCACCTGATCTGCGAGAAGCACGGTATGGGTGAGCCCTGGGCCGGTTATCGCGGTTACCTGAACCACAGAATGCTTGAATTGATGGCGCCGGACTTCCTTGAGCGCGAAGTGTTCTGCTGCGGCCCGACACCGTATATGAATGCGGTCAAGCGCTTGCTGGAAGCCGCTGGCTTCGACATGTCGCGTTATCACGAAGAATCCTTCGGCGCGACCCCGCCAGAGGCGCGCGCCGACGCCGTGGAACACGCCGAGCAAGCGGCCGAGGCGCCGGAAGTCGACGTAGCGGATCTGCACGAGGTTGAGTTTACGGCGTCCGGCAAGAGCATCCGCGTGGCCCCGGGCGAGACCGTGCATGCGGCGGCGGCCAAGGTCGGCCTGATGATTCCGAAAGCATGCGGCATGGGGATCTGCGGCACTTGCAAGGTGTTGAAGCTGGGTGGTGAAGTGGAAATGGACCACAACGGCGGGATCACCGAGGAAGATGAAGCTGAAGGGTTCATTCTTTCGTGCTGCAGCGTGCCTAAAGGCGACGTGCGCATCGAGTTCTAATGGTTGCGCAATAGTCCCTGTAGGAGCGAGCCTGCTCGCGATGGACGTCAACGATAACGCTGACAACCTGACCCCCCGCGGTGTTCTCAGGTTCATCGCGAGCAGGCTCGCTCCTACAGGGGAGGGTGTTTAGTCGATAAACAAGTCGGTCATCAGCTTGTCGTTGCTGTCCGGCGCGAACCGATAGTGTTTGAACTCAGTCACCCCGTTTTCTCGCAGTATTTCCTCATCGATCAGCAAACGCCCGGTCAGGCTGCGGTTTGCGCTGCTCAGAATCACATGCGCCGCATCCGCCATGATCGCGGGCAGTCGCGCATGCTTGAACGATTCCCTCGACCCCAACTGAAACTCGATGGCTGCAGTGGCGATCATCGTCTGTGGCCACAGCGAGTTTACGCTGATGCCGTAATTCCTGAATTCCTCGCTCATGCCCAGGGTCAGCATGCTCATGCCGTACTTGGTCACGGTATAAGGGCTGTATTGGGCGAACCATTTGGTGGCCAGGTTCAGCGGTGGCGACAGGTTCAGGATGTGCCCGGCAGACTTCTTCAAATAGGGCAGGGCAGCCTGGCTGCACAGCAATACGGCGCGGGTGTTGATCTGGTGCATCAGGTCAAAGCGCTTGAGTTCGAGATGTTGAACCCCGGTGAGCTTGATTGCCCCGGCATTGTTGATCAGTGCATCGATGCCACCGAAATGTTCGTTGGCCTGGGCCAGGGCCTGATGCACGGCATCTTCATCGCGCACATCCACTTGCAGGGCCAGTGCCTTGCCGCCTGCGGCTTCGACTTCCTGGGCCACGCTGAAAATCGTGCCGGGTAATTTGGGGTGTGGCGACGCACTTTTCGCCGCAATCACAATGTTGGCCCCGTCGCGTGCGGCCCGCAGCGCAATCTCACGGCCAATACCGCGGCTGGCGCCGGTGATGAACAGGGTTTTGCCTTGCAATGACATGCGTACGCTCCTGATTATTGTTATCTGTAAGGATCGACAGACAATGTAGACCAAGACTTCAGGTGCGAACGGTCAGGCTGTGGAGCTTTTTGTAGGAGCGAGCTTGCTCGCGATGGACTTGAAGGCGCTGCGTTTATCCAGAAAGCACGCGTTTTCGTTAGCGCCCATCGCGAGCAAGCTCGCTCCTACAGGAGGGGGTTAATGCGACATCACCTCGCGAATGTCCTTCGCCAATTCACGCACGCGCTCTTGCTCGGTGTCCCACGAGCACATGAAGCGTGCGCCGCCGTTGCCGATGAAGGTGTAGAAGCGCCAGCCCTTGGCGGTCAGTGCGGCGATGGCCGGTTCCGACAGTTGCAGGAAGACGCCGTTGGCCTGTACCGGGAACATCAGCTCAACACCTGGAATGTCGCTGACCAGTTCGGCCAGCAACTGCGCGCAGTGGTTGGCGTGGTTGGCGTATTTGAGCCAGGCGTCGTTTTCCAGGATGCCGACCCACGGCGCCGACAGGAAGCGCATCTTTGAAGCAAGCTGTCCGGCCTGTTTGCAGCGGTAATCGAAGTCTTCGGCCAGTTTGTGGTTGAAGAACAGAATCGCCTCGCCCACGGCCATGCCGTTCTTCGTGCCGCCGAAGCACAGCACGTCGACGCCGGCCTTCCAGGTCAGGTCAGCCGGGGTGCAGCCGAGGAAGGCGCAGGCGTTGGAGAATCGTGCGCCGTCCATGTGCAGGTTCAGGCCCAGTTCCTTGCAGGTGGCGCTGATGGCGCGGATTTCGTCCGGGGTGTAGACGCTGCCGACTTCGGTGGCCTGGGTCAGGGTCACCACACGGGGTTTCGGGTAGTGGATGTCCTGGCGCTTGAGCGCGACCTCGCGGATCGATTCCGGGGTCAACTTGCCGTTTTCAGTACGGGCGATCAGCAGTTTGGAGCCGTTGGAGAAGAATTCCGGGGCGCCGCATTCGTCGGTTTCGACGTGGGCAGTTTCCGAGCAGATCACGCTGTGGTAACTCTGGCACAACGACGACAGCGCCAACGAGTTGGCGGCGGTGCCGTTGAAGGCAAAAAACACTTCGCAGTCGGTTTCGAACAGTTTGCGGAATCCGTCGGAGGCGCGGGCGGTCCACTCGTCGTCGCCGTATGCGCGCTGGTGGCCGTGGTTGGCCTGCTCCATGGCGGCCCAGGCTTCAGGGCAGATGCCGGAATAGTTGTCGCTGGCGAATTGTTGGCTCTTGTCGGTCATGGCCTGCTTCCGTGGTCGAGATGCCTATGGTGAAGCGTCCCGTGGTCAATGAGGGTGCGCACTGTACCCAAGATCGTCAGGTGGAGGTGCACAGGATGTCGCTGTCGGGAACATACACAGTTGAAGGGCAATTATGCACGTGACGATGCACAAGGCCATGCACTTAAAGCAGCGCGACGGGGCACTGGATCTGCTCAAGTGGCTGGCGCTTTTAAGCATGGTGCTCGATCACCTGCGATATGTCGGTTATTCCGCCGATCTGTTGTATGTGCCGGGGCGGCTGGCATTCCCGTGGTTCTGCCTGGCGATGGCGGCCAATCTGTCACGAAAGCCTGTTGTGGTGAACGGTAGGCAATGGCGCTATCTGGGCTGGTTGTTGCTGTTTAGCGCGGTGAGTGAAATTCCTTACCGGATGTATATTCACAATCCCGACACCTTGAACGTGTTGCCCACCCTTGCGCTGGGCTTGCTGGTGATTCGTGGTTGGCAGCAGCCGGTGCTTGCGTCGCGCCTGCTGGCCGTCGGCGCGTTGCTGCTGGCAGGGTTTTTCTCCCAGCGATTGATGTTCGGTTTCTTTGGCGTTCTATTGCCGCTGGCGATGCTGCTGGTACTGCAACGGCCTTGGTATTTCGCGCTATTGGCGGGGCTGGTCTGTCTGGCGGCCAATCAATGGCAGGTGCTGTATCACGCCGCTCGCCTGGGCAATGTCGCGGCGTTTCCGGCCATCGTCACGTGCCTGATTGCGCCATGGCTCGGGCTGTTCTTGTTGCGACACGCAAAGGGCGTAAATCCACCACCGATGCGGCGTTGGGCATATGCCCTGTATCCCGCGCATTTCGTCGCTTTGCTGACTTTGCGTCAGGTGCTCGCATAACCCTGTGGGAGCGGGCTTGCTCGCGAAAGCGGGGTGTCAGTCACTTCAATACTTACTGATACGCAGAATTCGCGAGCAAGCCCGCTCCCACAAGGGATCCAGGCTGATTTGAGGTTTGCTTGCGGCTTGCCATTTCCCGCCATGTCGTAAACGCACCTTTGCGTGGCGCCCGTAGGCATTTGACGACTCCAAGCCAGTCATACCATCGCTACCAAAGGGCACTGCCGAAAAGCCAGTGCCTCACCGAGACGAATGGCGCACCGCCGCCGCTGGGAGAGACGCGATGTTCAGCAAGCAAGACAAGATCCAGGGTTACGACGATGCACTGCTGGCGGCGATGAATGCCGAGGAGCAACGTCAGGAAGATCACATCGAGCTGATCGCGTCAGAGAACTACACCAGCAAGCGCGTCATGGAAGCGCAAGGCAGTGGCCTGACCAACAAATACGCCGAAGGTTATCCGGGCAAGCGCTACTACGGTGGCTGCGAACACGTCGACAAGGTTGAGGCGCTGGCCATCGAGCGCGCCAAGCAACTGTTCGGTGCCGATTACGCCAACGTCCAGCCGCACTCCGGTTCCTCGGCCAACAGCGCCGTGTACCTGGCCCTGCTGCAAGCCGGCGACACCATTCTCGGCATGAGCCTGGCCCACGGCGGTCACCTGACCCACGGCGCCAAAGTGTCGTCCTCGGGCAAGTTGTACAACGCCGTGCAGTACGGCATCGACACCAACACCGGCCTGATCGATTACGACGAAGTCGAGCGTCTGGCCGTCGAGCACAAGCCGAAGATGATCGTTGCTGGCTTCTCGGCCTACTCCAAGACCCTCGACTTCCCGCGCTTCCGCCAGATCGCCGACAAGGTCGGTGCGCTGCTGTTCGTCGACATGGCCCACGTGGCCGGTCTGGTTGCCGCTGGTCTGTACCCGAACCCGCTGCCTTACGCCGATGTGGTCACCACCACTACCCACAAGACCCTGCGCGGTCCACGTGGTGGCCTGATCCTGGCCAAGTCCAACGAAGAAATCGAGAAGAAGCTCAACGCAGCCGTTTTCCCCGGTGCCCAGGGCGGCCCGCTGATGCACGTGATCGCCGGTAAGGCGGTGTGCTTCAAGGAAGCGCTGGAGCCTGGCTTCAAGGCTTATCAGCAGCAAGTGATCGACAACGCCCAGGCCATGGCCGGCGTGTTTATCAAACGCGGCTACGATGTAGTGTCCGGCGGTACCGACAACCACCTGTTCCTGGTCAGCCTGATCCGTCAGGGCCTCACCGGCAAAGAGGCGGATGCAGCACTCGGTCGCGCCCACATCACTGTGAACAAGAACGCTGTCCCGAACGATCCACAGTCGCCGTTCGTGACCTCTGGCCTGCGCATCGGCACCCCGGCGGTCACCACTCGCGGCTTCAAGGTGACCCAGTGCGTCACGCTGGCCGGCTGGATCTGCGACATCCTCGACAACCTCGGCGACGCCGATGTCGAGGCCAATGTCGCCGAGCAAGTGGCAGCCCTGTGCGCGGACTTCCCGGTTTATCGCTGAGTGCGGTTTTGGAGTAAATGACTATGCAACGCTACTCGGGCTTCGGCCTCTTCAAACACTCTCTCAGCCATCATGAAAACTGGCAGCGCATGTGGCGCACGCCGACCCCGAAAAAGGTCTACGACGTGGTTATCGTCGGCGGTGGCGGGCATGGTCTGGCGACCGCCTACTACCTGGCCAAGGAACACGGCATCACCAACGTGGCCGTGGTCGAGAAAGGCTGGCTGGGCGGCGGTAACACCGCGCGCAACACCACCATCGTTCGCTCCAACTACCTGTGGGACGAGTCGGCGCACCTGTACGAACACGCGATGAAACTGTGGGAAGGCCTGTCCCAGGACCTCAACTACAACGTGATGTTCTCCCAGCGTGGCGTCTACAACCTGTGCCACACCCTGCAGGACATTCGTGATTCCGAGCGTCGGGTCAGCGCCAACCGCCTCAACGGCGTGGATGGCGAACTGCTCGATGCCAAGCAAGTGGCGGACGAGATCCCGTACCTCGACTGCTCCAAGAACACCCGCTACCCGGTGATGGGCGCTACCGTCCAGCGTCGCGGCGGCGTGGCCCGTCACGATGCCGTGGCCTGGGGCTTTGCCCGGGCCGCCGACGCCCTCGGCGTGGACTTGATCCAGCAGACCGAAGTGATCGGTTTCCGCAAGGAAAACGGCGTGTGCATCGGCGTTGAAACCAACAAGGGCTTCATCGGCGCCAAGCGCGTCGGCGTAGTGACCGCCGGTAACTCCGGGCACATGGCCAAGCTCGCCGGTTTCCGTCTGCCGATCGAATCCCACCCGCTGCAAGCGCTGGTGTCCGAGCCGATCAAGCCGATTATCGACAGCGTGATCATGTCCAACGCCGTACACGGTTACATCAGCCAGTCCGACAAGGGCGACCTGGTGATCGGCGCCGGTATCGACGGCTACAACGGCTACGGCCAGCGTGGTTCGTACCCGGTGATCGAACACACCATCCAGGCCATCGTCGAGATGTTCCCGGTGCTGTCGCGGGTACGCATGAACCGTCAGTGGGGCGGCATCGTCGACACCACGCCGGATGCCTGCCCGATCATTTCGAAAACCCCGGTACCGAACATGTTCTTCAACTGCGGTTGGGGCACCGGCGGCTTCAAGGCAACACCTGGCTCGGGCAACGTATTTGCCGCAAGCCTGGCCAAGGGTGAAATGCACCCACTGGCCGCACCTTTCTCCATCGACCGTTTCCACAGCGGTGCGTTGATCGACGAACACGGCGCTGCAGCAGTCGCCCACTAACAGGAGAAATCCCTATGTTGCATATCTTCTGTCCTCACTGCGGCGAACTGCGCTCCGAAGAGGAATTCCATGCATCCGGCCAGGCGCACATCCCGCGCCCACTGGACCCGAGCAGTTGCACCGACGAGGAGTGGGGCGACTACATGTTCTTCCGCGATAACCCGCGCGGTCTGCACCACGAGCTGTGGGATCACGTTGCCGGTTGCCGTCAGTACTTCAACGTCACCCGCGACACCGTGACCTACGAGATTCTCGAAACCTACAAGATCGGCACCAAGCCACAATTCACCGACAAGACCGATAGCCCGAAAGCGGCCAGCACGGCTCTGGGAGAGAAGGTATGAGCCAGATCAATCGCCTGTCCAACGGCGGACGGATCGACCGCAACAAAGTCTTGACCTTCACCTTCAACGGCCAGAACTACAAAGGCTTCGAAGGCGATTCCCTGGCCGCTGCACTGCTGGCCAACGGCGTCGATATCATCGGTCGCAGCTTCAAGTATTCTCGTCCGCGCGGCATCTTCGCCGCCGGTGCCGAAGAGCCGAACGCGGTGCTGCAGATCGGCGCCACCGAAGCCACGCAGATCCCGAACGTGCGTGCTACGCAACAGGCGCTGTATCAGGGCCTGGTCGCCACCAGCACCAACGGCTGGCCGAGCGTGAACAACGACATGATGGGGATTCTCGGCAAGGTCGGCGGCAAGCTGATGCCACCGGGCTTCTACTACAAAACCTTCATGTACCCGCAATCGTTCTGGATGACCTACGAGAAGTACATTCGTAAGGCCGCCGGTCTTGGTCGCTCGCCGACCGAAAACGATCCGGACACCTACGACTACATGAACCAGCACTGCGACGTGCTGATCGTCGGTGCCGGCCCTGCTGGCCTGGCGGCTGCCCTGGCGGCTGCGCGCAGCGGTGCCCGGGTGATCCTCGCCGATGAACAGGAAGAGTTCGGCGGCAGCCTGCTCGATTCCCGCGAAAGCCTCGACGGCAAGCCTGCGATGGAGTGGGTGGCCAGCGTCATCGACGAGCTGAAGAACACCCCGGACGTGCTGCTGTTGCCGCGCGCCACCGTCAACGGCTACCACGACCACAACTTCCTGACCATTCACGAGCGCCTGACCGATCACCTCGGCGACCGCGCACCGATTGGCCAGGTGCGTCAGCGCATTCACCGGGTCCGCGCCAATCGCGTGGTACTGGCAACCGGCGCTCACGAGCGTCCATTGGTCTACGGCAACAACGACGTGCCGGGCAACATGCTCGCCGGCGCCATCTCGACCTACGTGCGTCGTTACGGCGTGGCACCAGGCAAGAAGCTGGTGCTGTCGACCAATAACGACCACGCCTACCGTGTTGCCCTGGATTGGCTCGATGCCAGCCTGCAAGTGGTGGCCATTGCCGACGCCCGCAGCAATCCGCGTGGTGCGCTGGTGGAAGAAGCCCGCGCCAAAGGCATCCGCATCCTCACCGGCAGTGCCGTGATCGAGGCTCGTGGCAGCAAGCACGTGACCGCTGCCCGTGTGGCCGCCATCGACGTCAAAGCCCACACCGTGACCAGCCCTGGCGAATGGCTCGACTGCGACGTGGTCGCCAGCTCCGGTGGCTACAGCCCGGTGGTTCACTTGGCTTCGCACCTGGGTGGCAAGCCGATCTGGCGTGAAGACATCCTCGGTTTCGTACCGGGCGAAGCACCGCAGAAACGCGTGTGTGTCGGCGGCATCAACGGCGTCTACGGCCTTGGCGATTCCCTGGCCGACGGTTTTGAAGGTGGCGCTCGCGCCGCTGCTGAAGCCGGATTCCAGACGGTTGAAGGCGTACTGCCGAAAGCCCTGAGCCGTCTCGAAGAGCCGACCCTGGCGCTGTTCCAGGTGCCCCATGAAAAGAGCACCGCACGGGCACCGAAGCAATTCGTCGACCTGCAAAACGACGTCACCGCCGCCGCCATCGAACTGGCGACCCGCGAGGGCTTCGAGTCGGTCGAGCACGTCAAGCGCTACACCGCGCTGGGCTTCGGCACCGATCAGGGCAAGCTCGGCAACGTCAACGGCCTGGCCATCGCTGCCCGCTCGCTGAACGTGACCATCCCGCAGATGGGCACCACCATGTTCCGTCCGAACTACACGCCGGTGACTTTCGGTGCCGTGGCCGGTCGTCACTGTGGGCACATCTTCGAGCCGGTACGTTACACCGCACTGCATCAATGGCACCTGAAAAACGGCGCCGAGTTCGAAGACGTCGGCCAATGGAAGCGTCCTTGGTACTTCCCGAAATCCGGTGAAGACCTGCATGCCGCGGTGAAGCGCGAATGCAAAGCCGTGCGCGACAGCGTCGGCCTGCTCGATGCTTCGACCCTGGGCAAGATCGACATCCAGGGCCCGGATGCGCGTGAGTTCCTCAACCGCGTCTACACCAACGCCTGGACCAAGCTCGATGTGGGCAAGGCCCGTTACGGCCTGATGTGCAAAGAAGACGGCATGGTCTTCGACGACGGCGTGACGGCTTGCCTGGCCGACAACCATTTCGTCATGACCACCACCACCGGCGGCGCGGCTCGTGTGCTGCAGTGGCTGGAGCTGTACCACCAGACCGAATGGCCGGACATGAAGGTGTACTTCACCTCCGTCACCGACCACTGGGCGACCATGACCCTGTCCGGGCCGAACAGCCGCAAGCTGCTTGCTGAAGTCACCGACATCGACCTGAGCAGCGAAGCCTTCCCGTTCATGACCTGGAAAGAAGGTCTGGTCGGTGGTGTGCCGGCGCGGGTGTTCCGGATTTCGTTTACCGGTGAACTGTCGTACGAAGTCAACGTGCAAGCCGACTACGCCATGGGCGTGCTGGAAAAAATCGTCGACGCTGGCAAGAAGTACAACCTGACGCCGTACGGCACCGAAACCATGCACGTACTGCGGGCCGAGAAGGGTTTCATCATCGTCGGTCAGGACACTGACAGCTCGATGACCCCGGACGACCTGAACATGGGCTGGTGTGTCGGTCGCACCAAACCGTTCTCGTGGATCGGCTGGCGCGGCATGAACCGCGAAGACTGTGTGCGTGATCAGCGCAAACAGCTGGTTGGCCTGAAGCCGATCGATCCGACGAAGTGGCTGCCGGAAGGTGCGCAACTGGTGTTCAACACCAAGCAAGCCATCCCGATGACCATGGTGGGTCACGTGACTTCCAGTTACCTGCACAACTCCCTGGGCTATTCGTTTGCCATGGGCGTGGTCAAGGGCGGGTTGCAGCGGATGGGCGAGCGAGTGTTCGCACCGCTGGCCGACGGCAGCGTGATCGAGGCGGAAATCGTTTCTTCGGTGTTCTTCGATCCGAAGGGTGAGCGCCAGAACGTGTAAGGGCTTCGGGTCCTGTGGGGTGTGAGCTGCCGCCATCGCGAGCAAGCTCGCTCCCACAGGAGATCGTCTAACCCTTGTGGGAGCAAGCTTGCTCGCGATGGCGATAGAACAGCCACCACAAGGGCCAGAACCAACAGAATTCAAAACAGGTGCTTTATGACCGCAGCCAATGTTTACCAACAACGCCCAACCTCCGGGGCCAAGGCCGAGTCGTCGCTGCATCACGCCGATCTCGCCAGCCTGGTGGGCAAGGGTCGCAAGAACGCCGGCGTGACCGTGCGCGAGAAAAAACTCCTCGGCCACCTTACCATCCGCGGCGATGGCCACGATGCCGCGTTTGCCGCGGGCGTGCACAAGGCCCTAGGCATCGAGTTGCCGGGCGCGCTGAGCGTCATCGTCAAAGGCGAAACCAGTCTGCAATGGATGGGGCCGGATGAGTGGCTGCTGATCGTGCCGACCGGTGAAGAACTTGCCGCCGAGCAAAAACTGCGCGCAGCACTGGGCGATTTGCACATTGCAATCGTCAACGTCAGCGGCGGCCAGCAACTCCTCGAACTGAGCGGCCCGAACGTGCGCCAGGTACTGATGAAGTCCACCAGCTACGACGTGCACCCGAACAACTTCCCGGTGGGCAAAGCCGTCGGCACGGTGTTCGCCAAGTCGCAATTGATGATCCGTCACACCGCCGAAGACACCTGGGAACTGCTGATTCGTCGCAGCTTCTCGGATTACTGGTGGCTGTGGTTGCAGGACGCTTCTGCCGAGTACGGCCTCAGCGTTCAGGCTTGATCACCACCGTCACTGTAGGAGCGAGCCTGCTCGCGATGGACTTGAGAGCGACGCGTTAAATCAGGAAGTACGCGTCATCGTTGACGTCCATCGCGAGCAGGCTCGCTCCTACAGGAAGGCTGTTCCGTTTACAGATATCACAGGAGTCACCGCACCATGAGCCGCGCCCCAGACACATGGATTCTGACCGCCGACTGCCCCAGCGTCCTCGGCACCGTGGACGCGGTGACCCGCTTTCTGTTCGAGCAGGGCTGCTACGTCACCGAGCACCATTCCTTCGATGACCGACTCTCGGGCCGTTTCTTCATTCGTGTGGAATTCCGCCAGCCTGACGGTTTCGACGAGCAGTCCTTCCGCGCGGGCCTCGCCGAGCGCGGTGAAGCCTTCGGCATGATCTTCGAACTGACCGCGCCGAACTACCGGCCGAAAGTGGTGATCATGGTTTCCAAGGCTGATCACTGCCTCAACGATTTGCTCTATCGCCAGCGCATCGGCCAGTTGTCGATGGACGTGGCCGCCGTGGTCTCCAACCACCCGGACCTCAAGCCACTGGCTGACTGGCACCAGATTCCGTACTACCACTTCCCGCTGGATCCGAACGACAAGCCGTCCCAGGAACGTCAGGTCTGGCAGGTCATTGAAGAGTCCGGTGCGGAACTGGTGATCCTTGCGCGCTACATGCAAGTGCTGTCGCCGGAGCTATGCCGCAAGCTCGATGGCAAGGCGATCAACATCCACCACTCCCTGCTGCCCGGTTTCAAGGGCGCCAAGCCCTACCACCAGGCCTACAACAAGGGTGTGAAGCTGGTGGGCGCCACAGCGCATTACATCAACAACGACCTGGATGAAGGCCCGATCATTGCCCAGGGTGTGGAGGCAGTGGACCACAGCCATTATCCGGAAGACCTGATCGCCAAGGGGCGGGATATCGAAGGGCTGACACTGGCGCGGGCCGTCGGGTATCACATTGAGAGAAGGGTGTTTTTGAACGCCAATCGTACGGTCGTTCTTTAAATCGCCATCGCGAGCAAGCTCGCTCCCACAGTGGATCGGGGGCGGACACAAGATTTGTGAACGACACAAAAACCTGTGGGAGCGAGCTTGCTCGCGATGAGGCCCTTATAAGCAACACAAATGACAACGGCAATAACCCGAGCATTTAACGCGCTGCCTGCCTGGGCAACGCGGTTCCATAAAAACAACAGCGAGGTGAAAGCATGTCTGGCAATCGTGGTGTGGTGTATCTCGGCGCTGGCAAGGTCGAAGTGCAGAGTATTGATTATCCGAAAATGCAGGACCCGCGTGGCAGGAAAATTAACCACGCGGTCATCCTGCGCGTGGTTTCCACCAATATCTGTGGTTCCGACCAGCACATGGTGCGCGGCCGTACCACCGCTCAAACCGGCCTGGTCCTGGGTCACGAGATCACCGGTGAAGTGATCGAAAAGGGCAGCGACGTCGAGAACCTGCAGATCGGCGACCTGGTGTCCGTACCGTTCAACGTGGCTTGCGGGCGCTGCCGTTCCTGCAAAGAAATGCACACAGGCGTCTGCCTGAGCGTCAACCCGGCGCGTCCGGGCGGTGCTTATGGTTACGTCGACATGGGCGACTGGACCGGTGGCCAGGCCGAATACGCCATGGTGCCGTACGCCGACTTCAACCTGCTGAAACTGCCGGATCGCGACCGGGCGATGGAAAAAATCCGCGACCTGACCTGCCTCTCCGACATCCTGCCGACCGGCTATCACGGTGCCGTGACCGCTGGTGTCGGCCCGGGCAGCACCGTGTACATCGCCGGTGCCGGTCCGGTCGGTTTGGCGGCGGCTGCTTCAGCCCGTCTGTTGGGCGCGGCGGTGGTGATCATCGGTGACGTCAACACCGTTCGCCTGGCTCACGCCAAGGCTCAGGGCTTCGAGATCGCCGACTTGTCCCTGGACACGCCGCTGCACGAACAGATCGCTGCACTGCTGGGCGAGCCGGAAGTGGATTGCGCCATCGACGCCGTTGGTTTCGAGGCCCGTGGCCATGGCCATGACGGCGTGAAACACGAAGCCCCGGCCACCGTGCTCAACTCGCTGATGGGCGTGGTGCGTGTGGCAGGCAAGATCGGCATCCCCGGCCTCTACGTGACCGAAGACCCGGGCGCTGTCGACGCTGCCGCGAAAATGGGCAGCCTGAGCATCCGCTTCGGCCTGGGCTGGGCCAAGTCCCACAGCTTCCACACCGGCCAGACCCCGGTGATGAAGTACAACCGCGCGCTGATGCAAGCGATCATGTGGGACCGCATCAACATCGCCGAAGTGGTGGGCGTTCAGGTGATCAGCCTGGATCAGGCTCCGCAGGGTTATGGCGAGTTCGATGCGGGCGTGCCGAAGAAGTTTGTGATTGATCCGCATAAGATGTTTAGTGCGGCGTAAGTCGCGCGGTAAAAAAGGGCGACATACTGTCGCCCTTTGTCTTTAAGAGTGTCTGACGTTAGGAAACAGGTAACGTTGTCCTAGAGGAAGATCGGGAAGCCCTGCCAAGCCACGAACTATTGCTGAAGCTTTAGCGGGTGAAGTGTATGGATTGGTTCTGGCCACGAGTCTGATGTTCTCCATGGCTTCATTGCTCACGGGTACGACTGTTATGCCACCATCGAGTGTGTTTTCCACTCGCACAATGGAAGGTGGAAGGCTTTTTGGAATGGGTTCGTAGGTGGATTTTAATGCCTGTAAAGTATTAGAAGTCCCCGTCGGCGAATGGGGGCGCTCGCTATGAGCTCCGAAAGGCATTGTTGACTCTGATTTTGGAGTTTGTCCTTGACCAATTGTATTGATCTTGGGCGTACGTTTTAGATATGTGCTTGTCGTATTCGAAATTGGTTCCGCAGATTGCTTTGCAATGTTACGTGCGTGGGACGGTGTTCTCCCAAGTCTATTCATTATTCCCTTGAAGGCGCGGAGGAAAATATTTGAGTGTCCTGTCGGATCAGTTCGATTTACCGGATCCCCCACACAATACGCATACCCATTCAACCCGCCCTCCCCAAACGGACTCCAACTGTCCGGGCTGTTAAACCGCATCAACACCGGGTTAAACGCCCGATAGCCGTTCCCCAACAAATAACACCCCGTCACCAGATCCGGCCGTTCGCCGTTGAAGCCGAGCAGGCTGAGCAAGCCACTTTCCGCAGGGCGATGACCATAGGGTGAATAGGCGAGGGGATGTAGTCGAGCGACATCAAGTACATTCAAAACCGAACGCTGTTGATCCGTGGCGAGCAAGCGGGTTTCTGCTGTGCTGCTCTGACGCTGCTGCTGAGCCAGCAGTTTATCGTCGTGCTGCATGATCGAATGCTGCACCACACCTTGAATCTCCGTGGCCAGACGATCTTTCAAGTAAAAGCGTCGGGTGGGGGACTGCGCAGAGGGCGTGCAATCAACCAGACGATCCAGTGGGTCGTAGCGGTAACTGCAGAGCCGCGTTTCTCGATTGGGGAGCATGGCCGGGTTCCTGAATGAGTTTGTCGATCCAGGGTTTTACTGTGGCGCATTCGAACAGAGCTGCCTACTGGCAGATCTGATAGTGCCGCAGGCTTCAGGGCTGCTTTGTGACGAGCGGATGGTAAATGGATGGAGATCTGAGGAACATGCCCGCGTCTGCCCGGTCAAATCGGCAGCTTTGCGCCCGTAAGCCGGGCGTTTTTCATGGCACAAGAGGATGTCTGAATGAAGATTTCACGCGGTTTTGCACTGGCATCACTCCTGACCCTGGCAGCCAGCCCGGTCTTCGCACAGTTCAATTTGGGCGATGCGGTCAATGCCATTGCCGGCATGCAGGGCGATGACGCGGCCGCGACTGCTGCACCGACACCGCAGACCGCCAACCTGCTGAGCACCCTCAGTGAATTGGACATCACCCCAGAGCAAGCCGTTGGCGGTGCCGGGGCGATGCTGGGGCTGGCGAAGAACCAGTTGAGCTCGACCGACTACTCGGAATTGGCCAAAAGCGTGCCGGGCATCGACATGCTCTCGGGCGGCGGGGAATTGGGGGCACTGGCCGGTCTGCTCGGCTCCAGCGGCAAAGCAGCAGGGCTGGACAACGCCTTGGGCAACGTCAAGGACACCAACGACCTGAACAACGCCTTCAGCGCCCTGGGCATGGACAGCGGCATGATCGGCCAGTTTGCCCCGGTACTCCTGCAATACTTCGGTCAGCAGGGCGTCGGCGGTTCGCTGCTGAGCAGCCTGGGCAGCATCTGGGGCACCGACACCGACACCGGTAGCTGATTCAGCGGCTCCCGGCGCGTAACTCCTCGATGCGCCGGTCCTTCTCGATCCAGAGCTGGTTGACCCAGTTCTGGACCTTCTCGCGAAACGCAGGGTCGTTTTCGTAATCGCCCTGCCACAGCGCCGGGTCGAGTTCGCGAGTCTTGATGTCGATGATGACCCGCGGAACGTTGCCGCTGATCAAGTCCCAGAACCCCGGAATCGTCTGCTGCGGGAAAACCACTGTCACATCGAGGATCGCGTCCAGCTGCTCACCCATCGCCGCCAGCACAAAGGCCACCCCGCCGGCCTTGGGCTTGAGCAGGTGATTGAACGGTGACTGTTGCTGGGCACATTTAGCCGCCGTGAAGCGGGTGCCTTCGAGGTAGTTGACCACCGTCACCGGTTGGCGCTTGAACAATTCACAAGCCTGTCTGGTGATTTCCAGATCCTTGCCGGCCAGTTCCGGGTATTTGGCCAGGAACGCCTTGCTGTAGCGCTTCATGAACGGGTAGTCCAGCGCCCACCACGCCAGGCCCAGGAAGGGCACCCAGATCAGCTCTTTCTTGAGGAAGAATTTGAAGAACGGCGTGCGCCGGTTCAGCGTCTGGATCAGCGCCGGGATGTCGACCCAGGATTGATGGTTGCTGATCACCAGATATGAAGTGTCGCGACGCAGATCGTCACCGCCACGGATGTCCCATTGGGTAGGGATGCAGACACGGAAGATCAGCTTGTCGATCTCGGACCAGGTCTCGGCGATCCACATCACCGACCATGAGGCGTAATCGCGAAAACGGCCAGGCAGGATCAGTTTGAGCAGGGCAAACACCATCAACGGTCCGATCAGGATCAGGGTGTTGAGCAGGAGCAGCAGGGTCACGAAACAGCCGGTGAGCAGGCGGCGCATAAGTCACTCGTGGAAGCGGTTGGGCGCGCAATGATAAGCAGCTTCGGGCGACAGGCCAAATCGGTGCTGACGAATGTTTCACCATTGGATGGGTAGGCTGGGTTGGAGTATCCGGTCACATTACTGTGGCGATTGTACCGGCCTCTTCGCGGGCAAGCCCGCTCCCACATCTATGGATCCCCCCATTTCTGCAATACTGGTTTTGATGCGTGTTTGGCTTGCT
>NZ_JBYTDD010000045.1:0-39458 GCF_058791055.1 Pseudomonas sp. EU05-FHT14B02 | reverse complement strand
CGGTAGTTCAGTCGGTTAGAATACCGGCCTGTCACGCCGGGGGTCGCGGGTTCGAGTCCCGTCCGCTGCGCCATATTCGGTAATCTGGAACACTGAACGCCAGGTCACCACAGAAAGCCCGCCTTGTGCGGGCTTTTTGCTGTCCGGGATTTGGCTTTCCTCGCTCCCCGTAGGAGCGAACTGGCTCGCGATGGTCGTTAACGATAACGCGTAGATTCAGATAGCCAGCGGCGCCCATGGTTTTTTCGCGAGCAAGCTCGCTCCTACAGTCCGGCGTTACGGCTGTGCCGGTAGTCGCTGACGGCTTCATACACGGCCTTGCGCAGGCGATTGATCCCGCCAATCGGTCGGTGCGCCTCGACGCCGAACCAGGGATTGAACGACTGGTTGTCGCATTGCAGGTTCAACGCCGGTGTATCGAAGTCCTGTGCCGGAACCTTGATCCGCGCCACCGTCTCGAAGGGCGCATCGCTCTCGCGCCACTCAATGCTGGTGTCTTCAATCGGCATGTACCTGTTGGCGTCCTGTCGCTGGATTTGCAAAGCGAAACACGCAGGCACCCGGTCGGTCGACAGCTGTTGGTTCAGCGCATTGCGCAGAAAGTTCGGCAGCTTGCGATTCTGTTCCGGCAGGCTGTAGGCCGGGCAGCTATCGGGATCGGGCATGACCCGGAACTTCGCATTGGCTTCACCGAATTTGTAGGGTGAAACCGAAAAGTACGTCGTCTGGGTCGGGCTCGACGGGGCAGGGGCCAGTGTCGCCAGGGCAATGAACAGGTGGCGAACCTGCCAGGTGCGTGGGTCCCGGCCGGGGAAGAAGGCCATCATCTTTTTACCGTTGGCCTGGGCGGCGACGTTCTGACGGTATTCGGCGACATTACTGACAAAGAAGTTCGGGTGGTTGAACATCACAAAGTCCTGTTCGCCTCGGCCCTGCCGGTCGCTCAACAGTTGCTTGCCCGGCACATCGAACAGTTTGATCGCCATGCCCCGGGCGTCGCGGATGCTGTCGAACTGCGGGTAGGCATTGCCGTTGGACAGGCGCATTGTCGCTTGCCAGGTTTTGCCCGGCTCGCTGAACACACCCTGGCGCAGTTCGCTTGGCAGTTCCGGAAGCACCTGAACCTCGGCCTTCACACAACCATGGGCCTTGGCATGGGCGTCGCGCAGGTAGCGGGTGCTTTCACGGTGCTGATCGACGATGCGCACTGCGGTCTGGATGATGTCCTGGGTCATTGCCGCTTCGTCGTCCGCAATCAATTCCTGCGCCGAGACCGGCCCGCGATGCTGCCAGGCAAGCCAAGCGCTGGCCAGGGCCCAGCCCAGCACGCCAAGGACCAGTGACCACAACAACAGCCTGGCGAGGAAGGCGCCCAGGCGCAGCCAGAGCGTTATCAGCATGGGAACGTTCTCCTGACTGAGGCAGTGGTCATGGCAGTTGCGCCTCCAGCGGACCGCCCAGCACTTTCAGATACTCCAGCAATGCCCAGCGTTCTTGCGGCTGCAACCCGCGGCCGATCACACCATTGCCGAGTTTGCCGGCACGGAATTCATGGCCACTGTTGTGGTTGCCGGTGATACGCGTGTCGAACAGGAAGCCATTGGCAAAGGCTTCGGTGCGGTAACCCAGTTGTCCCGGGTCGTACTCGAAAGTGCCTTTATAGAACGTGGTCGCACGCTCATCTTGAGGCGACAGTAGTTGATAAATACTCGGTACCGAACCGTTGTGCAGAAACGGCGGTGTCGCCCATACACCCGCTAATGGCCTGGCCTTGTACGAACGCAATTCGCGCACTCCGATTGGCAGACCGAAACCGTCCATTTCAGGGCGCTCGGCAGGGGTGACATTGGCGTCTTGATACGCGCGGCCCTGGACATAGGCGGTGACATAGGCCAGTCCCTTGGCCACGGACATCTTGCTCAGATCCAGAGGCTCGTCGGGTTCTGGCTCGACATCGAGTTTTTCCAGTTCGGCCTGCTTCCATTGCAGCGCTGTCAGGTCGAAGCGGTGGTCGGCGATATTGTTGGCCGCGCCGGGGTCTGTGCCGATGTAATCCACCGGGAGCATTTTCAGGTGCTGGACGTATCGTCCATCGCCCTGGGTGGTGCGTGGTACATGGCAACCCGCGCAGATTTCGGCGAACAAGGTGCGCCCCTGGGCTGCCAGAGGCTTATCGACCGCGCCCAACAGGTCTTCCGGCCAGGCCGGAGGCGAGAGTCGTTGCAGAGTTTCTTCGATCAGGTGCAGATCGCGCACGCGGACACTGGACGGATAGCGGGCATCGCCCATCAGCGGCTGGCCGTTCTTGTCGAAGAAGTTCAGCGTGGCGCCGACGCCCAACGCCTCGCCGATGTTGCGGGCCATGGGTTGTTTCGCCGAGCCGTTCCACTGCACCCATTCGAACGTCCACATGTCCCACAGCTGTGGATAATCGACCGGGGCATTGGCCACGCGGTAGTTGTCGGGGGAAATCGCATCACCGAAGCTGGCGTTGGCGATGCGCCCGAAGGCGTCTGTGCGCCCCGGGCCTTCCTCGGTCGGATAGAGCCCGCGATGGGTGTCGTTCCAGGCCACTTTGAGGAATGTATCCAGTGAAGATTTGAAATCTTTGCGCAACTGTTGGTGGCGCGTCTCGTAGTCCTGGCCAAGCACGTTGCGTGCGAAGCGCTCGAATTTCCACGGGTTGTAGTAAGTGGAGGCGAGGCTGGCCACCAGGGCCTGTCCGAAACTGCCGCCTTTGAGCGTAGGAACACTGGACGGCAGCACATGTTGCGCCGAGCCGCCGTCGATACGCAGGGCTTGACCCTTGTAGCGCAGTTCACCGGTGTGGCAGGCCGCGCACGTGATATCCAGAAACACATCCGGGCTCCCCGCGTTCTGGTGCCGGGTAAAGCCTGCCGGGAGGTTGCCGGGGTTGTTCGGTGTTGGTGCCTGGCCGGGGTCCACCAGGAAACCGAAGCGGGCGAGGTATTCGGGGGTGGCGAAGCGTTGTTGCGAGAAGGGCAGTTCGAGGGCAGTGAACCAGTCATAGCGCAAGCCTTTGACCTGAGTTCCCTGGGGTGTGAAGTAATAAGTATCTCGATCGGCGGCGCTCCATTGCTCCAGGTAATGCACCTGTTGTGCGGGCGACCAGGCCGGCAATTTCGGGTTGGCGACGTAATAGAGAACCACGGCGATGACCAGCCCGAGCAGTAGTGCGATGAGAATCAGCAAACGAAAGAAGAGGCGCAAAATAAACTTCCTTGTCGAATGATCATGCCGTTATGCCCGAGCACTCAGGGTGGGGCAAGAGGCCATTACGCCAGATATTGTAGGTTCAGGAATCGGCCTGCGTCGGAACAAGATGAAAGAAGCTTCATCGACACGAATTGTGAAATGCGTTTAAACACCTGAACTTATCAATTGTTTCCGGCTCTCATGCCGGTAGCCATTGGTCGTGGCGGCCTGATAAGCTCGCGGCTTTACTCGATTGCCCTTTAGGCGCATGAACAAGGAAATAGCATGAAACAGCATCGGTTGGCGGCGGCGGTAGCCCTGGTTGGCCTGGTACTCGCGGGTTGTGATTCGCAGACCAGCGTAGAGCTGAAAACTCCGGCGCAAAAAGCTTCCTACGGCATTGGCCTGAACATGGGCAAGAGCCTGGCTCAGGAAGGCATGGATGACCTGGACTCCAAGGCTGTAGCCCAGGGCATCGAAGACGCCGTCGGCAAGAAAGAGCAGAAGCTCAAAGACGAAGAACTGGTCGAGGCGTTCGCCGCACTGCAAAAGCGTGCCGAAGAGCGCATGGCCAAGATGAGCGAAGAGTCGGCGGCTGCCGGCAAGAAATTCCTCGAAGACAACGCCAAGAAAGCTGGCGTGACCACCACCGCTTCGGGCTTGCAGTACGAAGTCGTGCAGAAAGCCGATGGTCCTCAGCCAAAGCCGACTGACGTAGTGACCGTTCACTACACCGGCAAGCTGACCAATGGCACCGTATTCGACAGCTCCGTCGAGCGCGGTAGCCCGATTGATCTGCCGGTCAGCGGTGTGATCCCGGGTTGGGTCGAAGGCCTGCAACTGATGCACGTTGGCGAGAAGTACAAGCTGTACATCCCTGCTGACCTGGCTTACGGCGCTCAAAGCCCAAGCCCGGCGATTCCAGCCAACTCGGTGCTGGTATTCGACCTGGAACTGCTGGCCATCAAGGATCCGGCAAAAGAAGACGCCGCTGCCAAGTAACCAGCGCTTGCTTCGATAACAACGCCTCGCTCTTGCGGGGCGTTGTTGCATCTGGCGTTCGGCACGGGTAAACAAAACGAACAGACGCTCTAGGCCGGAGTCTTAGGCATAGTAGTGTTGGCGGTAGACGCGCAAGGCCGCCAAGTCAATGAAATTATGGGTTTTTTTTGATGAGTAAAAAACGCCCGATCTGAACGCGGGCCTTGTAAAACGGGGCTTACAGCGATGAAAAGCAGCTCTGTTCACAAGGTTATCCACAATTTGTGTGGATAACATTTCAACGGGAGGAATGATGAAAGCGCCCTGGAGTTTCGCTCGTTTCCTGCCACTGGCCGGACGGCTGCTGGCACGCGGTCGATTGCCAACCCTGTTATTCGCGGTCGCCAGTAAAGGCGCAAGCCAAGGTAATCGATTGGGCAAGATCAAGGACGACTTGAAGCTGTTGCAGGCACTCTGCCTGGCCTACTGGCGTGGTGAGTATCGCGCCATCAGCCCCAAGGCGCTGGTTTCGGTTGTCGCGGGCCTGATGTATTTCCTCAGTCCGGTGGATGCGATCCTGGATTTCATTCCAGTATTTGGCATGCTCGATGACATCGCGGTACTGGCATGGCTGATGAAAGTGCTCGACGACGAACTCAATGCCTTCCGCGCCTGGCGCAAACGGCAGGTGCCGGAGAAGCTCGCGGTGGTTGAGCGTCTGCCTGATACCCCCGAGCAACTTCAACTTCAAGGCCCGAAAAAACACTGATTCGATTTTGATGAGTTCATAGATTGATGCCCCCCGCGACCTTGGCCGCTGTTAGGATTACACTTCTAGGGAAAAGTGCCGACTCGCTAAGTGTTGTTGTCCTACGGGGTAGTGATGGATATTCAGATAATTACACGCGAAGGCGAGCCCGAATATGCGGTTCTGCCATGGGCTCAGTATCAGGCGTTATTGAAAGCAGCGGGCATCAAAGAGCAAGCGTCGCCTCAAGCCACGAAGCCTCAGGCGGCGACACCAGACGCGATACTTCCGGGTCTGGATCAACTACGCAGTTTGCGCGAGGGGAAGGGCATCGCCATCGAGGCGTTGGCCCGCACGGTAGGCATCAGCCCGTCTTACCTGGCCATGATCGAAAGTGGCGAGCGTCTGCCCGACGCCGCGATTCGCCGTAGCCTGGCCTGGGAATTGACGGTGCCAGGGTGGAGGGATGAATCGTGAGCGTACGCATCAGTCGTCAACATTGGGACGGATTGCTCGGCGAACTGGATCAGGCGCGTCGCCAGCGCCATCTTTTGACGTATCGGGCATTGCTGGAGCGTTTGCAGTTGCCGACCCCGGCCATGCAGACCCTGACGGCGGCCCTTGAGCATCTGGCGGCTTTGGACGCCAGGGCGGAGCAGCCATTGCGCAGTTCACTGGTGATCAGTCAGGGCGCCAGCCGCTTGCCGCGCACCGGATTCTTTGAATGTGTCGAGCGTCTCGGGCGTTTTTCCGGACCGTCGGACGGCGTTGCCGCCGCATCCTGGCATGCTTCGGAAGTGGTGCGGGTGTTCGAGTACGAATACCCGGAATCGGCCGAGGCCTGAGTGTTTTTACAACTCAAGGCGCGGGCTGGTTACTGGCTCGCACGCCGATTGTTTCACTGGTCATGGTTTGTCCGTCAGCCACGTGGCTGGCGCTGGCTCGAAGGCCAGTTCGCACGCATGGCCAACCTGGGCGATGTCGGCGCCCAGAGCTTCTATGGGCACATCCTGGCGTTTCGCGGCGTCGGCCTCGGTGCTCGTGAGGAGGGCGTGCGTTTGTTGCGCCTGGCGGCGTTGGCGGGCGATGGCAAGGCGGCGTATCAGGTGGGCGTGATCACGCTGGCCGGGACGGCGAGCAAGGCTCCGGATCCGGTTGAAGCGGCGCGATTCTGGGAGATGGCGGCGAAGGCCGGGCACCCATTGGCGCCGATCAAGCTCGAAGAGCTGAAGTCTTCCCCGGCGCCTCGTTGATGGGCGTGAAGCCGGAAAGCGCCCTTATCGATGCCCGGAAACGAGCAGCTCTTCAACAGTCGAAACCACCCGGCTATCAATCACATGCACGCTATAGCCCTGCACATTCTTCGCATGGTGTTTGGCCTGTGATGCCATCTCGGCCAACTGGCTCGCATCGAGTTGTCCACAGGCCTGTGGATGCAAATGCACCACGCCGATCGACAGCGACAACAACGCAAACTCCTGGCGCTGCCCCTGACGATTGGGTGCGATGAAGCAGCCGGCTTCCAGGTGCTCGCTGCGGTAGAAGCGCCGGCACTGGCTCTGGAAGTCGTCGAGCAACTGGTTCAAACGTTTGCGCCAGTCTTCCGGGCCTAGCACCAGCAGGAAATCATCGCCGCCGATGTGGCCGACGAAGTCGCGGGACGGGTCGACGCGATCGTTCAGGCATTGCGCCAGGCACAGCAGGACTTCGTCGCCGCGACCATAGCCGTAGATGTCGTTGAAAGGTTTGAAGCTATCAATGTCCACGTAGCAGATCACCGATTCCCTTCGCTGTTGCAGCAGTCGCGTCAGGCATTGCTGAATCGGCACGTTGCCCGGAAGCAAGGTCAACGGGTTGGCGTAGCGGGCCTGCTGGATCTTCAGTTCCGTGATCAGCTTGAGCACGTCGATCACCCGGCCCAACCCCAGGTAACCGCCGTTGAGGGTAATGATGAAATCTTCTTCGATACGCTGGCGGGCACGGTTGGTGATCAGGCGGCTGACTTGTTGCAGCGACTGGCTCAGCTCGACGGCGAGGAAGTCACCGTTCATCAGGCGGCTGATGGGCTTGCGGGCGAACAGGTCGGTGGCAAAGGGCTTGAGCAGGGCGTCGGAGAGCGAATGACGATGGACAATGCCGCAGGGTTGACCCTGTTCATCCAGGACTGCCAGCGAGTTCAGGTTGGCCTGGCGGCGAAAGGCTTCGAGCACGGTGGCGGTCGGCGTGTCGCGGTTCACCGCGGGCAGTTCGTTGAGCAGGGCGCTGAGGTCGCTGCCGTCTTCGCTCAGTACAACGGCGCTGCTGTCGCGTCGGGGCATCAATGCCCGGGCATCCCGTGGCGGGTGTTCCTGGGGGCGGCAGAGCAGATAGCCCTGCACCAGGTCCACGCCCATTTCTGTCAGCACCGTGAGTTCTTCGGGGAGCTCGATACCTTCGGCGATGACTTGCGCCCGCGAGGCCTTGGCGATTTGCAGGATCGAGCCGACGAACTCGCGCTTGAGCGCATCCTGATGAATGCCATCAATGAAATGCCGATCGATTTTCACATAATCCGGCCGTAGCTCGGACCACAAGCGCAAACTCGAATAGCCCGCCCCCAGATCATCCAGCGCAATTGAAAACCCCATCGCCCGGTAGTGATGCAGGGCGGTTTGCAGCAGCTGGAAATCATCCGTCGGTGTCTGTTCCGTGAGCTCGATGACTACCTGACTTGGCGCAATGCCGAAATCCTGCAGCAATTGCAGGGTGCGCCCCGGTTGATGGGCTGCTTCGAGCAGGGACTCCGGGGACACGTTAAGGAACAACAGGCCCGGCAGTTGTTGCTCATTGAAGCGTCGGCAAGCGCTTTTGCGGCAGGCAATTTCCAGCTCGCTCAGGCGTCCGGCCTGGCGGGCGACGGCGAACAGGGCGACTGGGGAGTGTAGAGGGCTGTTGGAGGGGCCACGACTGAGGGCTTCGTAACCGAGGATGCGTCGTTCAGAAAGGCTGATGATCGGTTGGAACAGGCTGTGTAAACCGCTTTGACTCAGGATCGAGCTCAAGGCACTCAGCTGTTCGGTTGTGGTCATGGCGATCTCTGGCAATAAAAAAAGGACCGGGCGTGCTCTAGGTAAAATGAGCACGCCCGGTCCTTTATTTCACGACAGAATGATGACTGTTTGATGACGCTACCGGGGCGTCAGCATTAAATTGCCATCAGTTGTTTGTACAAACTCAGTGCTTGGCCACTGCCGTGTTGAGTTTCAGGTAGTCCAGCAGAATCCGCCCTGTTTCGCTGAGGTAGGCATCGTCTTCCGGTTTTGTCTTGTCATCCTCGGCCGCAATGGCGTCCTCGTCTTCTTTCTTCAGCTCTTTGAGCGGCTCTTCGCCCTTGGCCTTGCGACGGATGTTTTCCATGGCCAGCTGTTTGGCTTCGATGTCGGCGTGCTGGGCACGGCGCTCGACTTCATTGAGGCTGACGGTTTTCTCGGCCATCAGTTTTTGCGCCAGGGCCAGTTTGTCACGGATGAACACGAACTCCGCATCTTTGGTCGTACGCACGTCATGCTCGGACTGGAGCTGCGAAATGTACGGCTTGAACGGGTCGACCGCAGGCTTGATCGCCGCCTTGATGGTGTCCCACGGCATGGCTTCCGGCAGGGCGCTTTCACCGATTTCCTTGGTGTCGATGATCGACGGGTAATCGATGTCCGGCAAGACGCCCTGATGCTGGGTGCTCTGCCCGGAAACCCGGTAGAACTTGGCCAGGGTCAGTTTCAGTTCGCCATGGTTGAGCGGCTGAATGGTTTGCACGGTGCCTTTGCCGAAGGTCTGGCCGCCGATGATCAGCGCGCGGTGGTAGTCCTGCATGGCGCCGGCAAAAATCTCCGAAGCCGAGGCGGACAGGCGGTTGACGAGCAACGCCATCGGGCCTTTGTAGAACGCGCCCGGATTTTCATCCTCCAGGACATCGACCCGGCCATCGGCGTTACGCACGAGCACGGTCGGGCCTTTGTCGATGAACAGGCTGGTCAGTTCGGTGGCCTCTTGCAAGGAACCGCCGCCGTTGTTGCGCAGGTCGATGACCACCCCGTCGACTTTCTCTTTCTGCAATTCGGTCAGCAGTTTCTTGACGTCGCGAGTGGTGCTCTTGTAATCCGGATCGCCGGCACGGAAGGCCTTGAAGTCCAGATAGAACGCCGGGATCTCGATGACACCGAGCTTGTAGTCCTTGCCATCCTGCTTCAGATTCAAGACCGACTTCTTCACGGCCTGATCTTCGAGTTTCACCGCTTCACGGGTGATCGGCACGATCTTGGTGGTCTGGTCGTTCGGCGCATTGCTGGCCGGTATAACCTCCAGGCGCACCACGGTGCCCTTCGGACCACGAATCAGCTTGACCACTTCGTCCAGGCGCCAGCCCACGACGTCGACCATTTCCTTGTTGCCCTGGGCAACGCCGATGATCTTGTCGGCCGGTGCAACCTGCTTGGTCTTGTCCGCCGGACCTGCCGGCACCAGGCGCACGACTTTCACCTGGTCATTATCGCTTTGCAACACGGCCCCGATGCCCTCGAGGGACAGGCTCATGTTGATGTCGAAGTTCTCCGCGTTATCCGGTGACAGATAGTTGGTGTGCGGGTCGTAGGACATGGCGAAGGTGTTGATATACGCTTGGAAGATGTCTTCCGCGCGGGTCTGGTCCAGGCGCGCCAACTGGTTCTTGTAGCGCTTGGTCAGGGTTTCCTGGATCTGCTTGGAATCCTTGCCGGCGATCTTCTGACGCAGGACTTCGTCCTTGACGCGTTTGCGCCACAAGTCGTCGAGTTCTGCGGTGGATTTGAGCCAAGGGGCGTCCTTGCGGTCGACCAGCAAGGTTTCCTTGGTGGTGAAGTCGATCTTGTCGACGCCTTTGTTCAGCTCGGCAATAGCGAAGTCCAGACGCGATTTGACGCGGTCCAGGTAGCGCTTGTAGATGGTGAACCCGGCATTCAGGTCGCCGCTCTTGAGGAAATCGTCGAACTGCGTCTTCCACTTGTCGAATTCGGCAATGTCGCTGGCCATGAAGTAACTGCGCGACGGATCCAGCAGCTTGAGGTAGCTGTCGTAGATGATTACCGAGCGTGCGTCATCGAGCGGCGGCTTGCTGTAGTGGTGGCGTTTGAGCAACTCCACGACGTTCAGACTGGCGATCACTTCGTCACGATCGGGTTGAAGCTTGTCCCAGCTATTGGCTGCGAATGTATTGCTCGACATCGGCAGCAAGCCGATACCGATGAATAAAGCGAGGGCAGTGCTGGGGAACAGATGCTTCATGCTGATTCGACGCGGGGACAATTGATAACGCATATTAGGCCGTCTTTGAAGTCGCCGGTTCTTTGGGAGCCGGTCGCATAATGCAAAAAACCCGACGCTATAGCTTCGGGCTCAGTCCAGACTCACTATGGAGGCACTGTGAAAGCATTGCAAGGCGTTGACGGTCAAGTGGTATGGGTTGATGAGCCGAGTCCTGCATGCGATGTAGGACAAGTTCGTATACGAGTGGCGGCAGCGGGCCTCAATCGTGCCGATTTGTTGCAGAAAGCTGGCCTTTACCCGCCCCCGCCAGGGGCCAGTCAAGTGCTCGGTCTAGAGTGCTCGGGGGTCATCAGCGAGGTGGGCGCCGGGTCATCCTGGCAGGTTGGCGATCGGGTTTGCGCCTTGCTGGCCGGGGGCGGGATGGCCGAAGAGGTGGTTGTCGACGGGCGGCATGTGCTGCCGGTTCCCGATGGAATGTCACTGTTCGAAGCCGCTGCATTGCCCGAAGTTTATGCAACAGTCTGGCTGAATTTGTTTCAACTGGCTGCGCTCAAACCGGGTCAGAAAGTTCTTCTGCATGCCGGGGCAAGTGGAATCGGTTCAGCTGCCATTCAGCTGTGCAAGGCGTTCGGCAATCCGTGTTGGGTCAGTGTCGGCTCAGCAGAGCGATTGGCGTACTGCGAAGCGCTGGGCGCCCAGGGCGGCGTGGTGCGTAATGGCGATCTGGAGAGCCTGCGGGATCTGGGGCCGTTCGATGTGATTCTCGATCCGGTGGGCGGCAATTACGCGGCCTTGAACCTCAAGCTGCTGGCGCAGGATGGCCGCTGGGTGTTGATCGGTCTGATGGGCGGCCGCGAGGCCAAGCTGGACCTGGCCCAGGTGCTGGCCAAGCGTGTGCAGTTGCTGGGTTCGACTTTGCGCAGTCGCGACGATCAGTTCAAGGCTGATCTGTTCAGTGATTTGAGCCAGCACGTGTGGCCGTTGTTTGCTGAAGGACGCTTGAGCCCGCAACTGGCCAGGACATTCCCGATCAAGGATGCCGAGGCGGCGTTTGCGGAGTTGGCAAGTAATACCGTGGCGGGGAAGGTGGTGCTGGTGATTGACGAAAGCCTCACCTGACCCTTGTATTTGTAGGAGCGAGCTTGCTCCGGGCAGCGTTCCGACGATGGTCGTGAACGATAACGCGTGCTACCTGATAACCAGCGTCGTCTTCAATTTCATCGCGAGCTCGCTCCTACAGGGTTATCCGTTACTTCCAGTCATGGATCGGCCAGCCGGCTTTTTCGGCCTGTTCGCGCAGCACCGGATCCGGGTTGACTGCGTGGGGGAAATCCACCTTCAGCAACAGCGGCAGGTCGTTGCGTGAGTCGGAATAGAAGCTTGCGCCTTCGAGGTTTTCCTCTTCAGCATCCAGCCATTCCAGCAAGCGGGTGATCTTGCCTTCGCGGTAGGTCAGGGTGCCAACGGTGTGGCCGGTGTAGACGCCATGGGCCACTTCCAGTTCGATGCCCAGAATCTCGTCGATGCCCAGGCGCTCGGCGATGGGACCGACCAGGTGGGTGCCCGAGGCCGAGATCACCAGGATCCGGTCGCCGGCCTTGCGGTGCGCGGCGATGGCTTTGGTGGCATCGCTGAAAATGATCGGCTCGATGAAGTCCTCTACCCACGGACCAACCAGGTGCGCGACTTCTTCAGGTGTACGACCAATCAACGGTTCCAGGCTGAAGGCCATGTAGTCCTCCATGGCCAGATGGCCCCTGCCGTACGCATCCATCAATTCCTTGTCGCGACGCAGGAACGACTCGCCATCGACCCAGCCGAGGCGGACCATTTGCTCGCTCCACAGTGAGGCGCAGTCGCCGTGGATCAGGGTTTCGTCCAGATCAAAAATTGCCAGGGCCATCAGTGCAGTTCTCTCTTCAGCGTCAGCAAAGGCATCAGGCTACCTCACACAGGGCCGTCGGATCGATGGAAAGCGCCAGGCGCTGACCATCGGGATGCAGGTCGGCCGCCGAGCGGTTCAGCACATCCACCACCAATTCTACGCCCCGGGCTTCGACCCGGTAGCGAATCACGTTGCCCAGCAGGCTGTGGCTGCGCACTTGCGCGTCCAGTTCACCGTCAAGGCTCAGTTCGATGGCTTCCGGGCGAATGGCAATGCGCTTGTTGATCGGTCGCTGCAACAGCTTCGAGGCGCTGTCGGCGTCCAGCAGGTTGTAGTTGCCGATGAACCCGGCGGCGAACACATCGACTGGCGCAGTGTAGAGGGTTTCGGCGTCGCCACTTTGTACGATCTTTCCCTGATTCATCAGGAAAATCCGGTCAGACATGGTCAGGGCTTCTTCCTGATCGTGTGTGACGAAAATCGTGGTCAAGCCCAGTTCGCGCTGGATCTGACGGATCTGTTCGCGCAGGTGCTTGCGAATCCGCGCGTCCAGCGCCGACAACGGTTCGTCCAGTAACAACAGGCGTGGCCGGGTCACCAGGGAGCGGGCGAGGGCCACGCGCTGGCACTGACCGCCCGACAGTTGGTGCGGGTAACGCGCGGCAAAGTCATTGAGTTCCACCAGTTTGAGCACTTCTGCGACGCGTTTGCGGCTGTCATCGGCATTGACCTTTTGCATGCGCAGGCCGAAGGCGACGTTTTGCTCCACGGTCATGTTGGGGAACAGCGCATAGCTTTGGAACACCATGCCGATCCCGCGTTTTTGCGGGCTCACCGGCACGATATCGACACCATCGAGCAGGATTTTGCCGCCATCCACCGAAGTCAGGCCGGCGATGCAGCGCAGCAGGGTGGATTTGCCGCAACCGGACGGACCGAGCAGGGTGACGAATTCACCTTTCTGGATTTCGCAATTGATGTCGCTGAACACCGTGGTGCCGGCGAAGCTTTTCTGAAGATGTTGGACGCTGACATAGCTCATTCGCTTTTGTCCCTGTTCAAGATATTGGCAATCCAGGTCAGAACCAGCACAAAGAAGAAGTAGGAAATCACCAGCGCACTGGTGAAATGACCGCTGCTGTTGCGCATGTTGTTGAGGTAGACCTGTAGGGTTTCGTAGCGGGTACCGACAAGGATGTTGGCGAACACGAACTCACCGAACAGGAACGAGAACGACAGCAGCAACGCCACCATCAGACCCTTGCGCAGGTTCGGCAGCACCACCAGGAAGGCGGCTTGAAAGGTGCTGGCGCCGAGCAACTGGGCGGCATCCATCAGGTCGCGCAGGTTGATCGCTTGCAGGTTGTTGGTGATCGCCCGGTACATGAACGGCAGTGCCACGGTGAAGTAGCAACCGATCAGGATCCACGGCGTGCCGACCATGGCGAATGGTCCGGAACCATAAAGCTGCAACAGCCCCACCGACGACACCACCGGCGGCACGGCGAAGGGCAGCAGGATCAGGATGTTCATCAGTGCGTCGAGTTTCGGGAAGTGGTAATGCACCACGAACAGCAGCGGCAGAATCAGCACTACTGAAAGAATCAGCGAACCGACGCAGACCAGCAGCGACTGCCCGAACGCATTCAGGAAGCGCGGATCGCTCCACAGTTGAATGTACCACTTGAGGGTGAAGCCACTGGGCAGAATGGTCGCCGACCAACTGCTGGAGATCGAATAGATCAGCGTGCCGAGCAGCGGCAACAGCAGGATGGCAAACAGCAGATACACCACGACGCGGTGGTAGACACCGGCGGGCCCCAGTTCAGCGCGAGACATGGTAGCTCCTCTTCAACAGCAACTGATGCACGATGGTCACCAGGGTCATCAGGGCCACCAGCACCACGGCCAGGGCGCTGGCCAGGTTTGGATCCAGGGAAATGTCACCGGACACCATCGCTGCGATGCGGATCGGCAGCACGTTGAAGTTGCCGGTGGTCAGGGCGTACACCGTGGCGTAGGCACCGAGGGCGTTTGCCAGCAGGATCACGAAGGTGCCCAGCAGTGCCGGCGTCAAAACAGGCAAGCCGATGTGGCGCCAGTACTGCCAACCGTCGGCGCCGAGTAGCGCAGCGGACTCACGCCAGTCTTCGCGCAGTGCATCGAAGGCCGGATACAGCAGCAGCACGCCGAGGGGAATCTGGAAGTAGGTGTAGAGAATGATCAGCCCGGTTTTCGAGTACAGGTTGAAGTCCTGAATGATCCCGGCCTGCTTGAGCAGGATGGTGAAGCTGCCGTTGAAGCCGAGCAGAATGATGAACGCGAAGGCCAGGGGCACGCCAGCGAAGTTACTGGTCATGTTGGCGAAGGCGTTGACGAAGTTGCGCAGTTTCGAGTCCACCCGGCGCAGGGAATAGGCGCCGAGTACCGCGATGATGATGCCGAACAAGCTGGACCAGAAACTGATCTCGAGACTGTACTGGATCGCCTGCAAGTAGAACTTCGAATTGAAGATCTTGCTGAAGTTGGCCAGGCCCCAACCGAACTCTTCCGATTGCAGGCTGTTGATCATCACCCAGGTCAGCGGTGCGATTTCGAACACGATGAAGAACAGTGCAAATGGCACCAGGCACAAGGCCGCGAGCCATTTGCCGCGAGTCATGGAATTCACTTCAGAAGCTCCCGGCACACCGGCTTGTCGTGAGGCACGCCCAGCAGTTCGCAGACGGTGCCGCAAATGTCAGTCTGTTCGGGCGCAGCGCCCGAATCGAAACTGAAAGCGTCGCCGAGGACGAACAGCGGTACTTCGCGTTCTTCGGCAAGCAGCCCGTTGTGGGAGCGGTCGTTGTTCATGCCGTGGTCGGCGGTGACCAGTACTTGGTAACCGGCATCGAGCCAGCCTTGCAGGTAGTCGGCCAGGATGATGTCGGCCGAGCGAGCACTGTTGCGGTACTGCGGGGTGTCGAGGCCGTGCTTGTGCCCGGCGTCGTCGATGTTCATCGGATGGATCAGCAGAAAATTCGGTGCATGGCGCAGGCGTAGATTTTCGGCGTCGGCGAACAGGTGCGAATCCGGGTAGTGATCGTTCCAGTAAAAATGCCCATGCTGGATCGGCAGTTGCGGGTCATCGGTGTGACGGTCCCGGGCCGCCACGAAGGGCGAACGGTTGTACAGTTCGCTGACCCAGTGATAGGCCGCCGCCGCGGTGACAAGGCCAGCGTCAGTGGCGTAGTGATAGATGCTGCGCTGGTTGGACAGGCGCGAGACGTTGTTGTGGACGATGCCGCTGTGGATCGGCGCGACGCCGGTCAGGATGCATTCGTACAGCGGGCGGGACAGGGCCGGCAACTCGCACTGCAGTTTGTAGAGTGCCGCACGTCCTGCGCCGACGTAGGCCTGCAGGTGCCCCATGGCGTGGCGGGCGACCTCGTAGTTGAGGCCGTCGAGCACGACAAGGATGACGTTGTGCTTCATAGGGGCAAAAACTCCGCATAACAGATGATTCAAGTACGCAGCCAATCCCTTGTGGGAGCGAGCTTGCTCGCGATGAGGGACTTCCATTCAACATCAATGCTGAATGTCAGGTCGCTATCGCGAGCAAGCTCGCTCCCAGAGGGATCTACCGCATCATTTCATTTCAACGATGACTTCTTCATTCCACTTCTGAGGCAGGGCCTTGGAAGTCTTCTCCCAGGCGTCCGCGTCCTTGATCGGCGTGACCTTCTTGTACTGCTCGTTAGGCAGCAGCTTGGCCTGCACCTCGGCTGGCAGGGTCAGGTGTTCGGCACGGATCGGACGGGCGTTGCCCTTGGCCAGGTTGATCTGGCCGGCGTCACTGAAGATGTATTCGCGGGTCAGCTTGGCTGCATTCGGGTTTTTCGCGTACTTGTTGATGATGGTGGTGTAGCCGGAGATCACCGAGCCGTCGGACGGGATCAGCACCACGTAGTCATCCGGGTTGGCCATCTTGGCCTTGTAGCTCAGGCCGTTGAAGTCCCAGACCACGCCGACTTCGATTTCGCCTTTTTCCATGGTGGCAATCGTCGGGTTGGACATCGACAGGCGACCTTGCTTGGCGATGTCGGCGAACAGATCCAGGGCAGGCTTGAGGTTTTTCTCGTCGCCACCGTTGGCCAGTGCCGCGGCCAATACACCGTTGGCTGCCTGGGCCGCGGTGCTCACGTCGCCGATGGAGACCTTGTATTTGCCGCCCTTGAGGTCAGCCCACTTGGTTGGCGCCTCGGAGCCATGCAGCAACTTCTTGTTGACGATGAAAGCGATGGTGCCGGTGTAGGCCAGTGCCCAGTTGCCGTCTTGGTCCTTGGCCCAGGCCGGAATCTGATCCCAGGTCGAAGGCTTGTAAGGCTGGACCACGCCTTGCTTGACCGCGATCGGGCCGAACGCTGCACCGACGTCGCCGATGTCGGCGCTGGCGTTGTCTTTTTCCGCGGCGAACTTGGCGATCTCCTGGGCCGAGCTCATGTCGGTGTCGATGTGCTTGAGGCCGTACTTGTCGCTCAGGTCTTTCCAGGTGCCGGCCCAGTTGGCCCAGTCATTGGGCATGCCAACGCTGTTGACGGCGCCTTCCGCTTTCGCAGCGGCTTCCAGGGTTTTCAGATCATCGGCCGCGATGGCGGCGGTGCACATTGCGATGGTCGAGCCTAACAGTGATGCCAGGAAAAGCTTTTTCATTCCGAAGCTCCTTGGGTCGTGTTCAACGCTGCGATTGCGGTTTGTGTTGGTCTAGGTCAGCAATACCTGAGCCAATTTAAGGGGGCTGGATGACACTTTGATGTCGTTCGTCGCCCGGAATGACTTTTTGTTCAGCGGTATCGCGACTGGCCTGCTAAGCGTAGACCATGGTCAAGGCCCCGGAAGGCAAGGGACTTGGCCGATGAATTGCAAGTTGTTGAAGGCAGGGAATGGCGACCGTTGGGCGGCTTTGTCACATCTCGTTCATCTGCGCTGCCTACGCTTGCAGACTATTGAATGAGCCGGTTTACACTGCGGTTCTGCCCTGAAATGGTGCTGGTCTAGTCCAGAAAGGAAACGTTGATGCGTGAAGAGGCAACAAAAGCGGTAACAGCCATCGGCCAGGTGCTTCAGGAGCAGATCGACCATGGACTGTTGACCCCCGGCAGCAAATTGCCGGCCGAACGCAAGCTCAGTGAATTGTTTGGCACCACACGGATCACTTTGCGTGAAGCGTTGTTGCAGTTGGAGTCGCAGGGGCAGATTTATCGCGAGGAGCGTCGCGGCTGGTTCGTCTCGCCGCCACGCCTGGCCTACAACCTCATGCAGCGTAGCCACTTTCACGCGATGGTCAGCGCCCAGGGGCGGGTGCCGTCGACCGAGGTGATTTCAGCGCGATTGCAACCGGCGTCGGCGGCGGTGTGTGCCTGGCTGCAATTGCCGGCGCTGTCGAGCGTGATCCAGATCTGCCGTTCACGGCGGATTGACGGGCGACTGGTGTTGTATGTGGAGCACTATCTGAACCCACAGTATTTCCCGGGGATTCTTGAGTTCGATCTGAATCTGTCGATCACCGAGTTGTATGCGCGGCATTACGACTTGCACTACGGGCGGGTGCGCTTCGAGATTGTACCTACGGCGTTGTCGGTGGATGCGGCAGCGGCGTTGAAGGTGTCGGTGGGTAGCCCGGGCTTGCAGATTGCCCGGGTCAACTATGACCAGCATGAACGCTTGATCGACTGCGACCTGGAGTTTTGGCGGCATGATGCGATTCATGTTGGAGTTGATGTTGTCTAAGTTTATATTTAATGGTTGCAGGTTAATAGCGTCGGGGTGGTGTTGGGTGTATTGGCTAAATATATTGAAATCATAGTTATGCTGTTTGTCTTGTGTGCTTTATCTTGCTTTGTATAAGGTTGTCTTGGGTCGCTATTATGTTGCGGTCTTGAGAGAATTTTTATATAAGGATATTAGTATGTCTGTTAATGGAAGTAATGATCTGGTTGAAACCTTTCGTGCAACTATGAGTATTTTTGGGGCTCCCGTTTCAGTCCTTTCTCCTGGGAAAATCGGCACCCAAGTGGCTCATGTTGAGCCGACCATGTTCTATTTTTACGCTGTAGGGAGCCGCTATGCGGTCTCTGCTGGGAATATAGAAGAGAAACAATATATTGCTTTGGATAGTGACGGGTATCTTTGTATTGGAGATCGCGTAGAGCAATTCTGTATTTTAGATCTCGACAACAACTTCCTGGCGAATAAAAACCATCCTCAAGGTGAGGTGGTTATTAGTTTGTACTCATCCAGAGGTGAGCATGTTATACAGTTTGAGGGGGACAATGCATTTGATGATCAGGATACGCTATACAATTTCTTGATTGCAGGGCGGAAAGTCAGGAGGGAAAATTTAAGTGGTGAAATTTCTTATGTGGTGCCGAACGGGCGAGGCGCGTGGGTGAAATATCCAGCCGATAAGTCCTTCACGCCTAAACCAGTGCCCATCGTATTGAATGTCCAATAGTCGTAAAAGCTTGTGAGGCTTTTGCCGAAGTCTGTTCCAGTGAACTAAAGAATACTTAAGTGAAAGCAGCTCGGGGTCCTCCCCGAGTTGCACCTTGTCCGTTATGTCTTTTCCTGACCACCGCCCTCCGTTACCACTTGAATGCTCATCCGCGGTGTCGCCAGATCCAGTCCGGCTTCATCCATGTGCCGCTTGAGTGACAGGTTGAACGCCCGCGAAACCTCCCATTGCTTGATCGGCGCCGTCTTGAACCGGGCGCGAAGGATTGCGTTGCCCGACTCGAAACTTTCCACCCCCTGGAACTCCAGCGGAGACCAGATATTGCGCCGCTGCAGCGGGTCGGTACGCATTTTCTGGCCGACTTCGCGCATCAGTTTGATTGCATTGTCGATGTCCATGTTGGCCGGCACCGCTACCCGGAAGATCGCGTAGCCGAATTCCCGGGAGTAGTTCTTGATGCTTTTGATTTCGCTGAACGGAATGGTGTGGACGATGCCGTCGATGTCCCGCAGGCGCACGGTACGGATGGTCAGGCCTTCGACCGTGCCGAGGTGGCCGCCGACATCCACGTAGTCGTCAATGGCCAGGGAGTCTTCAATGATGATGAACAACCCGGTAATCAGGTCGGCTACCAGCGACTGCGCACCAAAACCGATGGCCAGACCGATCACACCGGCACCGGCCAGCAGGGGCGTGACGTTCATGCCCATGTTCGCCAGGGCAACGATCAGCGCGATGATGAAAATCGCTATGAACAGCACATTGCGGATCAGCGGCATCATCGTCTGTGCGCGGGCATTGGCCAGGCCTTTGCGCGAGCGGGTCAGCGCGTGATGCACGGCGGTGTCGCTGAGAATCCAGATCAGCCAGGCAAACAGCAGCGTGCCGGCGAGGCTGAACAGTTTGACGCTGACTTCATGGCCGTCGCCTCCGGTAAAGCGGATTAACGACATGCCCCAGACCCGCAGGCCGAGTTCGATAAAGGCCAGCCACACCAACAGGTGGACGATGGTGTAGAAGAAATTTTTCAGCCGTTCCGAATACACAGCGTAGCGCCGGATGCCGCGCTGCGGTTTGAGGGCGTGACGGCGTACCAGGCCGTTGATGACCATGCACAACACCAGCAAAACGGTGCAGATCAGCGACTGGCGCAGGGCGGTGCTGGTGTCGCCGGCGGAAATGAACGTCGCGAACAGGGAAATGGCCACCAGCACCAGCGCCGGCACGTACCAGAAGGTGCCGAGAATCGACAAGGTGTCGTTGAGGGCGCGGCGGGTCAGGCGCCGGGACAGAGGCTGGTTTCGGATCAGGTGGGCGATCGGCCGGCGGAAACGCAGGATGAATCGCCCCGTGGAGAGCGCGGCCAGGACATTGGCGACAGTCGCGGCGGTATGGGCCAGATGGCTGCCGAGGCTGTCGACCAGTTGCGGATCGCTCAGCGCTTCACCAAACGCGGCAAAGCTGCCGATCAGCCACAGTGGTCGAAAGGCCTGGTGCCGCAGGATGTACAAGGCGCGGTGGCGGTGTGGGCCGTCGAGCAGAGAGAAGGCAATCACGCAGATGGCCGAGAAGCATGTGCCGACCACCAGTGCATAGGCCAGCACCATCGCTAGGCTTTTGCCCAGGGACGAGGGCAGGGCGTAGCTCATGTAGACCGTGATCACCAGGGCAATCAGCCAGGGCCCGAGTTTGCGCAGCGCAAAACGCAACATGTCCAGGGCCCTGGGATGCTGTGGCAGTTCTTCGGTCAGGCCGAAACGCATCCGCACGCGGTGGCTGATCCAGATGAGGGCCGCGGCCAGCAGGCTCCAGACCATCAGGATCATGGCAAAGGCGAACAGCATGGGCAGCCATTCATTGGCGGGCAGCGCCAGCGCTACCAGTTCTTCCCTGGCCTGATCGAATTCACTGGACCAGAGCGTGAGCGGACTGTCGACGCCGGAAAATTTCTTCTCGAAATTGGCCAGGGTTCCGCCAATCAGGCCCAGTACGCCTTCTTCGGTAGTCGGCTGGGCCTGTTTGGTGGTGTCGCGGAGCTTTTTCAGGTCGGCCAACAGCTTGGAGCGTTGCTGGTCGTTCTCCAGCGACTTGATCACTTCGTCCAGAGATTGCCCCAGCGGTTCCTGTGCTTCGGGCTGCGCCTTGGCCTGGTTGTTGAGCAGGCCCGGCAGGCCGGCCGCCTGGGCAGGCACCACTGACAGCAGCGTCATCAGGCAGACAAGGACAATACACGGGAGGGAAAAAAGACGAGCGAACACTAGGCGGTCAACCTCGCAGGGAGCGGATCGACCGAGTGTACGAGCCCGTCAAAATCAATGCGAGCCAAGGGCGAGGAATTATTCGTTGAGTTTGGCGAGGATCTTGAGAACAACGGTCGCGAGAATGGTCAGCATGCCGATCCACATGGCAAATACACCGGCATTCTTATCGCGAAAGTTGAAGCCGACGGCCAGCAGGAGCATCCCGGCTAGAATCGGAATCAGCATGGCGTGAAAGGTAGACATCGAAATCATGGAGACGGCCTTGTCGAAGGGATACTTAAAGTCTAGGTGGCTTTTTTGCACGGTGTTGTCTGTAGGAGCGAGCTTGCTCGCGATGAACTTCAGGGCGCCGTGTTTATTCAGAAAACAAGCGTAATCGTTCACGTCCATCGCGAGCATGCTCGCTCCTACACAGGGTATTGCGGGGTTTACGGCAACTCGCGGCAGGCGTAGAACGCGCTCAGTACCTTGACCAGATGCGCCAGGTCATGGCTGCCGCACAGTTCGCGAATCGAGTGCATGGCGAACGTCGGCAAGCCGATATCCACGGTGCGCACGCCCAGGTGGCTGGCGGTGATCGGGCCTATGGTCGAACCACAGCCCATGTCGCTGCGCACTACGAAGCTTTGCACCGGCACTTCTTCAGCCATGCACAGGTGACGGAAGAACCCGGCGGTTTCGCTGTTGGTGGCGTAGCGCTGGTTGCTGTTGACCTTGATCACCGGGCCGGCGTTGAGTTTAGGGCCGTGGTTGGCATCGTGCTTGTCGGCGTAGTTCGGATGCACGCCGTGGGCGTTGTCAGCCGAAACCAGCAGGGATTTCTGAATGGTGCGTACGAATTCATCACCTTCAGGCAGCAAGCGACGCAAGGTTTGCTCAAGCATCGGGCCGTCGGCACCGCAGGCCGAGCAGGAACCGACTTCTTCGTGGTCGTTGCAGACCAGCACGCAGGTTTCGTCGGTGTCGGCCGTCAACAGCGCTTGCAGGCCGGCGTAGCACGACAGCAGGTTGTCCAGGCGCGCGCCGGCGATGAAGTCGCCATGCAGGCCAATGACCGCAGCGCTTTGTGTGTCGTAGAAACTCAACTCGTAATCGAGCACCACGTCGGCATTCAGGCCGTGTTCGCGGGCGAGCTGGTCGGTGAGCACCGCGCGGAAGTCCACACGCTCGTCACCGGCAAATTGCGCGAGGATCGGCGGCAGTTCGGTCTGGGCATTGATTGCCCAACCCATGTTGGCTTCACGGTTGAGGTGAATCGCCAGGTTCGGAATGATCGCGACCGGTGCCTTGAAGTCGATCAACTGGCTCTCGACCTTGCCATCACGACGGAACGTGACGCGGCCCGCCAGGGACAGGTCGCGGTCGAACCACGGCGCCAGCAGCGCGCCGCCATAGACTTCAACGCCTAGTTGCCAGAAGCCCTGGCGTTGCAGTTCCGGTTGCGGCTTGACGCGCAGGCACGGGCTGTCGGTGTGGGCGCCGACCAGGCGAATGCCACCGTGCAGCGGCGAGTGCCGGCCCATTTTGATCGCGACAATCGAAGAGTCATTGCGGGTGACGTAGTAGCGACCGTTGGCTTCGGTATTCCATGGCTCGCGCTCGTCGAGGCGTTGATAACCCGCCGCTTCCAGGTGTTTTACAAGGCTGGCGGTGGCATGGAACGGGGTAGGGGAGGCCTTGAGGAAATCGATCAGGCCTTGGTTCAACTCTTCGCGCATAAAGTAGCTCCAGACAGCAGTGGCGCCAGTTTAACGTATTGGTCAGGGAATTGGCGGTGGCGTGCAGGTGGAGTGGCGTCCGCCCCTGTAGAAGCGAGCTTGCTCGCGATGGTCGTCAGCGATAACGCGGGAGGCTTGGCGCCCCGCGGCGTTCTCGGGATCATCGCGAGCAAGCTCGCTCCTACAGGGGGGAGTGCGTTGCGTTCAGAACGGTGCCGGGCACTCGAAGCGCAGGCGTTCGCCACTTTGCGGGTGGGTGAACGTGAGCATGCTCGCGTGCAGACACAGGCGCGGCCAAGCCGCCAGCGCCTGCTCATGGGCATAGAGTCCGTCACCCAGCAGCGGATGACCAATCGAGAGCATGTGCACGCGCAACTGGTGGGAGCGGCCGGTGATCGGTGTCAGCTCTACGCGGCACCAATCGCCGCAACGCTCCAGCACTCGCCAGAAGGTCAGTGCGTGTTTGCCGAATTCATGGTCGACCACGTGGCGCGGCTTGGTCGGAGGGTCGTAGCGCAAGGGCAGGTCGATGCTGCCGCTGTCCAGTTCCGGCTGACCCCAGCACAAGGCGGTGTAGGCCTTTTCGGTTTCGCGATCGTGAAATTGTCGGGATAGTTCGCGATGGGTGTCCGGGTCGCGGGCCAGCAGGATGATTCCGGAAGTCTCCCAGTCCAGCCGATGGACAATTCGCGCTTCCGGGTAGCCGTTTTCCTGCAGGCGGGTAATCAGACAGTCCTTATTGTCGTCGGCCCGGCCAGGGACAGAGAGCAACAGGGTCGGTTTGTTTACCACCAGTACGGCGGCATCCTGATGGATGATGTGGATGTTGGACAGCGGCATTAAAACAGCCTCGTAACAAACGCCAACGGCGGTTGTAGGAGCAAGCAAGCTCGCTCCTACAACCGCCGTGGCTCCAGCCGGATCGACTCAGCGATCTGGCAGGGTGATATTGAGTTCCAGAATCGAGCAGCTGCCCTGGCTTTCCAGTGCGACGTGCACGTCATCGGACCCGATATTGACGTACTTGCGGATCACCTCGACCAGTTCCTTCTGCAAGGCTGGCAGGTAGTCCGGGGTACTGCGTTGGCCGCGTTCGTGCGCCACGATGATCTGTAGACGCTCTTTCGCTACCGACGCGGTGCTTTGCTTTTTGTTGGCACGAAAGAAGTCAAAAAGGTTCATTGCTTAGTTGCCTCCAAACAGGCGCTCGAAGAATCCCTTCTTCTGTACATCGAGGAAACGATGTTCCACGGTTTTACCCAACAGGCGGTCCACGGTATCGCTGTAGGCTTGGCCGGCATCGCTCTGGTCGTCGAGAATCACCGGAACACCCTGGTTGGATGCCTTGAGCACCGCCTGGGATTCAGGGATCACGCCGAGCAGGGTCACCGAAAGGATTTCCTTGACGTCTTCTACGCCGAGCATTTCGCCTTTGCTCACACGTTCCGGGTGATAACGGGTAATCAGCAGGTGTTCCTTGATCGGGTCTTCGCCGCGTTCGGCGCGACGGGACTTGCTGGCCAGCAGGCCGAGCATGCGGTCGGAGTCACGTACCGAGGAGACTTCCGGGTTGGTCACGACGATCGCTTCATCGGCGAAGTACATGGCCAGGTGTGCGCCTTTCTCGATGCCTGCCGGGGAGTCGCAGACCACGAACTCAAAGTCTTCCTTGAGCTGCATCAGGACTTTTTCCACGCCTTCGACGGTCAGCGCGTCTTTGTCGCGGGTCTGGCTGGCGGCCAGCACGTAGAGGTTTTCCAGGCGCTTGTCTTTGATCAGAGCCTGTTGCAGGTTGGCTTCGCCGTTGACCACGTTGACGAAGTCATACACCACGCGGCGCTCGCAACCCATGATCAGGTCGAGGTTGCGCAAGCCCACGTCGAAGTCGACGATCACTGTTTTGTGGCCGCGCAGAGCGAGGCCGGTACCGATAGCGGCGCTGGTGGTGGTCTTACCCACACCACCCTTGCCGGATGTAACCACGAGAATCTTGGCCAAGGTGTTTCACCCCTAAGGAAAAAGGACTTTTCAGTCCCTGAAAAACATCTCCTGAAAAACTACTGCAGTCGGACAGCCTTGGCTGGAATCCGGTTTTGAGCGGCGTTTACCCCCGGTAAACACTGCTTTCGGCCTTTTTCCTACTTCGTTTGAGCCGTTTTCGCTACGTTTTAGAGATGCTTGGAAAATGCGGCAGTATCCGTTAAAGCCGAATGATGTTCAACACGTCGCCGGACAGGCTGACCTGCACACCCGAACCCCATAGAGGGTCGCGGCGCAGATCTTCGGAAACCTTGTAATGCCCGGCGATGGAAATCAGTTCAGCACTCATTTGCTGACAGAAAATCCGCGCCTTGGTGTCGCCCTTGACGCCGGCCAACACGCGACCACGCATCGGGCCGTATACATGGATGTTGCCATCGGCGAGAAGTTCCGCCCCCGGGCTTACCGAGGAGATCACCACCAGATCGCTGCCCTGGGCATAAATCTGCTGGCCACCGCGTACCGGCGAGGTGATGATTTTCGTCGGCTTGATGGTCGGCTCGGGCGGTTTTTCCGGTTTTTTCTTCGGTTCGCCTTCGGTCAGGTCCAGTGGACGCTCCCGGGCACCGGACGGTGGCAGCACCGGCAGGTCGACCGCGATGGCGGCGGCAATGTCTTCGATGCGGCTGGCGCGGATCGCCAGGGTACGCAGGCCATGCTGGCGGCAGATGCGCATCAGCCCTGGCAGATCGACCGCGCCTCCGTTGGCCGGGAGTTTGTCCAGGGCCAGTACCAGTGGCGCGTTGCTGAAGAAGTTGGGCGCCTGTGCGACCTTGGCGGCCAGTTGCCGATCAAGGCTTTCGAGGTCGTTACGGGCCAGTTCCAGCACCGTAATGGCCAGCATGCTGCCCTTCAACTGGAACACGGGATCTTGGTCTAGCGGTTCGGTTTGGCTCATGGTCGGCATACAACGACTTGTCACTAAAAGTGCCGAGACTTATAACGAGAACGCCCGCGGGCCGCAAGCCGGGCCGAACGATGTAGAATGCGCGGCCATTGTCATTCCGGAAGCATTAATGGACCGCCCGCGTTTTCGAAAAGCATTTCTATCTCCACGTTTCTGGCCGTTGTGGTGTGGCCTGGGGCTGTTGTGGCTGATCGTCCAGCTGCCGTATCCGGCACTGCTGTGGATCGGTCGTGTCCTGGGCGCTTTGATGTATCGGGTAGCCGGCGACAGACGGCGCATTGCCAAGCGCAATCTGGAACTGTGTTTTCCTGAAAAAACCGCCGCCGAACGCAAACGCCTGCTCAAGGAAAACTTCGCCTCCACCGGCATCGCGTTCTTTGAGATGGCGATGAGCTGGTGGTGGTCGCGCAAGCGCCTGGCAAATCTTGCTCATATCGAAGGGCTGGAGCATTTGCAGCAGGCTCAGCGTGAGGGCAAGGGCGTGATCCTGATGGCCCTGCACTTCACGACGCTGGAAATCGGCGCAGCGTTGCTCGGTCAACAGCACACCATCGACGGCATGTACCGCGAGCACAAGAATCCGCTGTTCGACTACATCCAGCGCCAGGGCCGCGAGCGGCACAACCTCGATTCGCTGGCAGTGGAACGCGAAGACGTGCGCGGCATGCTAAAGCTGCTGCGCTCGGGCCGGGCGATCTGGTACGCACCGGATCAGGACTACGGCGCCAAGCAAAGCATTTTCGTGCCGCTGTTCGGCATTCAGGCCGCGACCGTCACCGCCACGAGCAAGTTTGCGCGGCTGGGCAAGGCGCTGGTGGTGCCGTTCACCCAGGAACGTCTGGCGGATGGCAGCGGATATCGCCTGGTGATCCATGCGCCGCTCGAAGGCTTCCCCGGCGAAACCGAGGAGGCCGACTGCCTGCGCATCAACCAATGGATCGAAAGCGTTCTGCGCGAGCATCCCGAGCAATACCTGTGGGCCCATCGCCGCTTCAAGAGCCGTCCACCGGGCGAGCCCAAGCTGTACGCGAAACGCGTGTAGGAGCGAGCTCGCGATGGTGGCCAACGATAACGCGGGACACCTGACCCCCGCGGCGTTTTCACAACTATCGCGAGCAAGGGAACAGGTCGAAACAACGAAATCCCATCAAGCACCATGGAGAGTTGTGCATGAGTCCAGGCGAACCGGTTACAGGGTTGATTCTTTCCGGTGGCGGGGCTCGGGCGGCCTATCAGGTCGGGGTGCTGGCGGCGATTGCCGAATTGCTGCCGCCGGGGGCCCGCAATCCGTTTCCGGTGATCGTCGGCACCTCGGCGGGCGCGATCAACGCCGTCAGCCTCGCCAGCGGGGCGATGGACTTTCGTAACGCCATCGAACGCCTGACGGCATTCTGGCAGGGCTTTCGCAGTCATCTGGTGTTGCGCAGCGACTGGCCCGGGGTAATCCGCCAGGCCAGCCGTTTTGTCAGCCACAGTTTGCTCGGCATCGGTACCCAGGTTCCGGTGGCGCTGCTCAACAGTTCTCCGTTGCGGGATTTGCTCAACGACAAGCTGCATATGGGTGGCATCGCCGAAGCGATCGCACAGAAGCAATTGCATGCGGTGGCGGTCACGGCGTTCGGCTATGAGTCCGGCCAGGCAGTCACCTTCTATCAGGGGGGCGGCAAGATCGATGCCTGGTTGCGCCATCGGCGTATCGGTGTTCCCACCCGTTTATCCGTTGAACACCTGCTCGCCAGTTCGGCCATTCCGCTGCTGTTCGCCCCGGTGAAAATCGGCGAAGAGTATTTCGGTGATGGCGCGGTGCGTCAGTCGGCGCCGATCAGTCCGGCGTTGCATCTGGGTGCCAGTCGGGTACTGGTGGTGGGCGTCAGCGGCAACCCTCGTGGCGTTGACCCACAACAACCTTTGCTGCGCAGCTACACCGGTCAGCAGCCGACCCTGGCGCAGATCGGCGGGCACATGCTCAACAGTACGTTCATTGACAGTCTGGAAAGCGACATCGAGCTGTTGCAGCGCCTGAACCAGTTCAGTCACCTGATGCCCGACGGTACACCCACCCGCGCTTTGGGCGTGGCGCCGGTGGACGTATTGGTGATTTCACCAAGCCAGCCGATCGACGAGATTGCCGCGCGCCATCGCCAGGAATTGCCGGCGGCGTTGCGCCTGTTTCTGCGCGGGCCGGGTGCGACCAAGACCAGCGGGGCAGGGGTGCTGAGTTATCTGCTGTTTGAGGCGGGGTATTGCAGCGAGTTGATTGAACTGGGGCGACGGGATGCGTTGGCCAAGCGCGGGGAGTTGTGCCGGTTTCTTGGAATAGGGGAGCCTTTGGTTTCGGCTTGAGATGTAGGAGCGAGCTCGCGATGGACGAAAGGACGCCGCGGGGTATCAGGACCCCAGCGTTATCGTCCTCGACAATCGCGAGCGGGCTCGCTCCTACAGGAGGTTTTCAGATCAGAAGTGAACCTTGACCAGGAAGCTGGTCACGCTCTGATCGGTCTTGAAGCCCTGGCTGTCTTCGATACCGTATTTGTTTTTCCAGTAGTCATACTCGACACCGACGTACAGTTGCTTGGCACCCAGATTCAACGCCTTGCCCAGGTCGTATTTGACCTGCGGGTTGAAGTGCAGGTTGGCGTGGTATTCGCCTTTGCTGTTGACGTCGTTGTCTACCACCCAGTCCATGAAGCCGTCGATCAGGACGTCCGAGCCACCCACCGGAATGGTGTAGGACCAGACCGGAGTGATCTGCCAGACATCGTCACCCGGACGGCCGCCCTCGGTGTGACGATTATAGAAGTTCAACTGGAAGTAATCGAAACCAGGAATGGCCAGGTCGAAACCAGGACCGACCAGGTACGACTCGGTGTCGTCTTCGCCGAACTCATACGTCATGGCCAGCAGCACGTCCTTGATCGGGCCGAACTCCAGCTTCTGGTCAAAGATCTTGCCGAACGACAGACGTGGCTGGAATTCGCCGTAGTGAGTGTTTTCACCCGCGAAATGGTCTTCCTTGCCGTTGTAGAAGATTTTGTCGATGAAGAAGAAGTTGTCGCCGTACTTCCAGGCATCGGCGTGTTCGAAGGTCACCGTCTGCTGGATGCGCGGGTTGACCTGGAAGTCCTTGCCATACAGGTAGGTCAGGCTGTTGTTCTGCCACTGCAGCAAATCGCCGGCCATGGCCTGGCCTCCGGCCAGCATCGATCCTGCCAGCATCAGGCTAGTGCACGTACGTTTCATTCGGTTGCTCCCAAAAAGTAGGTGGTTCCACGTTATTTTTTTAAGGTCGGCGCTCTGGTGTGGCGCCTTTTCTCTGTAGCGGTAAAAAATCATCCATTCGGTCAGCTTTAATGCTGTTAGCAAGAGCTGAGCCAAGGCTTTCAAAAAGCAAAAAAACTCCCGTTCGACGGCGCAAAAGCGGTCGATTGAGAGGGGGGTGGAGTGCCTTGGTACCTGCCAGAGCCGGGATAAGTTGGCTTTTTGGTCAGGTTTTACATCCGGACTTTTTTTTAAACCGGATTCGGGCGGCCGCGGAGAATACTGACTCCTCGGCCAGGTCTCAAGTGCTCCGCAACGGCGCACCGACGGCAGGTTTTGGGCACGGTTGCGGAGCAACATCAGAAGTGCACCTTTACCAGCAGGCTGGCGGTGTTTTCATTGGTGTTGAAACGGGAGCTGTCCTGGACGCCGTATTTGTCTTTCCAGTAGCTGTATTCGGTGCCGACATACACCTGTTTCTCGCGCCAGCCCAGGGCTTTGCCCAGGTCGTATTTGATCTGCGGGTTGAAGTGCAGGTTGGCGTGATAGGTGCCGCGGGCGTTCTGGTCGTTATCCACCACCCAGTCGATGTAGCCGTCGATCAACAGGTTCGAGTTACCCAGTGGCAGGGTGTAGGACCAGGCCGGGCTGATTTGCCAGACATCATCGCCAGGGCGCGAGCCTTCGGTCTGGCGGTAATAGAAGTTCAAGGTGAAAAAGTTGAAGCCCGGTACCGCGAGGTCGAAACCAGGGCCGATCAGGTAGGCCTCGGTGTCGTCTTCGCCGTTCTCGTAGGTCATGGCCAGCAGCACGTCCTTGATCGGGCCGAATTCGAAACGGCGGTCGAGGATCTTGCCGAAGGAGAGGCGTGGGCTGAACTCGCCGTAATAGGCATGAACGCCTTTGTTTCGGTCTTTCTCGCCGTTGTAGTAGGTGCTGTCGATGAACATGAAGTTGTCGCCGTACTTCCAGCGGTCGGCGTGTTCGAAGGTTATCGTCTGCTGGATCGCTGGGTTGATCGCGAAGTTCTTGCCATACAGATAGCTCAGGCTGTTGGTCTGCCACAGCAGTAGATCGCCGGCCATGGCCTGACTCGCGGCCAGCAGGCCAGCAGCCAACAGCAGGTTGGTTTGTGTCCGAATCATCTGTTGCTCCCTCTTGTTTTTATTTTAAGGCGCAGGAAACCCTTACCCTGTAGGAGCGAGCCTGCTCGCGATGGTCGTCAACGATTACGCGTGTTATCTGGATAAACGCGGTGTTCTCGGGTTCATCGCGAGCAGGCTCGCTCCTACAGGGGGCGTGTGTTTCCGGGTTAATGCGTGTGGGCGTGGCAGTCGTTGATGGCCGCGCGTTCGGCTCCACCAAGGATGTTGAACAGCAGGTTCAGCGTCAGCGCGCTGAGGGTGGCCATGGCGATGCCGCTGTGGGTGATAGGGCTCATCCACACGGGCAGGTGGGCGAAAAACTCCGGGCGTACAACCGGGATCAGACCCATGCCGATGCTCACCGCCACCAGCAACTGGTTGCGACGGTCACCGATGTCAGCTTCCTGGAGAATCTTGATTCCGGTGGCGGCGACCATGCCGAACATCGCAATCGCTGCGCCGCCCAGTACAGCCGGAGGAATCGACGCCACCAAAAACGCGGCTTTGGGCAGCAGGCTCAAGACGATCAGCAAGCCGCCGGCAACGATGGTCACCGAACGGCAACGCACGCCGGTCATCTGTACCAGGCCGATATTCTGGGCGAAGGAGGAGTGGGTGAAAGTGTTGAAGAAGCCGGCGAAGAACGAAGCGCCGGCATCGCACAACAAGCCTCGACGCAGCATCCGTGGGCAGACTTCCTGGCCGGTGATCTTGCCCAGCGCCAGGAACATCCCGGTGGACTCGACGAAGATGATCACTACCACCAGGCACATCGAGAGGATCGGTGCCAGTTCGAATTTCGGCAGGCCGAAGTGCAGCGGAGTGACGAATTGCAGCCATGGCGCCTGAGCCATGCCACTGAGGTCGACCATGCCGAGCAGGCCGCAGAGCACGTAGCCCAGGCACATGCCGATCAGCACGGAGATATTGACCCAGAAACCGCGCATGAAGCGATGCACCAACAAGATGGTACCCAGTACCAGTGCGGCGATGGTCAGGTAAATCGGAGAACCGAATTGAGTGGCGCTGGCACCGCCGCCGGCCCAGTTCACAGCCACGGGGAACAGCGACAAACCGATCGAGGTGATGACTGTGCCGGTCACCAGCGGCGGGAAGAAGCGTACGACTTTTGACATGAACGGGGCGATGATCATGCCGAAGAAGCCGGCGGCGATGGTCGCGCCGAAGATCCCTTGCAGGCCGATACCGGGCATGCCGGCCATGGCGACCATGCTGCCGACGGCGGCGAAACTGGCGCCCATCATCACCGGCATGCGAATGCCCATGGGGCCGATGCCGAGGGACTGGACGATGGTGGCGATACCCGCCACCAACAGGTCGGCGTTGATCAGGAAGGCGATTTCTTCACGACTCAGGCCAGCGGCCTGTCCGATGATCAGTGGCACTGCAATGGCACCGCCGTACATCAGCAGAACGTGTTGCAGACCAACCAGGATCAGTTGCAAAAGGGGCAAACGCTGAATGGCGGGTGCGACGGGGATGCGCGCTTCGGATAGCTCGGACATGCAACACCTCGGATTTTTTTATTCTTGTGATTTACAGCTGCAGTGCTGCTGGCAGCTGTATTCGAATCTGGTGGACCGCGTTGCGGCCAATCGCAGGCAAGCCAACTCCCACACAGGCCATGCAAAACCTGTGGGAGCGAGCTTGCCCGCGATGCTTTTAGCGATTAATTGGTCTGGGCTCCCTGCACAATCCAGGCACCGATCAGGTCACGTTCCTGCTGAGTCATCTGCGTGATGTTGCCCAGTGGCATGATCTGGCTGGTGACGGCTTGCGCCTGAATCCGCGGTGCGTTCTGGCGGATTTGCTCGGGAGTGTCCAGCATCACACCGGCCGGTGCCGCGCTGAACAACGGGCTGGTTGGCTTGGCCGAGTGGCAAACCGTGCAACGTTCCTGAATCACGCTGTGCACCTTGTCGAAACCCGGGCCAGCATTGGATGCCTGAGCCGGAGCGGCAGCAGGTGCTTGTGCAGGTTTGGCTTCAGCAGGTTTCAAACCACCGCCCACTGCGGTTTCCGGCAGCGGCTGGTATTCGATTTTCGCTGGAGCGTTGGCCACTTCAGAGGCGCTGGACATCGGCTTCGGACCGGACACATAAGCCAGGCAGATCATGCCTACCGCTGCCACCGGCAGGGTCCAGGCAAACTTGTGGCTGTCGTGACGGGTGTTGAAGTAGTGACGCACCAACACCGCCAGTACCGCGATCCCGGCCAGGATCAGCCAGTTGTACTGGCTGCCGTAGGTGCTCGGGAAGTGGTTGCTGATCATGATGAACAGCACCGGCAAGGTGAAGTAGTTGTTGTGACGTGAACGCAGCAAGCCTTTGGCCGGCAGCGCCGGATCCGGCGTGCGGTTCTCGGCGATCGCCGCCACCAGTGCGCGCTGCGCCGGCATGATGATGCGGAACACGTTGCCGACCATGATGGTGCCGATGATCGCGCCGACGTGCAGGTACGCACCACGACCGCTGAACACTTTGCTGAAGCCGTAGGCGGCGCCGATGATCAGGACGAACAGGATGAAACCCAACAGGGCAGGGCGTTTGCCCAGGGCCGAGTCGCAGAGGAAGGAGTAGATGAACCAGCCGATGAACAGCGAGCCGAGGCCGATGGCCACGCCTTCAGGACCGCTCAGGGTGCTGCCCGGAGCCAGCAGGTAGAGCGTCGGGTTGGAGTAGAACACCACGCACAGCAGCGCGATCCCCGACATCCAGGTGAAGTAGGCTTCCCATTTGAACCAGTGCAGGTTGTCCGGCATGGTCGGTGGAGCCAGTTTGTATTTTTCCAGGTGATAGATACCGCCGCCGTGGATCGCCCACAAATCACCGGCCAGACCGCTTTTCGGATTGACCCGATTGAGGTTGTTTTCCAGCCATACGAAATAGAACGACGCACCGATCCAGGCCACGCCAGTAATCATGTGAACCCAGCGCACGCTCAGGTTCAGCCATTCCAACAGATGTGCTTCCACAGTCTTTACCTCTCGCCTGTCACTCTGTTGTCGAGTGATCAGACCTTCTCTTATTGGTGGGGGGCGAGGATCAAACGCTCATCCTCTTTGAAAAAATGCTCATCGCAGTTATTGCCTGTGCCACTGCGATCAACCACCAGGAAGTCATCCCGCTTTTCGATCGTCAGCACCGGGTGGTGCCAGACGCCGCGATGGTAATTAATGCCCTGCCTGCCGTTGGTGACGAAGGCGCGGACCAAGCCTGATACAGGTTCATCGCCAAGTGGCGCGACCACGATCAGAAAGGGGTTGCCGAGCAGCGGAATGAAAGCCTGGCTGCCCAGCGGATGGCGCTCCAGCATGCTGACGGTCAGGGGCATGTCCTGCGCGTCGGCGCGGAAAATGCTGATGATCGCCTTGTCCTCTGGCGCGGCGGTTTCCACCGTCGCCAGTTTGTGGAAGCGCATGGTCGAACCGTTGTTGATCATGAAGTGATCGCTACCGTCGGTTTCGATAACGTCACCGAAAGGGGCGAAGGCTTCTTTGGTCAGCGGTTCAATCGTCAGTGTGCGCATGCTGGTCTTCTTAATTTGTTCAGGTGTGGATGATTCTTTGTAGGAGCGAGCTTGCTCGCGATGGTCGTCAACGAAAACGCGCCCAATCTGAATGAACACGGTGTCTTGACGTTTTTCGCGAGCAAGCTCGCTCCTACAGGCTCAGCATTACTTCGCGACCTTGCCCAAAACGCGCAGGCGGCTCACACCACCATCCGGGAACACGTTCAGGCGGATGTGGGTGATCGGGCCCAGTGCCTTGATCTGCTCGGCGAAGGTGTGCTCGGCGTGCATTTCCAGCTTCTGGCTTGGCAGCAGTTCGCGCCAGAACAGCGACTGGGTTTCGATTTGGCTGTCGGTACCGCCCTTCACGAACGCGCCCTGGATCGAGCAGCTGTCCGGGTAGTTGCCTTTGAAGTGCAGGGTGTCGACGATGACTTTCTCGACTTCGCCGGCATGACCCAGCGCGACGATGACCCAGTCATTACCCGGGGTACGACGACGCGCGGTTTCCCAGCCATCGCCCATGTTGATGCCACGGCCCGGGTTGAGGATGTTGCTCATGCGGCCGAAGTGTTCATCGGAGCAGGCGAGGGCGCGACCACCGTTAAGGGCCGCAGCCAGGTCGACTTGCTCGTTGTCGCCGGTAGCCGACCAGTCACGGAACGGCACGCCGTACACGCGCAGACGGGCCACGCCGCCATCCGGGTAGATGTTGAAGCGCAGGTGGCTGAAGGCCTGGTCGTTGTTGATTTCGTGGTAGTGGTGGCTGTTGCCTTGCAGCTCAACGGCCGACAGCACTTCAACCCACTGGGTGTTTTCGTTCGGCTCGCCTTCGGCCAGGAAGCAGGCTTCCAGGGACGCCGATGGCGGGAAGTTGCCGGTGAAGAATGAAGTGTCGATGTCGACGCCCTTGATCGAACCCGGTACGCCCAGGCGGATCACTGCGCTGTCGAAGCCTTCGAAGCGCTTGCGACGCGATTCCCAGCCGTCCATCCACTTGCCGTTGTCATCGAACACGCCCTCCTTCCATACGGCCGGGGTCGGTTGGAACAGACGGTTGGCGTCTGCGAACCAGTCATCGGTGACCGAGATGATTTTAGTGCCCAGTCGGGCATCGGCCAGGTTGACGAACTTCTCGAAAGGTACGGCGTAAGCTTTCATTCTTCTTGTCTGCCTTTAAATAAGTGGCTTGGGATACTTGCCAGGCCCCGGCGGTTTCGGCGTTCTTGAATCCGCTGGGGCCAGGCTTGCTATAGGGTCAGTAATCGGAACAGGGCGATCTTGTTGATCTCCGCCAGCGCGCACTTGAACTCGGTGTCGACCGGGTTGTGGATGCGCGTTTCGAACGCTGCGAGGATCTGATGCCGGTTGCTGCCTTTTACCGCCATGATGAAGGGAAACTTGAACTTGGCTTTGTAGGCGTCGTTCAGCTCGGTGAAGCGAGAAAACTCTTCGGCCGTGCATTGGTGGATACCGGCGCCAGCCTGTTCATTGGTGCTGGCTTCGGTAAGTTGGCCCTGGACGGCGGCTTTGCCGGCCAGGTCCGGGTGAGCGTTGATCAATGCCAGCTGACTGGTGTGATCGGCGCTCAACAGGATGTCGCTCATGCGCTGGTGCAGGGTTTCGATCTCATCGATCGAGGCATCCTGGCCCAGGTCGTAGGCCTTCTCGGCCACCCATGGCGAATGTTCGTAGATGTCGGCGAAAGCGGCGACGAAGGCGTCGCGGCTCAGGGCCGAAGGTTTGACGGTTTGAAAGGTGCTCATTTGGCAGCCCCTGTGTACGGGTGGGTTTCTTGCCAGTGACGCGCGATGTCGACGCGACGGCTGAACCACACCTGTTCATGACTTTTAGCGTATTCGATAAAGCGCTTGAGTGAAGCCAGACGCGCCGGACGGCCGATCAGGCGGCAGTGCAGGCCGATCGACAGCATCTTGGGAGCCTCGGCGCCTTCGGCGTAGAGCACGTCGAACGCATCTTTCAGGTATTCGAAGAAGTCGTCGCCCTTGTTGAAACCCTGGACCTGGGTGAAACGCATGTCGTTGGTGTCCAGGGTGTACGGAATCACCAGGTGCGGCTTGCCGGTCGGGTTGTTCGGTTCCCAGTAAGGCAGGTCGTCGTCGTAGGTATCGCAGTCGTAGAGGAAACCACCTTCTTCCATCACCAGGCGACGGGTGTTTGGACCCGTGCGGCCGGTGTACCAGCCCAGCGGGCGAGTGCCTGTGATTTCGGTAAGGATGCGGATCGCTTCGAGCATGTGCTCGCGTTCCTGGGCTTCGTCCATGTACTGGTAGTCGATCCAGCGATAGCCATGGCTGCAGATCTCGTGGCCGGCATCGACCATGGCGCGGATCACGTCCGGGTGACGCTGGGCGGCCATGGCCACGGCGAAGATAGTCAGTGGAATGTCGAATTCCTTGAACAGCTTCAGGATCCGCCACACGCCGGCACGGCTGCCATACTCGTAGAGGGATTCCATGCTCATGTTGCGTGCGCCTTGCAGCGGCTGGGCTGAAACCATTTCCGAGAGGAACGCTTCGGATTCTTTGTCGCCGTGAAGGATGTTGCGCTCGCCGCCTTCTTCATAATTGAGTACGAACGACAGGGCAATACGGGCATTGCCCGGCCAGTGGGGGTGAGGAGGGTTACTGCCGTAACCGACCAGGTCGCGTGGGTAGTCAGCGCTCACTGCAGGCTTCCTTCTTATTCGATGATGACGGTTGGTGTGACGCAGCTGAAAATGGGATGGCAGGCTTGCGTCACAGCGATGGGCTGATTGTATACAACTTTATATTCACTTTGTAAGCCTGATTTTTCGCATTTTTCACCGACTGTCATCTTTTACTGCTATTGGCGTGAGCCTGCAAGAAATCTGCCTGACTGGTCAATTATTGATTGAAGGGTTCATAGATTGTGCGGTTTAGCGGTAAATCGACGACAAATATGCAGATGGCGGGAGTCACGGGAAAAATGTCGTTTTTATTGTGTACAATTTTCATGGAAAATGTCTTAATCAGTCGCTCGCCGCAGCTTTTCGTGCTCCGAATCGGTGCGGTCTCCTTTTCAACTGACTTCGGGAGGCGCGAAGTCTGACTGCTCCACGCAGGCAGGCGCGCAGAATCAATGGGACGTTTGACTACACACGTTTTGGACGCAGCACACGGTTGCCCGGGCAGCTCGATCAAGGTTGAGTTGTACCGCGTTGAAGGTTCGCAGCTGGAATTGGTCGCCACTGCCGTCACCAACAGCGATGGCCGTGTCGATGCACCGCTGCTGCAAGGCGATGACTACCGCACCGGGGTCTATCAGGTTCAGTTTCATGCCGGCGATTACTACCGCGCCCGTGGCGTTCAGCTGCCGGAGCCTGCATTCCTTGATGTGGTGGTGCTGCGTTTTGGCATCTCCGCCGAGCAGGATCACTACCATGTGCCGTTGCTGATTTCGCCTTACAGCTACTCCACCTATCGCGGCAGCTGATCCCCCAGGCAGCTGCTGCAACCTGGAAGCGACTGCGCATATAGCTTCTTTGGTCTTTCGCCCGCTCACACTGCGGGCTTTTTTTCGTCTTCTGTCGGAGCAGCCGGTCGACGCTCGATTGCTCGCGATGGAGGCCCGGACAACGCGATAATTCATATTGCACGCGTTATCGTTGACGACCATCGCGAGCAAGCTCGCTCCTACAACTGTTATCGGCTCAACAACGATGCAGCCCCCGCACCACTGAACAGCCCCGCACTGATCCGGTTGAACCAGCTCTGGCCGTTGCCGCTGCGCAGATACCGTGCCGCACCATGGGCGCCGAGGCCGTAGGCCAATTTGCACAGCAGGTCGAGCACGGTCCAGGTCGCGATCATCACCAGCAGTTGTGGGAGAAACGGCTGTTCGGCACTCAAGAACTGCGGCAGGAAAGCGGCGAAGAACAGGATGTCTTTCGGGTTGCTCGCGCCCAGCATGAACGCACGCCCGAACAGTGCGCGAAATTGTGGCACCGGCGCGGCCTGTGGCACTTCAGCGCCATGGGAAGGCAGGCGCGATTGCTGCCAGCTCTGCCAGGCGAGGTAGAACAGGTAAAGGGCGCCAAGAATCTTCAAGGCACTGAACAGCTGTTCCGACGCCAGCAACAACGCACCCAGGCCCAGCGCCGAAGCACTCAGCAGGCAGATCGATGCGGACACGCCGCCGAGAAAGGCCGGGTAAGAGCGGCGCAGGCCGTAATTCAGACTGTTGCTGATCATCAGCAACGACAGCGGTCCCGGGATCAGGATCACTATCAGCGCAGCGCCGCTGAACAGCAGCCAGGTTTCCAGACTCATCACTTTCCTCCATTTGCACAAAAGCCCCACCCGACGGGGTGAGGCTGTTTTCAAGCGTGTACCGCGTTTGGCTTACAAGAAGATGAACTTGGCGATGAAGATCGCGCAGAGCACCCACAGGCTCACCGAAATTTCCTTGTACTTGCCGGTACCGGCCTTCATCGCCACATAGGTGATGAAGCCCAGTGCGATGCCGTCGGCGACCGAGAAGGTCAGGGGCATCATGATTGCGGTAACGATCGCCGGAATACTGTCGGTGGCTTCGTCCCATTCGATGTGGGCCATGCCGCCCATCATCAGCATCGCTACATAAATCAGCGCACCCGCGGTTGCATAGGCAGGGATCATGCCGGCCAGCGGTGCGAAGAACATGGCTGCAATAAATAGCACACCTACGGTCACTGCGGTAAGACCAGTCCGACCACCCGCTGCAACGCCGGCAGCACTTTCCACGTAGCTGGTGACTGGCGGAACGCCGACTACCGCACCGAATACGCTGGAAGCACTGTCGGCTTTCATGGCGCGGGAGAGGTTTTCGATCCTGCCATCAGCGCCCACCAGGTTGGCACGCTGGGCAACGCCCATCAGTGTGCCTGCGGTGTCGAACATGTGCACGAAGAGGAAGGCCAGGACCACGCTGACCATGCTGATGTTGAATACACCCACAACGTTCATGGCCATCCAGGTCGGAGCCAGGCTTGGCGGGGCCGACATGATGCCCTCGTAGTGCACCAGCCCAAGGCCCCAACCGGCGAGGGTCACGGTGATGATGCTGATGAGGATCGCGCCGAACACCTTGTGATAGCTGAGGATTGCAATCATCAGGAAGCATACGGCGGCGAGCAGCGGACCGGGTTCGCGCAGGGAACCGAGTTTGATCAGTGTGGCAGGGCTATCGACGACGATACCTGCGGTTTTCAGGCCGATCAGCCCCAGGAACAGACCCACGCCGGCGCCCATGGCGAAGCGCAGGCTGACCGGGATGCTGTTGAGCAGCCATTCGCGAATCCGCGAGAAGGTCAGGATCATGAACAACACACCGGACACAAACACCGCGCCGAGGGCGGTTTCCCAGTTGTAGCCCATGGTGCCGACCACGGTGTAGGTGAAGAAAGCGTTCAGCCCCATGCCTGGTGCCAGGCCGACCGGCCAGTTGGCGTACAGGCCCATCAACAGGCAACCGAGTGCCGCGGCGATACAGGTGGCGACGAACGCGGCACCGTGATCGATCCCGGCGTCGGCCATGATGTTGGGGTTGACGAAAATGATGTAAGCCATGGTGATGAAGGTTGTCAGACCGGCAATCAGCTCGGTCTTCACCGTGGTGCCGTGCAAGCTGAGTTTGAACAGACGTTCCAGCAAGCCATTGCGTAATGGCGGCGAGATTTCCAGCGTCGATGCTTCGGATTTGCGGCTTTCCACAGCGAGTACTCCTCAAGAGTTTTATTGTTATTTCCAGGGCCGGATCCGAGAGGGGTGGCAGCGGCCCTTTGAGGTACTTGCGAATTTGTTGACCTCTTGGTCAGGAACTCGCACGAAGTGGATTATGCTTTTGTATACAAAGAATGCAAATAATGTTTTTGGTTTTGTAGACGAAAAGTTTGGCAATACGGCGTTTGACGTGCTCGGTGTGCTCAGCGGCCTGTACCTGTTCTGGCTCGGCTGGCGTGCGGTGCGCGCCCGGC
>NZ_JBYTDD010000044.1:0-39606 GCF_058791055.1 Pseudomonas sp. EU05-FHT14B02 | reverse complement strand
GGTGGGTGATGACGGGATCGAACCGCCGACATTCTGCTTGTAAGGCAGACGCTCTCCCAGCTGAGCTAATCACCCTTCGCTTCGGTGTGGCGCGCATTCTACGGAGCGACCCAACCTCTGGCAAGCACTTTTTAAAATAATTTTCTCAGCCCTTCCAAAGGCTTAGAGAAAGGTTGGCCTATGGCACGGCGAAGACAATAATGCCCCCCTTTGTATAAAGGAGAGACTCACCCCATGTGGTTCAAAAACCTGCTTATCTATCGCCTGACCCAAGATCTGCCTGTTGATGCCGAGGCGTTGGAAACTGCACTGGCCACCAAACTGGCGCGCCCATGTGCAAGCCAGGAGTTGACCACCTACGGTTTCGTCGCGCCATTCGGCAAAGGCGAAGATGCACCACTGGTACACGTCAGCGGTGACTTCCTGCTGGTGTCCGCACGCAAGGAAGAACGTATTTTGCCGGGCAGCGTCGTGCGTGACGCCGTCAAGGAAAAGGTCGAAGAGATCGAAGCCGAGCAAATGCGCAAGGTCTATAAGAAGGAGCGCGATCAGATCAAGGATGAAATCATCCAGGCCTTCCTGCCCCGCGCCTTTATCCGCCGCTCGTCGACCTTCGCCGCCATCGCGCCGAAACAGGGCCTGATCCTGGTCAACTCGGCCAGCCCGAAACGCGCCGAAGACTTGCTGTCGACCCTGCGTGAAGTGATCGGCACCCTGCCGGTGCGCCCGCTGACCGTGAAGATGTCCCCGACCGCGACCATGACCGAGTGGGTCACCACCCAGAAAGCCGCGGACGACTTCTTTGTGCTGGACGAGTGCGAACTGCGCGACACCCACGAAGACGGCGGCATCGTGCGTTGCAAGCGCCAGGACCTGACCAGCGAAGAAATCCAGCTGCACCTGAGCACCGGCAAAGTGGTCACTCAACTGTCCCTGGCCTGGCAGGACAAACTGTCCTTCGTCCTCGACGACAAAATGGTGGTCAAGCGCCTGAAGTTCGAAGACCTGCTGCAAGACCAGGCGGAACAGGACGGCGGCGACGAAGCCCTGGGCCAACTGGACGCCAGCTTCACCCTGATGATGCTGACCTTCGGCGATTTCCTGCCGGCGTTGGTTGAAGCGCTGGGTGGTGAAGAGACTCCGCAGGGGATCTAAAAGCTTGTGATCTCTAATGTAGGAGCGAGCTTGCTCGCGATGGAGTGTCAGTCGCCCCTCTTTGCCTGACACACCATCGCGAGCTCGCTCCTACAGGGGTTTTGTGGTGTTACGTAAAAATAAGGATCAGGCCATGCGCGCACTGGCTGCATTAAGTCGTTTTGTCGGCAACACCTTCGCTTACTGGGTACTGATTTTCGCTGTCGTGGCGTTTCTGCAGCCGGCATGGTTCATCGGCCTCAAAGGCGCCATCGTGCCCTTGCTGGGGCTGGTGATGTTCGGCATGGGCCTGACCCTCAAACTCGAAGACTTCGCCGAAGTCGCTCGCCATCCCTGGCGCGTGGCCCTGGGCGTGGTTGCCCATTTCGTGATCATGCCGGGCGTGGCGTGGTTGCTCTGCCAGGTGTTCCACTTGCCGCCGGAAATCGCCGTCGGCGTGATTCTGGTCGGCTGCTGCCCAAGTGGCACCTCCTCGAACGTGATGACCTGGCTGGCCCGTGGCGACCTGGCGCTGTCGGTGGCCATCGCCGCCGTCACCACCCTCCTCGCCCCGCTACTGACCCCAGCCCTGATCTGGCTGCTGGCCTCGGCCTGGTTGCCGGTGTCGTTCATGGAGTTGTTCTGGTCGATCCTGCAAGTGGTGCTGTTACCGATCGTGCTGGGCGTGGTTGCCCAACGGGTGCTCGGCGACAAGGTTCGCCATGCCGTGGACGTGTTGCCGCTGGTGTCGGTGGTCAGCATCGTGATCATCGTCACCGCAGTCGTCGCCGCCAGCCAGGCGAAGATCGCAGAGTCCGGTCTGTTGATCATGGCCGTGGTCATGCTGCACAACAGCTTCGGCTACCTGCTGGGCTACTTCACCGGGCGCCTGTTCAAGCTGCCTCTGGCCCAGCGCAAATCCCTGGCCCTGGAAGTCGGCATGCAGAACTCCGGATTGGGTGCCGCATTGGCGAGTGCACACTTCTCGCCACTGGCGGCGGTGCCGAGCGCCTTGTTCAGCGTGTGGCACAACATTTCCGGGGCATTGCTTTCGACGTATTTCCGCCGCATGAGCGAGAAACAGGATCGGAAAATGGCGGCGCAACAGGCCAGTAACTGAGTTGAAAACTTGATCCCCGGGTTAATGCTGGGCACTATATTGCGCAACGCGAGGACGACCTCGCGGCTCGATCGAGTCATTAATCAGGGGACGACCCCGTCAGACGATGGAGGTCTTCATGTCCTGGATCATTCTGTTTTTCGCCGGCCTGTTCGAAGTGGGCTGGGCCGTCGGCCTCAAGTACACCGACGGCTTCACCCGCCCGCTCCCCACTGTGTTGACCGTTGCGGCCATGGCTATCAGCCTTGGCTTGCTCGGCCTTGCAATGAAGGAATTGCCGCTGGGTACGGCCTATGCGATCTGGACCGGTGTCGGTGCCGTTGGCACAGTGATCGCCGGGATCATTCTGTTTGGCGAATCCATGGCGCTTGTGAGGCTGGCGAGTGTGGCGTTGATCATTAGCGGGTTGGTTGGCCTGAAGGTCAGCGCTTAACTTTCAGATCGTCATCGCGAGCAAGCTCGCTCCCACAGGGCCGGAGGTGAATCACACATTTTGTGCACACATCCGATTGTTGTGGGAGCGCGCTTGCCCGCGATGAGGCCAGCACAGCCAGCGGCTATCTGACGGTCCCACGCAACTCCCCCACCAACACCTGCAACTTCGCAGGCTCCGCCACCTCAACCGCCACCGCCGGCCCTGCCACCAATGTCACCCGCGACCACAACCGGCGAAACAGCCCTTTACCCGGATCGCGGCTGAAGAAACTCCCCCACAACCCCTGCAAAGCCAACGGAATCACCGGCACCGGGGTCTCTTCGAGAATCCGCGTCAAGCCGCCCTTGAACTCGTTGATCTCGCCATCGGCGGTCAATTTACCCTCGGGAAAAATGCACACCAGCTCACCGTCCTTCAGATACCGGGCAATGCGCATGAAGGCTTGTTCATATATCTGGATGTCTTCCTGGCGCCCGGCAATCGGAATCGTCCCCGCGGTACGGAAGATGAAGTTCAGCACCGGCAGGTTGTAGATCTTGTAGTACATGACAAAGCGAATCGGCCGACGTACCGCGCCGCCAATCAGCAAGGCGTCGACGAATGACACGTGATTGCACACCAGCAACGCCGCGCCTTCATCGGGAATCATATCCAGGTTGCGATGTTCGACGCGGTACATGGAATGGCTGAGCAGCCAGATCATGAAACGCATGGTGAACTCGGGGACGATCTTGAAGATGTAAGCGTTGACGCCGATGTTCAGCAACGAGACCACCAGGAACAGTTGCGGGATCGACAGCTTGGCCACACTCAGCAAGACGATCGAGACAATCGCCGACACCACCATGAACAACGCGTTGAGGATATTGTTGGCGGCAATCACCCGCGCCCGCTCGTTCTCCGCGGTACGTGACTGGATCAGCGCGTACAGCGGCACGATGTAGAAACCGCCGAAGACACCCAGGCCGAGGATGTCGAGCAACACCAGCCAAGCGTGGCCAAAACCGAGGATCTCGATCCAGCCATGGCCGGCGGCGCTTTCCGGTATTGAGCCGGAATGCCACCACAGTAGCAGGCCGAAAACGGTCAGGCCGAACGATCCGAACGGCACCAGGCCAATCTCGACTTTGCGTCCGGAGAGCTTCTCGCACAGCATCGAACCCAATGCGATGCCGACCGAGAACACCGTCAGAATCAGCGTCACAACGGTTTCGTCGCCGTGCATCCATTCCTTGGCATAGGCCGGGATTTGCGTCAGGTAAATCGCCCCGACAAACCAGAACCACGAGTTGCCGACAATCGAGCGGGACACCGCTGGCGTTTGCCCCAGGCCCAACTTCAACGTGGCCCAGGACTGGCTGAAAATGTTCCAGTTCAGGCGCATTTGCGGCGTGGCCGCCGCCGCCCGGGGAATGCTGCGGCTGGCCAGGTAGCCGAGCACGGCAATGCCGATGATCGCCGTGGACACCACCGGCGCGTAATGCGCCGAAGACATCATGACCCCGGCGCCAATGGTACCGGCCAGGATCGCCAGGAAGGTGCCCATTTCCACCAGGCCGTTGCCGCCTACCAGTTCATCTTCCCGCAGGGCCTGCGGCAGGATCGAGTACTTCACCGGCCCGAACAGCGCCGAATGGGTGCCCATGGCGAACAGCGCCAGCAGCATCAACGACAGATAATCGAACATGAAGCCGACGGCGCCGACCGCCATGATGGCGATTTCCCCAAGCTTGATCAGGCGGATCAACGCGTCCTTGGCGAACTTTTCCCCGAATTGCCCGGCCAGGGCCGAGAACAGGAAAAACGGCAGGATAAACAGCAGCGCACACAGGTTGACCCAGACAGAGCGGTCACCTTCGATAGTCAGCTTGTAAAGAATGGCCAGGATCAACGACTGCTTGAACACGTTGTCGTTGAACGCCCCGAGGGACTGGGTAATGAAGAACGGCAGGAAGCGCCGGGTGCGCAGCAAGGTGAACTGTGAGGGGTGACTCATCTTCCATGTGTTCCTGGATTGTGGCTGGAGATCGGGTAAAGAATGGCCTGGATACAGTAATTGGAGTATCGAACGTCGATCCAAGCCACACCTTACCTAATCTTTGCCGGTTATTTCTTCAATCCGGCAATGCACGGCGAGACAAACAGCTCGCCACGCCAGGCGCCCAGCACCGTGCGCTTGCCAACGATCAGCCACATCACCGCCAGCAACGCCACCAGCAAGCAGCCAAACGCACTGAAGAACAACAGGTTCAAGGTACTGGCCAGTTTCAACGTCGCCAGAGAATAGACACCCAGCGGGAAAGTGAAGCCCCACCAGCCAAGATTGAAGGGAATGCCGGCACGCAGGTAGCGCACAGTGATCAGCAACGCCATCAACATCCACCACAGGCCGAAGCCCCACAGGGTGATGCCGGCCACCAGCCCCAGTCCAGCGGCAATTTCACCGATTCCCGGCATGCCGTTGGCCGCGAAAATCAGCGGTGCATCGCCGCCCAGCACCAGCATGCCCAGCGCACCGGTGCCGATCGGGCCAAGGGCCAGCCAGCTCGAGGCGGCCATGTTTTCGTGGGGCAGTTTATGCAGGGCCATGCGCAGCAACAGAATGGTCAGGATGCTGAAGGCCACCGGCAGGGAAAAGGCCCAGAGCACATAGCTGGTCACCAGCATCACCAGTTGCGAATGAGCGTCTGCCAAATGCGGCGCCAACAGGCCCCCGCTGGCGGCCGCCACTTCTGCCGCGACCACCGGCAACAGCCAGACCGCTGTCATCTGGTCAATGCTGTGCTCCTGACGGGTGAACATCATGTAGGGAATCAGCACGCCACAGGCCAGCGACATGGCCACATCCAGCCACCACAGCACCTCGGCGAGGTGAATCACACCGTCGCCCCAGCGCGGCAGGCCAAACACCAGGAAGCCGTTGATGATGGTCGCCAGCCCCATGGGGATGGTGCCGAAAAACATCGAAACCGTGGAATGGCCGAAAATCCGCCGCGCCTCGTCGAAAAACAGCACCCAACGCGCCGTGTATACCGCCGTAAACAGCAGGAACAGAGCGATATTGAACAGCCAGAGGGCTTCGGCAAAGGCGTGCAAGGCAGGTGTGGCAACCGGCAACTGCGCCAGTGCCAACGCCAGCACGCCGGTGCCCATGGTGGCCGCAAACCAGTTGGGGGTGAACTGGCGGATCACCTCGCGGGGATGCTGCAAATGACTGAAAGGTTTGATTCCGGGCTTGATGCTATTGGCGCATGTCATGGCGAACTCCTGTCCTCTCGTGAGGTAGAGCCCATGTTAGATCCGAATAGAATATCTATATAACGGGTAATATCTCTATATCTTATCGATATCACCTATATAACGTCAGACACTCCCTTCCGATTCGATCACCAATATCCGAGCCGCTCCTACCGGATGCGCCACATGTTCAGTGCCAACCGAGGCATGAAAAATGTCACCGACTTCCAGCAACGCTTCCCGCTCCACCCCCTCTTCGCGATAAAGCATCCGCACCTGGCCATCGAGCACCACGAACACTTCCTCGCCATCGTTGACGTGCCACTTGTAGGGTTGATCGGTCCAGTGCAGCCGCGTGGTGATGCCGTTCATGCTGGCGATGTCCAGCGCGGCCCAGGCACGCTCGCCAGTGAACGATTTGCTGCGGATGATCTTCATGGTCCGATCCTTCGAGTGAACTGAGAGGAGGCCAAGGCTAACCTGGATACAAGCGCTGGTGGAATGTGGCAAGGTCAGTCCAGACACTGAGAATCAACCTGCGACACCCCGCCACGCCACGACCTTGGTCGACACTGACTAACGCTGGCGGTCGTGCGAGACTGTCTGTCCGGGCGGGAGGTCCGGATGTCTTTTGTCTGGAGTCCCCATGTCGCTGTCCACCGGGCTGATTGCCGTCGTCGCCCTGGCCTATATGGCCATCCTGTTCGCCATCGCCTTCTATGGCGACCGTCGCAGCGCGCCCTTGCCGCCGCGTGTGCGCGCCTGGGTGTATAGCCTGTCACTGGCGGTCTATTGCACCAGCTGGACCTTTTTCGGCGCCGTGGGCCAGGCTGCCGAACAGCTCTGGTCGTTCTTGCCGATCTACCTCGGGCCGATCCTGTTGCTGGTTGGTGCGCCGTGGGTCCTGCAAAAAATGGTGATGATCAGCAAACAGGAGAACATCACCTCGATCGCCGACTTCATCGCCGCACGCTATGGCAAATCCCAGTCGCTGGCGGTGGTGGTGGCGCTGATTTGCCTGGTCGGTGTGTTGCCCTACATTGCGCTGCAGCTCAAAGGCATCGTGCTCGGCGTAAACCTGCTGATCGGCGCTGGCGCCGACGCCATGGGCACCCGCGCCCAGGACACCGCTCTGATTGTGTCGCTGGTACTGGCGCTGTTCACCATCGTCTTCGGTACCCGCAACCTCGACGCCACGGAGCACCACCGCGGCATGGTGCTGGCCATCGCCTTCGAATCATTGGTGAAGCTGTTCGCGTTTCTCGCCGTCGGCGCCTTCGTGACCTACGGTCTGTACGACGGTTTCGACGACCTGTTCGACCAGGCCATGCTTGCGCCGCGCCTTGAACAGTACTGGAAGGAAACCATCAACTGGCCGTCGATGGTGGTGCAGACCGGTGTGGCGATGATGGCAATCATTTGCCTGCCACGGCAGTTCCACGTGACCGTTGTCGAGAACATCGACCCCCAGGATCTGCGCCTGGCCAAGTGGGTATTCCCGGCCTACCTCGCCCTCGCCGCCTTGTTTGTCGTGCCGATCGCCCTGGCCGGCCAGATGATGCTGCCCAGCTCGGTGTTGCCGGACTCGTTCGTCATCAGCCTGCCCCTGGCCCAGGCGCATCCGGCGTTGGCCCTGCTGGCGTTTATCGGTGGTGCATCGGCCGCCACCGGCATGGTGATCGTGGCCAGCGTGGCGCTGTCGACCATGGTGTCCAACGACATGCTGCTGCCTTGGCTGCTGCGTCGCAACAACGCCGAGCGCCCGTTCGAAGTGTTCCGCCAGTGGATGCTGTCGGTGCGACGCGTCAGCATCGTGGTCATTCTGCTGCTGGCCTATGTCAGTTATCGCCTGCTGGGCTCGACCGCCAGCCTGGCGACAATCGGCCAGATCGCCTTCGCTGCCGTGACCCAGCTGGCCCCCGCCATGCTCGGTGCCCTGTACTGGAAACAGGCCAACCGCCGCGGTGTTTTCGCTGGCCTCGCCGCAGGCACCTTCCTGTGGTTCTACACCTTGATCCTGCCGATTGCCGCCCTCAGCCTCGGCCTGTCCTTGAACACGTTCCCGGGGCTGGCCTGGTTGCACAGCAATCCACTGAACCTGCCGATCACCCCGCTGACCCAGGGCGTGGTGCTGTCGCTGGCAGGCAACTTCACATTGTTCGCCTGGGTCTCGGTGCTGTCCCGCACCCGGGTTTCCGAGCACTGGCAGGCAGGCCGCTTCATCGGCCAGGAAATCAGCGCCCGCCCCAGCGCACGCTCGATGCTGGCAGTGCAGATCAATGACCTGTTGCAACTGGCGGCGCGCTTCGTCGGCGAAGAACGCGCCCGTCAAAGCTTCATCCGTTTTGCCTATCGCCAGGGCAAGGGCTTCAACCCGAACCAGAACGCCGACAGTGAATGGATCTCCCACACCGAACGCTTGCTGGCCGGTGTGCTGGGTGCCTCTTCGACCCGCGCAGTGGTAAAAGCCGCCATTGAAGGCCGCGAGATGCAACTGGAGGACGTCGTGCGCATCGCCGACGAAGCCTCGGAGGTGCTGCAATTCAACCGCGCCTTGCTGCAAGGCGCCATCGAGAACATCACCCAGGGCATCAGCGTGGTCGACCAGTCGCTGAAACTGGTGGCCTGGAACCGTCGCTATCTTGAACTGTTCAATTACCCGGACGGCTTGATCAGTATCGGCCGCCCCATTGCCGACATCATTCGCTACAACGCCGAGCGCGGATTGTGCGGCCCCGGCGAAGCCGAAGTGCATGTTGCCCGCCGCCTGCACTGGATGCGTCAGGGCCGCGCGCATACTTCCGAGCGGATGTTCCCCAATGGCCGGGTGATCGAACTGATCGGCAACCCGATGCCCGGCGGCGGCTTCGTCATGAGTTTTACCGACATCACCGCGTTCCGCGAAGCCGAACAGGCGCTGACCGAGGCCAACGAAGGCCTGGAGCAACGGGTCACCGAACGGACCCACGAATTGTCGCAGCTCAACGTTGCCCTGACCGAAGCCAAAGGCACCGCCGAGGCGGCCAACCAGTCCAAGACCCGTTTCCTCGCGGCCGTCAGCCATGACTTGATGCAACCGTTGAACGCGGCGCGGCTGTTCTCCGCCGCCCTCTCCCATCAGGAAGATGGTTTGTCCGGCGAAGCGCAGAAACTGGTCGAACACCTGGACAGCTCGCTGCGCTCGGCCGAGGACTTGATCAGCGACTTGCTGGACATTTCCCGCCTGGAAAACGGCAAGATCAACCCGAATCGCCAGCCATTCGCCCTCAACGATCTGTTCGATACCCTCGGTACAGAGTTCAAGGTCTTGGCGCGAGAGCAAAAACTGGAGTTCCGGGTTCGCGCAAGCACGTTACGAGTCGACAGCGACATCAAGTTGCTGCGACGGATTTTGCAGAACTTCCTGACCAACGCTTTCCGCTATGGCAAAGGGCCGGTACTACTGGGGGTTCGCCGGCACAAGGATCAACTGTGCCTGGAAGTCTGGGACCGCGGGCCAGGTATTCCGGAAGATAAACTGCAGGTGATTTTCGAAGAGTTCAAGCGCCTCGACAGCCACCAGACACGGGCCGAAAAAGGCCTCGGCCTGGGGCTGGCGATTGCCGACGGGCTATGTCGCGTGCTCGGTCATACCTTGCGCGTACGCTCCTGGCCGGGACGCGGTAGCGTGTTCAGCGTCAGTGTGCCGCTGGCCCGGGCGCAAACCGCAGTGCCAGTCAAGGCCGCCGAGCTCAACGGCAAATTGCTCAATGGCGCGCAGGTGCTGTGTATCGACAATGAAGACAGCATCCTGATCGGCATGAACAGCCTGCTCAGCCGCTGGGGTTGCCAGGTCTGGACCGCGCGCAATCGCGAGGAATGCGCCGCGTTGCTGGGCGAAGGCATGCGCCCGCAATTGGCGCTGGTGGACTACCACCTCGATCATGGCGAGACCGGAACCGATTTGATGGCCTGGTTGCGCACACAAATGGGCGAGCCGGTCCCTGGTGTGGTGATCAGCGCCGATGGCCGGCCGGAGACGGTCGACCTGGTGCATGCCGCGGGGCTGGATTACTTGGCCAAACCGGTGAAACCGGCGGCGTTGCGGGCGTTGTTGAGCAGGTACATACCGTTGTAACGAGGTTCAACACAGCCTCCTGTGGCGAGGGGGCTCGGCCCGTTGGGCTGCGTAGCGGCCCCAAACCATTCAATGAGCCTCTTCAGATAAAGCGCGTTGCCGGACTGACGACTGCTGCGCAGCCGAACGGGGGCAAGCCCCCTCGCCACAAGGTCCACGCTCGCCCGGGGCTACTCCGGTAACTCGACCAATCCGTCGACATCCGTCATCGCCCGCTCCAGCAAGTCCGCCGGCAGACTCTTGCTTGCCCGCGCGCCCAGCAGCTTGAGTTGTTCACTGCGACTGACCAGGTTGCCGCGACCCTCTGTCAGCTTGTTGCGTGCCGAACTATAGGCCTTGTCCAGTTGTTGCAGGCGATTGCCGACCTCGTCCAGATCCTGGATGAACAGCACGAACTTGTCGTACAGCCACCCGGCCCGCTCGGCGATTTCCCGGGCATTCTGGCTCTGGCGCTCCTGCTTCCAAAGGCTGTCGATGACGCGCAGGGTCGCCAGCAACGTGGTGGGACTGACGATCACGATATTGCGGTCGAATGCCTCCTGAAACAGTGTCGGTTCAGCCTGCAAGGCTGCAGAAAACGCCGCCTCGATCGGCACGAAGAGCAACACGAAATCCAGGCTGTGCAAGCCATCGAGGCGTTTGTAATCCTTGCCGGCCAGGCCTTTGACGTGATTGCGCAACGACAGAACGTGCTGCTTGATGGCGATCTGGCCGATGGCCTCGTCTTCAGCCGCGACGTATTGCTGATAGGCCGTCAGGCTGACCTTGGAGTCGACCACCACCTGCTTGTCGCCCGGCAGATAAATGATCACGTCCGGCTGAAAGCGCTCGCCGTCCGGCCCCTTGAGATTGACCTGAGTCTGGTACTCGCGGCCCTTCTCCAGCCCCGCATGCTCGAGCACGCGCTCAAGAATCAGCTCGCCCCAATTGCCTTGGGTCTTCTGCCCTTTCAAGGCGCGGGTCAGGTTGGTGGCTTCATCGCTCAAGCGCAAATTCAGCTGTTGCAAGCGCTCCAGTTCCTTGGCCAGGGAGAAACGCTCACGAGCCTCGTTCTGATAGCTTTCCTCGACACGTTTTTCGAAGGACTGGATGCGCTCCTTGAGTGGATCGAGCAACTGCCCCAGACGCTGCTGACTGGTTTCGGCAAAACGCTGCTCGCGCTCATCGAAAATTTTCCCCGCCAGCTCGGCAAACTGCGCGCGCAATTCGTCTCGCGAACCTTGCAGGTCGTTGAGGCGTTGCTGATGGCTGTCCTGTTGCTCGCGCAATTCGGCATTGAGAGACGCAACCTGGGCATCCAGACGGCGCAATTCGGCTTCTTTGCCGGCGCGTTCGATATTCCACGCATGGGCGGCGTCCCGAGCGTCGTCGCGCTCGATCTGCAGCAATTCGACTTCCCGACGCAGCGCAGCCAGATCAGCTTGTTTGGCGGCGTTGGCCTGGGTCAGATCAGCCACTTCATCGCGGCTGGATTCGAGTTGTGCATTCAATCCGTCCTGCGCCAGTTGCGCCATGGCCAGGCGTTCTTGCAGCAGCGCGACATCGGCTTGCGTGGTGCTGGCCCGACGCTGAAGTTGCCAGGCCAATACCAGCAACGGCAACGCAGCCGCTGCCAGCCCCAGCAATACGCTGGTCAAGTCCATTGCCATAGCCACTCCTGCCATTCGGATAAAGCCTGAAGGTTAACCAAGGCGTCCGGTCTTGGACAGCTCAGTCTTCAATCAGCCCCAGTTCCTGTTGAGCGCGGTGATCGCCTGCCCGAGCGGCCTGACGCAGCAGGTCCTGGCCGATCCGGCGGTCCCGGGCATTCCCGCATTCGCGGCACATCAACTGGCCAAGGCGACTTTGCGCAGCCACCACGCCTTCACGGGCCGGTTGCTTGAGCAGACGTCCGGCGATGTGTTTGACGTTACGGTTTTCGCCCAGATGCGGACTGTCCAACAGCCACTCCGCCACGCGCATGGAAAAGCGCTTGGTCGGGGCAACAGGGGGCGGTGTGGAGGAAGAGGAAACAGGGGCTGAGCGAAACTTCATAAAGCACTGTGGGACAGATCAGAAGGCGCGCAACTTTACTCTCTTTTTCTTACAGGTAAAGCTGAAAATATCCCGGCACGCCCGTCCTAGAGCAAGCGCTCGGGACAATCCACAGAAGCTGTGGATAACTCAGTGGACAACCGCCCTTGAACTCGCTCAAAGCCCTGTGGAATGGGGCTCGCAGTCAAACTGACGATTTTTTCACCAGTAAAAAAAAGCGATGTTTTTCATTGACTTAAATTTTGGTTACAGGCAGCCATTACGCTTGAACGTGAGATGACAGCGGGGTGACAGACCGTGCAACTAATGTGCACAAGTGCCTTTACGATGGTTATATCCACGCACTTTTTCGGGGCATTTTTTTGTCATGCCTGGGGATATGCCTTGGCAAACCTGGTGTTTAGACGGCTGCGTTGCTACCAACGTCGATGACCGATGGTCGGATTTTGTTCTACTACAGGGCGTACCCATCGGAGGCAGTGCAGCTTCATACGCTTATCTACAAGGCAAAACAGCCAGATCGGGCACCTGCCGGGAAATTCTTTTTGCTAACACACTTCCCTTGCCCAGTTCAATCCGTTAGTATCCGCGGCGTTAGTACCAAGCTGAAAATCAATTCTGGTCGAACAAATCCCCCCGGTCAGCCTTCCCAACGGAAGCCTCCACCGAACAAGCGGGATCGACCACCTCGATGGTTTCCAGGTAAATCTTGCGCCAAAACAACCTTTGAATCGAAAGCAAAGGATGTTGCCCCGCCTGCCTACTCTGCTCGAACCAACCTGCAAATTGATCAGGATCTTCACCCCGGGCCCAGAACCTTTGCCCTCGATGTGTTGCCTGCCCTCCTAAGTACCTACCTGCCAGCCCAAGCGCGCCAACTTATCAGCGCTTCAAACTGGCTGCTTTGTTCCAGTCGGGTTCTTCGTTCGATCAATGGTGATCGACGTTACTGGAACGTTTTAACGTTGCACGGTTCTTATCCGTGTCATTTGTAGGAACACCCAATAATGTCTACTCAAATCCAGACTCAGGATGCCATTCGCACCCTAACCAACGCTTTTGCACCAATGAACTGCCTGATCATGGCCGCTCGCAAAGGCTGCTTCAGCTTCACCCTGGTCAACGAACACGGCATCGCTCGCCACAGCGAACGCCTGTACCCCGATCAATACTCCAGCGCCGAGCCGCTGCAGGCCGTGATCGAGCGTACCCGTCAGGCACTGGTTGCCTGAAACGCCAGAAAGGCTGAAACCCCGAAAGCCCTGCCCGAAAAGCAGGGCTTTTTATTGCCTGATGTTTCCCACCCCTCGCACCACGACTAAGTACGATCCGATATAACGGTTATAACTGTTCGCTGGAAATATTTTAAAAACAGACCTTTACAGCGTGAATATGACACTACACTTCAACTCAAGCGGCTTGACCCGCTTGCGGCGAGCCTGAACCGATTCACAGCTGCCAAGCCCCCCCTTCAGGTATCGCCGTCCAATTCAGGTTTCGAGGGTTTTATGGGTATCGCTGCCAGCGAACTGTGCCGTTATGTGATTCGTCCGACCTTGATCTACCTCGGATGCCATAGCGCTACTGCCGAATCCCTGCTGCTGGGCATTGCCGCCAGCCAGTCCGCCCTTGGTTCCGCCCTGCATGACCGCCGTGGGCACGGCCTGTACCGCATCGCCGAACCCCGCCACCAAGCCCTATGGGACCATTACCTGGCCCTTGACCCAGAACGTGCGAGCCTGGTCCGTGGCCTGGCCAGTCAGCATGCGTTTCTCAGTGGCCCGCACCTCGAGTTGACCGTCAACCTGCGTTACGCCACCGCCATCGCCTGGCTGCTGGTGGAAGAACAGAACACCCCCCTCCCCGCCCCGGATGATTTGCTGGGTATGGCCAGGATCTGGCGCCAGACATTTCAGCCCCAGGGACGTCTGCGTGATTTCACCTGCGCCTGGCAAACCTGTGTTTCACCCCTGAATCAGGTAGCCTGCTGACACCTCTGGATCCAAAGATCGCGCAACACGCCGCGATTTTGGTCTGATTGTCCTACAAAACCGCTCTAAATCAAGGCTTACAGCCTATGGCGCCGGAACGAAAATGTTGGTAATTTTCGCCCCGGTGATCACCAGGAGTTCTAATAATGAAAAAAGTAATGCTCAAAACCACCATCAGTCTCGCCGTTGCCATGGCATCCACCCAGATTTTCGCAAGTGGCTTTGCCGTCAACGAACAAAGCATCAGCGGGATGGGTACAGGTTTTGCCGGGCGATCTTCCTCTGCCGATGACGCAAGCACCCTTTTTGGCAACCCTGCCGGCATGTCGCGCCTCAAGCGCGAACAAGTCACCGGCGGTGTTGCGATGATCGACGCACACACTGACATCAGCCACGCCAGTTCCAGCCCGAACGGCGGCAGCAACGACGGCGACATGGTTCCGCTCATCGCCGTACCCATGGGTTACTACGTCAAGCCAATCGACGACAAGTGGGCCGTCGGTGTGGGCGTGTACGCACCATTCGGTCTGGTCACCGATTATGAAAACGGCTTTGCCGGTCGCTACTTCGGCAGCAAGAGCGAAGTCAAGATCGTCACCCTGCAACCGACTGTCAGCTACGCCTTCAACGACAAGGTTTCCATCGGTTTTGGCCCGACCATCAACCGCATTGACGGCAGCCTGGAGTCGAACCTTTCGATCACCCAGGCCGCGCCAGATGGCAAGGTCAAGATCACCGGTGACGACACCGCGTTGGGCTACAACATCGGCGTGCTGGTTCAAGCCACCGACAGCACTCGTGTCGGCCTGACCTACCACTCGAAAGTGAAGTACAAGCTCGAGGGCAATACCAAGGTCAACTACAACGTGCTGGGCCTGATCGGCCAGAACCCGAACCAGAAGTACGACGCCTCGCTGGACCTGACCACCCCTGAATCGGTGGACTTCTCAGTCACTCACCAGCTCGACGACAAGTGGACTCTGTACGCAGGCAGCACCTGGACCCGCTGGAGCCGCTTGAAAGACATCACTGTTGAAAACACAGGTGTTCCGGCTGTTCTGAACGGCCAGTTCGGCACAATCACCGAAGAACAGAACTGGCACGACACCTGGGCTCACGCTATCGGCGCGTCCTACCAGTTGAACAAGCAATGGGTACTGCGTACCGGTCTGTCCGTTGACCAGGCACCGACCAATAACGTCGACCGCTCTCCACGCATCCCGACTGGCGATCGCAAGATTTTCAGCGTGGGCGCCGGCTGGAGCCCGACCGACGACCTTACCATCGACCTGGCGTATTCGTACCTGCGCGAAGACTCGGTCAAGGTCAACAACAGCAACGACCGTGGCCAGAGCTACAACGCCAAGTATGAAAACTACGCGAACGGTTTCGGTCTCGGCGCGACCTACCGTTTCTGATGATTCCCGGCGAGCCTGAACCGCTCGCCATCGGAATTAAAAAAGCCCCGCTCTCCTCACGGAGGCGGGGCTTTTCATTTGTAGGAGCGAGCCTGCTCGCAATGGACGTAAACGATGACCCGTGCTTGCAGGATGTACGAGACGCCTTGAGGTTTTCGCGAGCAAGCTCGCTCCTACAGGTCAGGGGGTCGATACAAATGGTGGTGAAGCCAGGGCCTTTTCCACCGCTGCAATGAACTCGGGATCGTCCGGCTTGGTCAGGCTGGAGAAATTGGCGACCACCTTGCCTTGGCGGTCCACTACGTACTTGTAGAAATTCCACTTCGGCGCGCTGCTTTGATTGGCGAGGACCTTGAACAAGTGCGTCGCATCGTCGCCGCGAACCCTTTGCGGCTCGGTCATGGTGAAGGTCACACCATAGTTGACGTAGCAGACCTTGGCAGTCTCGGCGCCATCCTTTGACTCCTGCTTGAAGTCATTGGACGGAACACCCAGCACTTCCAGCCCCTGCCCTTTGTAACGTTGATTGAGCGCCTCAAGGCCTTTGAACTGCGGAGCAAAGCCACAAAAGCTTGCGGTATTGACCACCACCAAGGGTTTACCGGCGAAGCGCTGGCACAAATCGATGGATTCCTTGGCGCGCAGCTTTTGCAGTGATCCTTGCAACAGCTCCGGGCACTCGGCCGCGTAGGCCAGCCCGGTAAACGCCACCAGTAACGCGGGAATTGCAATCCAGCGCATCAGCATGTCGGTGCATCCTTGATAATTCGTCAAAAGCGACGTTACTCGCCCTCGCCGCTCGCTAGCAAGCACCCATGCCCAACTGCATCAGCGCCAGCCCGCCCTGATGCCAGCCCCACCACGACAACGCCAACAATAAGGCGCAGACGGCGGCTACAGCGATCCGTGGCCAAAGGTTGTTCATATCACACTCATTTGTGATTGCAGACGCTCTACCGGCCGCTCACGCACCGGCCAGTTCAGGGCAGCGGCCAACAGGCTCAAGAGAATCGCCACTTGCCAGATCAAGTCATAACTCCCGGTTCGGTCATACACCACGCCACCCAACCAGCCGCCCAGGAACGAACCGAGCTGGTGAAACAGGAAAACAATCCCGCCGAGCATGGACAGGTTTCGCACACCAAACAAGGTCGCCACCGTACCGTTGGTCAATGGCACCGTCGACAGCCACAGGAAGCCCATGGCCATGCCGAACAGGTAGGCCGAGGTGGTGGTCACCGGCAACCACAGGAACAACGCAATGACCACCGCTCGCAGCAAGTACAACCCGGTGAGCAAACGCGGCTTGGACATGCGCCCGCCGAGCCATCCCGCGGTATAGGTGCCGAAGATATTGAACAGGCCGATCAGTGCCAGCACCGTGGTGCCGACTGTCGCCGGAAGATGTTGATCCACAAGATAGGCTGGCAGGTGCACACCGATGAACACCACCTGGAATCCGCACACGAAAAAGCCGAACGCCAGCAGCCAGAATCCGGTGTGGGAGCAGGCTTCGCGCAGTGCTTCGCCAAGGGTCTGTTCGTGACCCAGAACTGGCAGCGGCTTGTCCTTGAGCATGCTCACCAACGGCACGATCAACGCCACCAGCAAGCCCAGCGCCAGCAGCGCCGCGGACCAGCCAAGCCAGCCGATCAAACCGAGTGTGCCGGGCAACATCGCGAATTGGCCGAACGAACCGGCAGCACTGGCGATGCCCATGCCCATGCTGCGTTTTTCCGGCGGCACTGCGCGACCGACCACACCCAGGATCACCGAGAACGACGTACCGGACAGTCCGATGCCGATCAGCAGGCCGGCGCTCAGCGACAAGGTCACCGCCGAATCGGAAAGCCCCATGCAAATCAGTCCCGCCGCGTACAGGACGCCACCGATCAGCACCACTTTTGCGGCACCGAAGCGGTCGGCCAATGCACCGGTGAATGGCTGAGCGAGGCCCCAAATCAGGTTCTGCAAGGCGATGGCGAAGGCAAAGACTTCACGGCCCCAGCCGAACTCGGCGCTCATCGGCGCCAGAAACAGCCCGAAGCCATGTCGAACCCCCAGAGACAACGCAAGGATCAACGCACTCCCCAATAGAACCCAGCCGCAAGTACGCCACATCGATGTCATTGTTATTCTCCAATAGCGGGTATATACCCGCTTAAGATCGAAAAAACCGGCATCATGCCAGTTCGTCCAGCAGCTTCAATAAGGTTTCGCGCTTCTCGGCACCCAGGCGATCGATCAAACGCTGCTGCGCGGCTTCCCAGGCCGGCAAGGCAGCCTTGAGGCGCTCTGCCCCGGCCTCGGTCAGAAGGACGATGCGGTTGCGCATGTCCTCGCCCTCGACCAGCGTCACCAGGCCATCACCCTCCAGCACCCGCAAATTGCGCCCCAGGGTGCTGCGATCCAGCCCCATCGCCTCGGCCAGGACCGAGATGCTCGGCTGATCCAGACGCTGCAGATTACACAGCAAAGAATACTGCGCAACGTTGATCCCGAAGCCGTCGAGAGCGCCGTCGTAGTGCCTGCTGACGCCACGGGCGGCGCGACGCAGGTTGATGCATAAACATTGGGAATCGAGCATGGTGCGTGTATATACCCGTGAGTCGTTTAAATCAAGTTACAAGAAAATGGCGTCTGGTAGATCGCCATCGTCGGAACAATTGCCATCACTGCGTACAGACTAATGCCAATCCGACCAACACCCCTACCTCCAGCAACTCCAGCATTGCCCCCGCCGTGTCCCCCGTTGTGCCACCCAGGCGCCGCAGCATCACCTGACGCAACCAGACAAACCCCAGCACTGCCAACACCAGCGCCAGCACACCACTGACGCCGGCGATCAACACACAAGCCAATGCGCTGACCGCCAACACCTGCTTGCCCGGCGAACGCGGTAGATGATCGGCCAATGCCTGGCCCAGGCCACCGGCACGCACATAGGGCGTAGTCAGGAACAAGCCGAGCAATGCGCTTCGACCGATCAACGGCACGATGATCAAGGCCAGCGAATGCGGCTGCTTGATCAACACCAGCAGTGCGGTGAATTTAAGCAACAACACCAGCACCAGCGTCACCACGGCGATCGGTCCGCTGCGCGGGTCTTTCATGATGGTCAGCGTGCGCTCACGGTCGCCAAAACCGCCAAGCCAGGCATCGGCGCTGTCCGCCAGGCCATCCAGGTGCAAACCGCCGCTGAGCAGTACCCAAAGGCTCAGCAGCAGCGCCGCGTGCAGCAAGGTCGGTGTACCCAGCAACAGCCAGTTGACTGTCCACAGAATCGCGCCAAAGAGCAATCCCACAAGCGGATAAAACAGTAGCGACCGCCCCAGCTCCCGGGGCTCAGGCATACCGGGCAAGCGAATCGGCAGACTGCTGAGAAATTGCAGGGCGATCCAGAATGGCAGCATGGTCAGAGCACTTCCTTCAACACGCCCGCAGGCTCCACCGTCAGCGAAAACAGCGCACCATGCCCGACCTCAACGTTGAGCAGTTGCTCCCGTGGCAGCCCGCGCGCTTGTGCCAGCAACAGACGCATCACACCGCCATGGCTGATCAGAAGAATGCGCTCACCGGCACAGGTCGCGTGCAAACGCTCCAGCGCTGCCATCACCCGCGCCGAAAAGTCTGCAACAGGCTCCCCCTGAGGCGGCGTGAACGAATAAGGATCGGCCCAGAACAATCCCAGGGCTTGCGCGTCGGTTTCCATCAACGCCGCCGCGCTCTGTCCTTCCCAGGCGCCGAAATGCAACTCTTGCAGGTCATTGTCCAGTTGCGCCGGAATACCCAGTTGCGCAGCGAGTTCCTCGGCAAACAGCGCACATCGCTGCAACGGCGAACTGACCAGCCGGTCCCACGGCCCTTGCCCGACCACGGCGGCGCGCATCTGCGCCCAGCCCGTGTCGGTCAACGCATCATCGATGCTGCCGCGCAGGCCGCCGCCAAGTTCGGTTTCACCGTGACGCAACAGATCCAGGTGCAAGGTCATACCGGACGATCTGCCACGGCGGCCTCGGCGAAGGTCGCCATTTGCCCGTGCAGGTCGCAAGCCAGACGCAGCAGCGGCACGGCCAATGCCGCGCCACTGCCTTCGCCAAGCCGCAGGCCAAGATCGAGCAACGGTTGCGCATTCAGGGTTTCCAGCACATGACGATGGCCCGGCTCGGCGCCGCGATGACCGAACAACAGCCACTGACGGCATTCAGGGTTCAAGCGCACCGCAACCAGCGCCGCGACACTGCAGATGAAACCGTCCACCAGCGCCGCGACGCCCTCCTGGGCACAGGCGAGATAGGCACCGACCAGCGCGGCGATCTCGAAACCGCCGAGGTTGAACAGCGTCTGCAAGGCATCGTCGCGCTGCGCGCCATGCAATCCCAGGGCGCGCTCGATCACCTGGGCCTTGTGGCTGACACCTTCGGCATTGAGCCCGGTACCCGGCCCGGTCAAATGACCCACCGGGCAATCGAGCAAGGCACATGCCAGCGCACTGGCGGCAGTGGTGTTACCAATGCCCATTTCGCCACCGATAAACAACTGCGCACCGCTGGCCATTGCCCGCTGCACGCTGTCACGGCCGGCCTGCAAGGCCAGTTGCCCCTGGGTCTCGGTCATGGCTGGCCCCTGTGCAAAATTCGCCGTGCCCGGGCCGACGTTCAGGTGACGCACACCCGGCAGGTTCAGCGACGGCGTAACCGTGCCCAGGTCCACCACTTCAAGGGAAGCGCCCAGTTGCCGCGCCAGCACGCTGATCGCCGCGCCACCGCTGACGAAGTTGAGCAGCATCTGCCCGGTGACTTCCTGGGGAAACGCCGACACGCCCTCGGCGACGACGCCATGGTCGCCGGCAAAAATCGCGATCCACACCTGCTCCAGACTCGGCTTGACCCGCCCCTGCAATCCCGCCAACTGTACCGCCAGCGCTTCCAGCTGGCCGAGGGAGCCGGCCGGCTTGGTCAGTTGCTGTTGCCGCGCCTGGGCCTGTTCGACCGCTTGGGTATCGACCGGCTTGCACGGGTTCAACCACCAGGATTGAGTCATAACGCAGTTCCTTTCAGAGTCAGGGGCAGGCCGGCGACGGTCAGGACGACACGCTGACAACGCTCAGCCAGAGCTTGATGCAGCCAACCGGCTTCATCGACATAGCGGCGAGTCAATTCGCCCAGCGGCACGACACCCATGCCGGTCTCGCTGCTGACAAAAATGATTTCACCCGGCAGCGACGCCAGGCAGTCCAGCAAGGCATCACGCTCGGCGTGAAGGCGCTCGGCATCGTCGAGCATCAGCAGATTGGTCAGCCAGAGGGTCAGGCAATCCACCAGCAGGCAGCGGTCGACACGGGCGGACTCACGCAGCACCCGCGCCAGTTCCACAGGCTCTTCGATCAAGGCCCATTCGGCAGGACGACGAGCGCGGTGATGGGCCACCCGCTCGCTCATTTCACCGTCCAGTGGCTGGCTGGTGGCGATGTAGGTCACGGCCAGGGCGCTGTCGATGGCGAGTTTTTCAGCCAGGCGACTCTTGCCGGAACGGGCGCCGCCGAGGATCAATTGGAGCATTGCTTATTCCTTAAAATCTTCGGGGAGGCGACAGCCCTTATCGCGAGCAAGATCACTCCCACAATTGATCCAGGCTGAACATACATTTTGATTACACCTCGTAACCTGTGGGAGCGAGCTTGCTCGCGATGGGGCCGCAACAGCCACCTCAGAACCCACAGAGCTGACGCAGCAGAGAAGTATCCAGATGCTTCTCCACCAGATCCGCCAGCCGCTCGATATCACGCTCGCGCAAGGCGTGGTAATCCACGGCCTGCACATCCTGCAACCCGGCCCAGCGCAACAGTGCGCTGCACGCCGCCGGCGATTCGAACAGCCCGTGCAGGTAGGTGCCGAAAATCTGCCCGTCAGCACTTTGCGCACCATCACAGCGGCCGTCATCCAGATGCACGGCGGCATGTTCCAGGGCCGGTCCGGTGGTCACGCCGGCATGAATTTCATAACCCGCCACCGGCGCATCTTCCAGCGCCAGGCGACCACGCACATTGCGCAATTGCTTCTCTTGTTCGAGCTGGGTCTGGAACGCCAGCAGCCCCAAACCGGCACTGGAACCCGGCGCACCTTCGAGGCCCAGCGGGTCATGTACCTGCTCACCGAGCATCTGCAGGCCGCCACAGATCCCCAGCAGTTTCCCGCCGTAACGCAGATGCCGGGCGATGGCGGTGTCCCAGCCGTTGGCCCGCAGGTACGCGAGGTCGCTGCGCACACTTTTCGAACCGGGAAGAATGATCAGGTCGGCGGGCGGAATCGCCTGGCCGGGGCCGATGAATTGCAGGTCCACTTGCGGATGCAGGCGCAGCGGATCGAAATCGGTGTGATTGCTGATGCGCGGCAGCACCGGTACTACTACTTTCAGTACCTGCTCGGCTTTATCGGTCTGGCGTTGATCGATGCCGTCCTCGGCCTCCAGGTGCAGATCCATCACGTACGGCAGCACGCCGATCACCGGTTTGCCGGTGCGCTCTTCAAGCCAGTCGAGTCCGGGTTGGAGCAATGCGATATCGCCACGGAAACGATTGATGATGAAGCCTTTGACCCGCGCCTGCTCACTCGGCGACAGCAGTTCGAGGGTGCCTACCAGATGGGCAAAAACCCCGCCGCGATTGATATCGGCGATCAGCAGCACCGGGCAATCCACCGCTTCGGCGAAGCCCATGTTGGCGATGTCCCCGACCCGCAGATTGATTTCCGCCGGCGAGCCCGCACCCTCGACCATCACCAGCGGATACGCCGCGCTCAAGCGCTCGTGGGAGGCCAGCACCGCTTGCATGGCGATGGTTTTGTAGTCGTGATAGGCAACCGCATTCATGGTTGTGACTGCACGGCCATGGATGATCACCTGAGCACCGGTGTCACTGTTGGGCTTGAGCAGCACCGGGTTCATGTCGGTGTGCGGTTCGAGGTGCGCGGCCTGGGCCTGTACCGCCTGGGCGCGGCCGATCTCGCCACCGTCGGCAGTCACCGCACTGTTGAGGGCCATGTTCTGTGGCTTGAACGGCACCACCCTGACGCCCTGACGCGTGACCCAGCGGCACAACGCGGTTACCAGCGTGCTCTTACCGGCATCCGATGTGGTGCCCTGCACCATCAGCGTGGTCATTGGTTTTCCTTGGCGAAATCGTCGAACGCCCGCGCCAGTCGTACCCAGGCGATTTCGTCACCGGGCAAGCCGAATCGCAGGCTGCTGTTGTGCGTGAACAACCGCAGGAGAATGCCGCGCCGGGCCATGAATTCATGCAGCTCTTCGGCGCGCTCAGTGATCAGCCACTGGAACAGCGCACAACCGCCCTGGGGCTCGAAGCCGTGCTGTTCCAGCAACAATGCAAGGCGCTCGCTGGCCTCTTCGGTGCGCACCCGTTGCCGCGCTTGTCCCTCGGTATCGCGCAGACAGGCCTGGCCCACTACACGGGTTGCCCCGCTCACGGCCCACGGCCCCACTTGTTCTGCCAGCAACTTGAGCAACTTGCGCTCGGCCAGCACAAACCCCAGGCGCACACCGGCCAGGCCGAAAAACTTGCCGAAGGAACGCAAGACGATCAATCCGACTTGATGGGCAAACGGCGCCAGGCTCAGTTGCGGCGTGTTATCCATGAACGCTTCGTCCACCACCAGCCAGCCACCGCGCTGCGCCAGTCGCGTGTGCCAGTCGAGCAGCCGACTGGGGGTGAGGCTCAGGCCCGTGGGGTTATTCGGATTGACCACCACCAGTACGTCGAAACTGTCGATAAAGAAGTCGACTTCCTGCTCCAGCACTTCACGCACGATGTAGCCGTTGCGACGCCACGCTTCAGCGTGCTCGGCATAACACGGCGACACTACGCCGACCTTGCCCGCCCGACGCAATCGCGGCAGCAGTTGAATCGCCATTTGCGAGCCGGCCACCGGCAATGCCTGCAAGGTGCCGTAGTAATCACAGGCGGCCTGCTCCAGACCGTCGTCCGTCTCCGGCAAACGGGCCCAGGCCCGCAGCGGAATATCCGGCACCGGGAACGGCCAGGGTGCCAGCCCCGTGGACAGGTCCAGCCAGTCAGCTTCATCAATGCCGTACTCGAGCGCTGCCTTGCGCAGCCGCCCACCGTGCTCAAGCATAAAATTCGGCCCCCAGGCAGAGAATCAGCAGCCATAACCATACCCCGCGCTGGACCAATTGCCAGCCCCGGTCAATGGAGTCGGCATCCGCCGGCACACCTTCGCCCAACTGCGGACGCTGATGCAGTTCGCCGTGATAAATCGCCGCCCCACCCAATTCGACACCAAGGGCACCCGCCCCTGCCGCCATCACCGGGCCGGCGTTCGGGCTGTCCCAGGTCGGGCCCTGGGTGCGCCAGCATTTCAACGCCAGCCGGGTTTTGCCCAGCAGCGCGTATGTCAGTGCCACCAGGCGCGCTGGAATGTAATTGAGCACATCATCGACCTTCGCCGCCGCCCAGCCGAACCGTTCGAAGCGCTCATTGCGATAACCCCACATCGCATCCAGCGTATTGCTCAGGCGGTAGAGCACCACACCCGGCGCGCCCGCCACGGCAAACCAGAACAACGCCGCGAATACCGCATCGCTGCCGTTTTCCAGCACCGACTCGGTAGCGGCACGGGCGACTTCGGTTTCATCCAGTTCGCTGGTCTGGCGACTGACCAGATAACCCACCCGCGTGCGCGCCGCCTCCAGGTCATTACTGCGCAGGGCCTTGGCCACTGGCGTGACGTGCTCACCGAGGCTGCGCATGCCGAGGGCGCAATAAAGCGCGAGAATCTCGACGATCCAGCCGACATAAGGGGCCCAGGAGAATGCCGTGGCCAGCAGCGTCAGTGGCAACACGGCAATCACCCACGCGGTGACGCCATGGCTGCGCCAGCCGCGACCGCCGCCGTTGAAACGTTGCTCGATGCGCTCGGCAAAACGGCCGAACGCCACCAGCGGATGCCAGCGTTTGGGTTCACCCAGCAGCGCATCCAGCGCAACCGCGGCGACACTCAACAACGCCACACTCATTGACTCACTCCCCAATAATTTTCATACAGCAATTCATGTAGCGGACGCGCCTGCGCCCAGCCTTCGAGCACCAGCATCGGCGCCGGATAGAACTCCCTCACCGGCCCCAGGCACAGCACGGCCAACGGCTTGGCACCCAGCGGCAACCTCAACAGGTCCGCCAGTGCCTGTGGTTCGAACAGCGACACCCACCCCATACCCAGCCCTTCGGCACGGGACGCCAGCCACAGGTTCTGGATCGCGCAGGACAACGAAGCCATGTCCATTTCCGGCAGCGTGCGGCGGCCGAAGATATGCTGCTCGCGGTCGTCCATCAGTGCGGCGACCAGCACCTCGGCGCAATCGTTGATGCCTTCCACCTTGAGCTTCATGAACTCATCGCTGCGCTCGCCAAGGGCTTCGGCGGTGCGAATGCGTTCTTCTTCTACCAGGGCCTGGATTTGCCCGCGCAAGGCGCGATCGCTGATGCGAATGAAGCGCCAGGGCTGCATCAGGCCGACACTGGGTGCCTGATGCGCGGCTTCGAGCAGGCGACGGAGCAATTCGGGCTCGACGGTGCCGCCGCTGAAGTGGCGCATGTCGCGGCGCTCGGCGATGGCGCGGTACACCGCCGCGCGTTCGGCTTCGCAAAATGCGTTATCCGTCATGGCCTCTTCGCGGGCAAGCCCGCTCCCACAGGGTTTTGGTCAGGCGCAAACAGTGCGGCAATCGCCGACGGATTGGACGGAAAATAGAAATGCACATAAGAGGCCGTCATCCGCCCCTCACGATAAACCGCTTCTGCCCCTCGCCCGCCGTTAGGGCTCAAGCCACGGGCAATCGGCACCAGTTCAGTGGTGGTCAGCGAATGATGGTAGGTGTGCCCACGCAGCAAACCTTCCGGCAGTTCCACCGCCTGCAACGCCAGCGCCGCCAGGCGCTTTTGCATCACTGCATCACCACTGAGCAGGCCAACCAGTTCGGCGCGAGTACCCTCGACATCGGTCAGGGAATCGAGCAGATACAGCATGCCGCCACACTCGGCGAGCAGCGGTTTGCCTGCCTGGTGGTGGGCGCGGATCGCATCGAGCATCGCGGTGTTTTGCGCCAGTGCAACGTGGTGCAGTTCCGGGTAACCGCCTGGCAGATACAGGCTGTCCGCCTGCGGCAACACACAGTCACGGATCGGCGAGAAGAATGACAATTCGGCGCCCATCGCCCGCAGCAGATCCAGGCTCGCGCCGTAGGTGAACGCAAAGGCTTCATCGCGGGCGACGGCAATGCGCACGCCGGCCAGCAGCGGTTCGGCCGCGATCACATCAGGTGCGGCGAATTCGACTGCCGGTGGCAGCGCGACCTCGCAACTGCTGGCCAGGGCATCGGCTGCCGCGTCGAGGCGCAGGTCGAGATCATTCAACTCACTGGCCTGCACCAGCCCCAGGTGCCGGCTCGGCAGTTCGATCCCGGTTTCCCGGGACAGCGCGCCGTACCAGCGCAAACCTTCAGTCAGGCTGCCTTCGAGCAGTTGCGCGTGGCGCAGCGTGCCGACACGATTGGCCAGCACGCCGGCGAACGGCAAGTCCGGCTGATAACGCGCCAACCCCAGGGCCAATGCGCCAAAGGTCTGGGCCATGGCGGTGCCATCGATCACCCCCAGCACCGGCACACCGAAATGCCGCGCCAGATCGGCGCTCGACGGCGTACCGTCGAACAACCCCATGACGCCTTCGATCAGGATCAGGTCGGCTTCAGCGGCGGCTTCCCAAAGCAACCGGCGACTCTCCTGCTCGCCAACCATCCACATGTCCAGCTGATACACCGGCGCACCGCTGGCGCGCTCGAGGATCATCGGATCGAGAAAGTCGGGCCCGCACTTGAACACTCGGACCTTGCGCCCCTGATTGCGATGCAATCGGGCCAGTGCCGCGGTGACGGTAGTCTTGCCCTGGCCGGAGGCCGGCGCGGCAATCAGTACCGCCGGACAGTGTCGAGGCTGACTCACAATTCGACGCCTTTCTGCGCTTTGATCCCGGCTTGAAAGGCGTGCTTGATCACGCCCATTTCGGTGACGGTGTCAGCCATCTCGATCATCTCCGGCTTGGCGGCACGACCGGTGACCACCACGTGCTGCATCGGCGGTCGGGCCTGCAAGTCGCTGAGCACCTGATCGAGATCGAGGTAGCCGTGTTTGAGGGCGATATTCAGCTCATCGAGCACCACCAGACCGATGGACGGATCGCGCAACAGTTGCTGCGACACCGCCCAGGCGGCTTCGGCGGCGGCGATGTCGCGCTGGCGGTCCTGGGTTTCCCAGGTAAAGCCTTCGCCCATCACATGAAAACGCACCTGCTCGGGAAAGCGCCGGAAGAACAACTCCTCCCCTGTGCTGTTGCGGCCCTTGATGAACTGCACCACGCCGCATTGCATGCCGTGCCCCATGGCGCGGGCGAGCATGCCAAAGGCCGAACTGCTCTTGCCTTTGCCATTACCGGTCAACACCAGCAACAGGCCGCATTCGTTCGGGGAATTGGCGATGCGCTCGTCGATCACGGCTTTTTTGCGCTGCATGCGCGCCAGGTGGCGTTCGTCACGATCGGGGGTATCAGTCATGGGGGGAGCTCTCCGTTGAGGCAGGAATAACGGCGGGCAGGCACAAGAATAGAAGGCAACAAGCCTGGCATCGCCCACCGTGATGCCGCTGGATGAATCAGGCCGGTCTCCGGGCTCATGAGTGGCCGCGGGGCCAGACCGTGCGCCTTCCCGCATCAAATCGACACAGTGGCATCACACACAGTTTTCACTCATTTACCGTTGCGGGGGCAGCGCCGGAATTGCGGGCCTTCGACCAACAGAAGGACTCACTCACCGGCTTCCCTGTTTCACTCTGTCGACCCAAGCCACAGAGCACCTGAAACAAGCCGCGAAGGTTAGAGGGTTGGGGGTGGAGCGTCAATTAAAGCCGGGAGGCCATCGACCGAATAACTGCCATCAACCAATAAACTGACGTCAATCTTGTGCCACACTCCCAGCAGTGATATCAAAGAGCCACAAACTCACAACACAACAACAAGGGTGAGCCCATGCAAGGCATGATCATCAGCAATCCAAAGCTGGAATTCCTGCGCCCGGTGCTCGAACGCTGGTTCGAATGCATCGACCGTTACAACGCCGTCCGCGGTGATGGCGACACACCATACTGGCACGACGAGAAGGCCAATCTCGGACTACTGTCTGCCGCCGCCTGGATGGCCGAGATGGTCACGCTGCAACAGACGCCAACCCGCAAGCAGACCGAAGAAGGCGAACGCAACAGCCGCGCCGACCTGCTCCTGGCTTCACCCGAAACCCGCGCCTACATCCAGACCAGCCAACGCTGGCCACGGGTCAACAGCCTCAACTTGACCCAGGCCCTGCTCGACATCGCCAGCGATGCCAAGCGCCTGAGCCACGCCAGCGACCTGAAACTCGGCTGCCTGTTCGTCGCCCCGCAAAAAGCCCAGCAGGGCGCCACACCGGAAGAACTCCAGGACATGGTCGACGACCTGCAAAAGGAACACACCTGCGCTGTCGCCTGGTATTTCCCTTATGCCTACCGCAAGTTGCGCAACGAAGCCGGCAACTATCACCCCGGCATTGCGGTGCTGTTCAAGGAAGCTCGCGGCTGAAGGTTGAACCATCGGCCGACAACGCGCCTCTATGATTAGAACAAGGCACTCATGGGGAAGACCCGTATGCGCACGCCCCCGCTCGTTCTCGTTATCGCGCTCTGCGGAGGGCTCGCCGCTTGTGGCGGGACCGCCCGTCTGCAAGTCTCCGACGGCACCGGTCCTTCTCCTCAACTGCCAGAACCCGACAGAACGCTGATCCCGACCGTGAACATCGCCCCGGCCATTGGCTGGCCGCAGGGTGCGAAGCCCATCGCCGCCAATGGCACCCAAGTGACCGCTTTTGCCGAAGACCTGGATCACCCGCGCTGGCTTTATGTGCTGCCCAATGGCGATGTACTGGTAGCGGAAACCAATGCTCCCCCCAAACCCGAAGACGGCAAAGGCATTCGCGGCTGGCTCATGAAGAAATTCATGGGGCGTGCCGGAGCCAGGGTGCCCAGCGCCAACCGCATCACCTTGCTGCGCGACAAGGACCACGATGGGGTCGCGGAAACCCGCACGGTATTTCTGCAAAACCTCAACTCGCCCTTCGGCATGACCCTGGTCGGCAATGACCTGTATGTGGCCGACACTGATCGCCTGCTGCGCTTTCACTATGAAAGTGGTGATACGCAGATCAAGTCACCGCCGGCAAAAGTGGTCGACCTGCCGGGCGGCCTGCTGAATCACCACTGGACCAAGAACGTCATCGCCAGCAAGGACGGCAGCAAGCTGTACGTCACCGTGGGTTCCAACAGCAACGTTGCGGAACACGGCATGGACAAGGAAGAAGGTCGCGCGGCGATCTGGGAAGTGGATCGCGCCACCGGCCAGCAGCGGATCTTCGCGTCCGGCCTGCGCAACCCCAACGGCATGGCCTGGGAACCGCACAGTGGGGCGCTTTGGACCGCGGTCAACGAACGGGATGAAATCGGCAGCGACCTGGTACCGGACTACATCACCTCGGTGAAAGACGGCGCATTCTATGGCTGGCCGTACAGTTACTTCGGCCAGCATGTCGATATTCGCGTCGAGCCGCAAAACCCGGACCTGGTGGCCAAGGCTATCGCCCCGGACTACGCCGTCGGCCCGCACACGGCATCACTGGGCCTGACCTTCGCCGAAAACAGCAAACTGCCGCCGCCCTTCACCCAAGGGGCATTCATCGGGCAGCACGGCTCCTGGAACCGCAAGCCGCACAGCGGCTACAAAGTGATTTTCGTGCCGTTCAGCGCAGGCAAACCTGTCGGAAAGCCCATTGAAGTGCTCACCGGTTTTCTCAACGACAAGGAACAGGCCATGGGCCGCCCGGTTGGCGTGGTGATCGACCGACAGGGTGACCTGTTGGTGGCCGATGATGTAGGGAACAAGGTGTGGCGGGTGTCGGCTGCCAGATAACACCATCCCGGATGAACTCAGAACCCTGTGGGAGCGAGCTTGCTCGCGATGAGGCCGGCACATTCAACATCGATGCTGACTGACCTACCGCTATAGTCGGAACGCCCCCCGGAGCAAGCTCGCTCCCACAGGATTTCCAGTTCAGCGTTTGCGGCAAAGGGTCAAACCATCCCCCAACGGCAACAACGACAGATCCACCCGCGCATCGTCCTTCAACGCCCGGTTGAGCGCCTGGATCGCCCGGGTGTCCGCGCTCTCGGGACTGATCTCGAGCACGCGCCCGCTCCATAGCGTGTTATCGAACACCGCCAGCCCGCCGACCCGCAGCAATCGCAGGGCGTGCTCCAGATAAGCCGGGTAGTTGGCCTTGTCGGCATCGATGAAAACCAGATCGAACTGGCCTGGCTGGTCCAGCTTGCCGAGGGTTTCCAGCGCAGGCGCCAAGTGCAGATCGATGCGTCCGGCCAGCCCGGCTTCCTGCCAGTAACGCAGGGCCGTGGCGTTGTAGTCACCGGGAATGTCACAGCAAATCAACGAGCCACCAGCAGGCAATGCCGCCGCCATGCACAGTGCACTGTAACCGGTAAAGGTGCCGACTTCGAGCAAACGCCTGGCCCCCGTCAGCTTCACCAGCAAAGCAAGAAACTGCCCTTGCTCAGGCGCCACCTGCCAGCGTGCCATCGGCAGCGCCTGGGTCTCATCGCGCAAGCGCTTGAGCAGAGGCGTTTCGCGCAGGGAAACATCGAGCAGGTATTGGTACAGGGCGTCGTCGAGATTGAGCGTGCGAGCAGTCATGACCACCAGCTCCGGAGGTTACGGATTGCGCGCCAAATGTTCAGGCTGCAGAACACGCTTGGCGCTCAGGTAAGCTTTTTGCCAATAGGCCTTGGACAGGCTGTCGAGCTTCACGGTGCCGCCGGTGGCCGGCGCATGGACGAAACGCCCCTCCCCCACATAGATGCCAGCATGACTGACCTGGGAACCGCCATTGGTGGCAAAGAAAAGCAGGTCGCCGGTCTGCAAGCCTTCCTTGCCCACACTCGCCGCTTGCATGGAGATCATCTCGCGCGTGGTGCGCGGCAAGGCAATACCGGCGACATCGCGGTACACATAAGCGATCAGGCCACTGCAATCAAATCCGGAATCCGGCGTATTGCCACCCCAGCGATAAGGCGTGCCCACCAGACCGAGCGCGCGAAACAGCACATCTTCCGCTTCGGGCGAAAAAGCTTGTGAGGAACCAAATACGATGGGAGCGCGAACCACCGGCGCAGGAGGCGGTGTGCGGCTGGCGCAGGCACTGAGCAGCACTGCGAAGAACATGATTGCGAGGCGGGCCGACGTCGTCATAAGCAGAACATCCTGATCTGGCTGCGGCTTTTTCTGCGGGGAGCGCAGAAAAGAAAACCGCCTGCGTGGGACGCAGGCGGTTTGCCATCATTTGTAGATCAAGATTCTAGCGGCTACACGACAAACTTCAAGTAAGACTTTAAGTTCGCCTTACAAATTGTCCGCTTATTTGCGTGCAGTGACGATTGGCGACGCGTTAGGTGCCATTGCCAGGGCGCGCTTGGCTTCGATGAAGGTCTTGCTCCAGTAGCTGTCGCCCAAGCTATCGATGCGTACACCGCCGCTGCGGCGGCTGCTGGAGTGGATGAACTGGTTGTCACCCAGGTAGATCCCGGCGTGACTGACGCGACCACGACGACCGTTGGTTGCGAAGAACAACAGGTCACCCGGCTCAAGCTTGCTGCGCGAGACCAGCGGTGCGTCCACGTTGATCATTTCGCGGGTGGAGCGTGGCAGGTTCATGCCCGCTTCTTCGCGAAACAGGTAACCGATGAAACCACTGCAATCGAAGCCGGCTTCAGAAGTACCGCCGAAACGGTAGCGGGTACCGATCAGGGACATGCCACGTTCGAGGATGCTGTCGGCCAGGACCGGAAGCTGGTAGGACTTGCCGCCAGCGAAGTCTGCGAGTTCTTTTTCGGTAGCCAGCTCTTCCTGAAAGAGAGCGGAAGACTGGGCGGTGACCGAGTTTTGAACCTGTTGTTGCGGAGCTTGCTGAGCCACTGGAGTGTGGGCAGCGCAACCGAACAACAGGGTAACGAGTGCGAGAGGCACGAGGGGTGCGAAGCGATTTAGCATGGGCACGACCGTGGCTGAAAGTTGTAAAGAAGCCGAGACTATGCCCGCTATCAACCTCATTTGCAAATTCAATCGATCTTTTTGTGACTTATCCGTTTCTCGTTTACATCTAAGCGCTTAAGCCCATTTTAAACACGCACGCGGCCTGCAACCTTGCAGGAAAGCGGGATTTCTGGCGCCTGAAATATGCCGAAACGGCTAAAAGCCCCGGTTTCAGCGGGTTTACCAGCCGAGGGTTTCTTTCAAAAACGGGATTGTCAGCTTGCGCTGAGCCTGGAGGGAGGCCTGGTCGAGGCGCTCGAGCAACTCGAATAGCGCACTCATGCTGCGGGTACCGCGAGTCAGAATGAAATGCCCGACTTCATCGGTCAGATGCAGACCTCGTCGGGATGCGCGCAATTGCAGGGCACGCAGTTTGTCCTCATCGGACAGCGGACGCATCTGGAAGATCAAGGCCAGGGTCAGGCGGGATTTTAGATCCGCCAGCTTCACCGGCAACTCCCGGGGGGATGTCGACGCGGCAATCAGCAAGCGCCGACCGCTGTCGCGCAAGCGATTGAACAAATGAAACAGCGCCTCTTCCCAATCCGCTCGTCCGGCAACCACCTGCAAATCATCCAGGCAGACCAGTTCGTACTGTTCGAGGTTGTCGAGGATTTCAATGCCGCGATCGAGCAGTTCGGCCAACGGCAGATACACCGCCGGCTCGCCCAATTGCTCGAAGCGCAGGCAGGCGGCCTGCAACAGGTGCGTACGCCCTACCCCGTCCTTGCCCCATAGGTAGATTAGGCTTTCGGTCCAGCCGGCGTCGGCTTCGCACAGCCGCTCGACATAGCCGAGTGCAGCGGCATTGGCGCCTGGGTAGTAGTTGATAAAGGTGGCGTCGTCACGCAGACGCACACCTAGGGGCAGCTGAATCGGTTTCATGCTGACTGAACAGTTCCAAAGGAACCGTTAGTGGCCTCTGTGTAAAGTTTGCGAAGTTTATACCCGTGAAGCGGACCGCACAATGCGACAGACCACAAGCAAAATCAAAGGTTTGCGTTAATGCATTGGTTTTGTGACAGATTCTTTGGCGGTGCATGTGACAGTCGGGCGACGCCAGCAGGCTGATCCGGTACGAACCCGGGCAGCCCACTATCGGCTATCGATGCCCCTTACACCTGCGGCTCGTCGGCTCTCCCGTAGATATCAGAATCCTTATACAAATCATGCATATGGCGCACCAGCACCATGATCACCGCAGCGACCGGCAATGCCAGCAACACGCCGGTAAAGCCAAACAGCTCACCACCGGCCAGGATCGAGAAAATCACCGCCACCGGGTGCAGGCCAATCCGGTCACCGACCAGCAACGGCGTCAGCACCATACCCTCCAGCGCCTGGCCGACCATGAACACCGCGACAATGCCGAGCATTGGATAAAGATCACCACCGAACTGGAACAGCCCCGCAAGCAGCGCCGCGCCAATGCCGATGATAAACCCCATGTACGGCACGATCGCCGCCAGACCGGCAATCAGGCCTATCAGCAGACCCAGTTCCAACCCGACCAGCATCAGGCCCGCTGCGTAGATCACACCCAAGGCCACCATCACCAGCAACTGTCCGCGCACGAACGCCCCGAGGACTTCATGGCATTCACCTGCCAGCGACACCGCGCGCGCTTCACGATCACGGGGTAGCAGGCTGCGGACCTTGGCCATCATCAGGTCCCAATCCCGCAACAGGTAGAAGCTCACCACCGGAATCAACACCAGGTTCGCCAGCCAGCCGATCAACGCCAGCCCCGAGGCAGTGGCATGACTCAACACCACACCGACAACATCAGTGGTCTGACTCATATGCTCGCTGATGGCAGCCTTGAGCTTGTCGAACTTCCAGAAACCGTCCGACAGGCCGAACTTCGATTGCGCCCAAGGCAACGCGGTGTGTTGCAACCAGTCGAGCATTTGCGGGGCCAACTCATACAAACGAAACAACTGCCTGGCGAGCAAGGGCACCAACACCAACAGCAGCGCGGTGAATATCAATGTAAACAGGGTAAACACCGCCACGACACCCCAGGTTCTGGACAGGCCTGCCTTCTCCAGCCGATCCACCAGCGGGTCGAACAGGTAGGCCAACAGCAGCGCCACCAGGAACGGCGTGAGGATCGGATGCAACAACCAGACAAACACACACAGCAGGACCACCCCGCCGAGCCAGAACCAACGCCGCGTATCGGCCATGAACCACTCCATTGCTTCTATATAAAGAAAGAAAATCTACCAGCGAAAACGTAGCTGCGGGATCGGGGCCGGTGCGGTGGCTGGCACCGTGCTGCCGGTGGTTGGCTGAACGGGCGCTACCGGGGCCTGACCCGCCGGCGCCTCCTGCAGTCTGGCCAGCGACAGTTGCGCACGCAACTGATCGACGCTGCCATTGACCCGATAAAGAATCCGGTCACCCTCGACACTGCGCACACGCCCGCCAAACGGTTCCAGCAATCGTCCGAGCGACGCGTAGCGCTCAAGATTCATGCCTTGCACTTCCAGCAATTGCTCGCTCGAAGCACCCGGCCTGGCGACAAACCGCGGCGCCAGGCGCTCGTTGACGGCCAGCATCACCGCATCGGCCACGGCGGCTTGATCGGCGCCCTGCACACTGCCGGCCTCTTTTTTATCCCCCAGCCACAATTGCCACTTGGCTTGCCATTGCCCGCCCTCTTCCCTGGCGTGTACAGCAAGCAGGGCGTCGGCATTGTAGCGTTCCGATGCCGCATGCAAAGGTGCGGGATCTGAGCCTTCCAGATTCGGCGCGGCTGCGACGATCTGTTCGTTCAGATCCGCCAATGGCAAGCGCAATGGCAAGCCCCGATGCTGGGCAGCCCGACGCAGCGGCACAGCGCTGGCCTGGCCGTCGCCCACCAGGCTTGAACCCTCGGTCGAATCATTCAACCACCAGCCGAGGATCGACGGCCGATTGGCCCCCCACATGGCCAGGCCGGCGCGGCGCAAGGCCTGCTCGGTGGTACCCGGATCGAAATCAACCTTCAGGACTTCCGGGGGCCCGGCCTCAAAGCCGTATTGGCTGATGATCTGTTGCGGGTCTTTGCGAATCGCTGCCAACCCCGGACTTTGAGCGGCCTTGGGGTCGCCAGTCAGGCGTAATACCAATGTGTCCAACGCACGCTGAGTCGCTTGGTCGCGCTCCTCGGGCGACTGGCCATTCACCGGCTCGCGCACCAGATAAAGGCCTTTGACGGTTTCGGCTTGACTGACCAGGCTGACCACTGACAAACAACTCACAAGCAAGAATTTACAAAAACGCATGAAGGATTCCTGACGACAAGAGCGGCTGGAACAGACCGCATGAACACGATCGAGCAAGACTGTGACCGTTGCCCGACGCAAAACATTCACACGTTCCGGGGAAGTTTTCGCACTGTCATAACGATAGACGGTTAATCGCGATACCTTATACAGCCATGCAGGATGCCACCGACACCGCGCATTAACGGTTTTTTTGAACGGATATGGCCCTGCTGTCGGCCTGAGGATGGCCGCTGCGGCTCAAGCCTGATAAAATCGCGCGCCTTCGCAGACCGGCAACAGCCGGGCACCCTGAAATTCGTGCATGGCCCTCGCCTTCGCCTGTTTCGGCGGTCCCGATGGACTCGGTCGTTACCCAGAAATCCCCCCCTAAAGGCCTGGATCATGAGCAAGCAACCCTCCCTGAGCTACAAGGACGCCGGTGTAGACATCGACGCCGGTGAAGCATTGGTCGAACGCATCAAGAGCGTCGCCAAGCGCACTGCGCGCCCGGAAGTCATGGGCGGCCTGGGCGGTTTCGGCGCCCTCTGCGAAATCCCGGCCGGCTACAAGCAGCCCGTGCTGGTTTCCGGTACTGACGGCGTCGGTACCAAGCTGCGCCTGGCACTGAATCTGAACAAACACGACAGCATCGGCATCGACCTGGTTGCCATGTGCGTCAACGACCTGGTGGTGTGCGGCGCCGAGCCGCTGTTCTTCCTGGACTACTACGCAACCGGCAAACTGAACGTCGACACCGCTGCCCAGGTTGTGACCGGCATCGGCGCTGGCTGCGAACTGTCGGGCTGCTCGCTGGTTGGCGGCGAAACCGCTGAAATGCCGGGCATGTACGAAGGTGAAGACTACGACCTGGCCGGTTTCTGCGTTGGCGTCGTGGAAAAATCCGAAATCATCGACGGCTCCAAGGTTGCTACCGGCGATGCCCTGCTTGCCCTGCCGTCTTCCGGCCCGCACTCCAACGGCTACTCGCTGATCCGCAAGATCATCGAAGTATCCGGCGCCGACATCGAGAACATCCAGCTCGACGGCAAGCCGCTGACCGACCTGCTGATGGCCCCTACCCGTATCTACGTGAAGCCGCTGCTCAAGCTGATCAAGGAAACCGGCGCTGTCAAAGCCATGGCCCACATCACTGGCGGCGGTCTGCTGGACAACATTCCGCGCGTTCTGCCAAAAGGCGCTCAAGCCGTGGTTGACGTGGCAAGCTGGAACCGCCCGGCAGTGTTCGACTGGCTGCAAGAGAAAGGCAACGTTGACGAGAACGAAATGCACCGCGTGCTGAACTGCGGCGTGGGCATGGTCATCTGCGTGGCTCAGGAGCACGTTGAAGCCGCCCTGAGCGTTCTGCGCGAAGCGGGCGAGCAGCCTTGGGTCATCGGCCAGATCTCCACCGCTGCCGAAGGCGCAGCTCAGGTTGAACTGAAGAACCTCAAGGCTCACTGATGCCTAAGACCTGTGATGTCGTGGTGCTGTTGTCCGGCACCGGCAGTAACTTGCAGGCCCTGATCGACAGCACGCGGACCGGCGACAGCCCGGTCCGCATCGCTGCGGTGATTTCCAACCGCGCCGACGCCTACGGCCTGCAACGCGCCAGGGACGCGGGTATCGACACCCGCGCCCTGGATCACAAGGCTTTCGAAGGTCGCGAGGCCTTCGACGCCGCGCTGATCGAACTGATCGACGCCTTCAATCCCAAACTCGTGGTACTCGCCGGATTCATGCGCATTCTCAGCGCTGGTTTCGTACGCCACTATCAGGGTCGCCTGCTCAATATCCATCCCTCGCTGCTACCCAAATACAAAGGGTTACACACCCATGAGCGCGCGCTGGAGGCTGGCGACACCGAGCACGGCTGCTCCGTGCACTTCGTCACCGAGGAACTCGATGGCGGACCACTGGTCGTACAAGCTGTAATACCGGTAGAGTTACAGGATTCGCCGCAGAGTCTGGCGCAGCGGGTCCATGTTCAGGAACACCTGATCTACCCGATGGCCGTACGCTGGTTTGCCGAAGGTCGTCTAGCCCTCGGCGAGCAAGGTGCTTTACTGGATGGACAGTTACTCGCGGCCAGCGGCCACTTGATTCGAAACTAGGAGATTTTATGCGTCGCGCCCTGCTCTTCGCTTGCGCTCTGCTCGCCTTACCCTTCACCCAGGCGGCAGACCTTCAACCCTTCTCCGCCAGCTACACCGCCGACTGGAAACAGCTGCCCATGAGTGGCACTGCCGAACGCAGCCTGACCAAGGAAGCCAACGGCGTCTGGAAGCTCAGCTTCAAAGCTTCGATGATGATCGCCAGCCTGTCCGAAGAAAGCACCCTGACCGTGGACAAGGACACCTTGCTGCCCCAGTCCTACCATTTCGAGCGTGGCGGCCTGGGCAAAGCCAAGAAAGCCGACCTGGATTTCGACTGGACCGCGAAAAAGGTCACCGGCACCGATCGTGGTGACGCGGTCAATATTCCGCTGAACCGCGGCATGGTCGACAAATCCACCTATCAACTGGCACTGCAACATGACGTGGCTGCCGGCAAAAAGAGCATGAGCTATCAGGTTGTCGATGATGGCGAAGTCGATACCTATGACTTCCGCGTGCTGGGCTCGGAAAAAGTCGACACCAAGGCTGGTCAGATCGATGCGATCAAAGTCGAGCGCGTACGCGATCCGACGCAAAGCAAGCGCATCACCGTGCTGTGGTTCGCCAAGGATTGGGATTACCTGCTGGTTCGCCTGCAACAGGTCGAGACCGACGGCAAGGAGTACAACATCATGCTCCTGGACGGCACGGTCAACGGCAAGCCAGTCAAAGGCAGCTGATCCGGATCGAGACCAGTAGGAGCGAGCTTGCTCGCCATGGACTTTAACGATGACTCGCACTGGCGGATACACGCAGTGCCAGTGAGATCATCTCGAGCAAGCTCGCCCCTACAGATTGGAACACCCGACAAACGCGATGGCTCTATACCTTCAAGGTCTTTTTTGATCGAATGAGTTTTCCTGCCGCCCGCGAGGTTTCCCATGACTGTCACCGTCAACACTGTCTCCGCCGAAGGCTTTCGCCACAGCGTACAAATCGATGACCACGAACTCTTCGCCGACGTGCCCGTCACGGCGGGTGGAGAGGGCTCGGCGCCGGAGCCACACGATTATTTCGATGCCGCGTTGGGTGCCTGCAAAGCACTGACCCTGAAGCTGTATGCCAGGAAGAAAGACATCCCGCTGACCGGTGTCGGCGTCGAGGTCAAGCGCGACAACAGCCAGGAACAGAAAGGCCAATACGCGCTGCACGTCAAACTGACCCTGAAGGGCGTACTTACCGATGCCCAGCGCGAAGAACTGCACCGCGTGGCCGATCGCTGCCCGATCCACAAGCTGATGACCACGTCTGAAGTCAGCATCGAAACCCACCTCTCCGAAGGCGCTTTCAGCCAATAGCGGCAACGGTTGCGCAAGCGGGTTATGCTCGACCGCATCACCCGCCCAGCCTGGAACGCACCATGAACACTCCGCTCGTGATCCGCCCCCGCACCGAAGATGTCGAAGGCCAGCCGATTCTCCGCCCATTGCCATCCGCCAAGTGCCGCAGCGTCGGGCCATTCGTGTTTTTCGACCACATGCTGGAAACCCGTTACCCACCGGGCAAAGGCATGAACATCCGCCAGCATCCGCATATTGGCCTGTCCACCCTCACCTACTTGTTCCAGGGGCAGATCCAGCACAAGGACAGCCTCGGTTCCGATCAAGTGGTCGGGACTGGCGACGTCAGCTGGATGACGGCCGGCAGTGCTATCGCCCACGTCGAACGCACGCCCGAGGCTCTGAAAGAAAGCGGCTTCACGATGCACGGCTTGCAGATCTGGCTGGCATCGCCCAAGGACAAGGAACAAGGCCCAGGGCATTACAGCCACCATCCGGCATCCACCTTGCCGGTCAGCGACAACCTGGGGGTGAAGATCCGTATGATTGCCGGGTCAGGTTTTTGCCTGGAATCACCAGTGCCGGTGCTTTCTCCTACGCTGTACGCGGAACTGCACCTGCAAACGGCGACAACGCTACTGATCCCCACCGAGCATGAAGAACGTGCACTGTATGTGTTGAGCGGCGAAGTGCAACTCGATGGCGAGCCAATAGAGCCGTACTCACTGGTGGTACTGCCTGCGGGGGAAGAAATGACCCTGTTTGCTGAAAGCGACAGTCACGCCGTGCTGTTTGGCGGAGCGCCACTGGACGGGCCACGGCGAATCAACTGGAATTTTGTCGCGAGCGATCCGGCGGCTATCGATGAAGCGCGCCGACGCTGGGCGGCCGGGGACTGGCCGACGGTGCCGGGGGAAAGCGAGCGAATCGAACTGCCCTGAAACTTTCGGCGCCAGTTATGCCGCCATCGCGAGCAAGCACGCTCCCACAGGGGAAGTGTGTCGTGCGCAATTCCTGTGACCGACGCGGTCAACTGTGGGAGATTCTATGGTTGAGGGAAAGCCCTCAACTGGCTTTTGGCTGATATTCACTTTGCCCTTTCAGCAAGGCGAATACCACCCGAGCAAGCTTGCGAGCCAGCATCACCAACGCCTGAGTGGTGCTGAA
>NZ_JBYTDD010000043.1:0-40235 GCF_058791055.1 Pseudomonas sp. EU05-FHT14B02 | reverse complement strand
GGGCCATCCGACTCAAATCGCCGAAATATCCGATCAGAAAGAAAAATGCCAGTCAGCTTAACTGACTGGCATTAGCCACGCAGGCCGGTTTTTCATGTCACGTCAGAATCAGCGCAGTGACGGACCGTTAAAACCCATCCACATTGCCAAATGCTCAGCCACGCTGGCGCCGAGCTTTTTCGAAAAGCGATCGAATGGCGATTCCTGAACGGTGAAGTCCACCAGTTCTTTCTCACCGATCACATCCCGCGCAACCGAACTGGCATTACCCAGCCCATCGATCAACCCCAATGGCAGTGCCTGCTCGCCGGACCAGACCAGGCCAGAGAACAGCTCCGGATGCTCCTTGTCTTTCAGGCGGTCGCCACGACCCTGCTTGACGCTATTGATGAACTGCTTGTGGGTCGTATCGAGCACGCCCTGCCAGAAGGCGGTTTCTTCCGGCTTCTGTGGCTGGAACGGATCGAGGAACGACTTGTGCTCGCCAGAGGCGTAGGTACGACGCTCGACACCCAGCTTCTCCATGGTGCCGACAAAGCCATAACCGGCTGCCGTCACACCGATGGAGCCGACCAGGCTCGCCTTGTCGGCGTAGATCTGATCCGCCGCACTGGCGATGTAGTAAGCGCCGGAAGCCCCCAGATCGGAAATGACCGCATAGAGCTTGATGTCCGGGTGCAGACCGCGCAGACGACGGATCTCGTCATAGACATAACCCGACTGCACCGGACTGCCGCCAGGGCTGTTGATGCGCAGGATGACGCCCTTGACTTTCTTGTCCTCAAAAGCCGCACGCAAGCTGCCAACGATATTGTCTGCACTGGCCGACTCCTTGTCGGCAATCACGCCTCTTACATCGATCAGCGCCGTGTAATTGGCACCAAGAGTGCCGGCCTTTTCCATATCCATCAGAGGCGAAAACAGGACAATGGCGCCTAAGAGATACACAAAAATCAGAAACTTGAAGAATATCCCCCAGCGTCGGGACCGGCGCTGCTCCTGTATCCCGGCCAGCAGGGTCTTTTCCAGCAGTTTCCAGCTTTTGTCGTCACTGCTCTCTGCGCTTGCCTTGGCGGGCGCCTTCCATTCGTCGGTCATGCCATCCACCCCAAAAACAACCGGTTAAGCCCACTGATTCAGCCAGGCATGCAATTCTGAAAAACGGTCGATGGCCAGTCGCGGCTCATACAACTTCAACGCATCGATCGATTGAGCGCCATAACCGACGGCCACCGAACCCATGCCGGCGTTGCGCGCCATCTGCAAATCAAAGGACGAATCACCCACCATCAACGCCTGTTCCGGGCCAACCTCGCAATGGGCGAGAATTTGCTCAAGCATCAGCGGATGGGGCTTGCTGGCGGTTTCGTCGGCAGCGCGAGTGATATCGAAGTAATTCTCCCAGCCATGGGACTTCAACACTCGATCCAGCCCGCGACGGGCCTTGCCGGTCGCCACAGCCAGATGATAGCCCTCGGCACGAAAAGCCTCGAGCGACTCGACCACACCCTCGAACAGCGGCGAAGGCACAGCCTCCGACGCGATGTAATGCTCAGCGTAGTGCTCGCGGAACGCGATCAGCTCGGCGTCGCCGATTTCGGGGTACAGGGTGCGGATCGCTTCCGGCAAACCCAGACCGATGATGCCCTTGACAGCCAGATCATCGCGCAGCTCAAAACCGGAACGCTGCGAGGCAACGTGCATCGCTTCGACAATCCGACCAATGGAATCGGCCAGAGTGCCGTCCCAATCAAAGATCAGCAGCTTGTAATCAGATGGGCGCACTCAATCGCTCCACGGTTTTGGCCCACATCTCGTCGACCGGCGCTTGCAGCTTCAGCTCACCACCATCGGGGAGCGGCACCGTCAGCATGTAGGCGTGCAGGAACAGGCGTTTGCCGCCCAGATCGCGGATTTCCTTACTGAAGCCTTCATCGCCATACTTGGTGTCGCCAGCGATGCAATGCCCGGCGTGCAAGGTATGGACGCGGATCTGGTGAGTCCGGCCGGTAATCGGCTTGGCTTCGATCAGGGTGGCAAAGTCGCCGAAGCGGCGCAGGACCTTGAACACGGTCACGGACTCCTTCCCCTCCTCCTCGTCGACCTCGACCATGCGCTCGCCGGAGCGCAGATTGCTCTTGCCCAGCGCCGCACGGACTTGTTTGATCGAGCTTGCCCAGTTACCGCGGACCAGCGCCATATAGCGCTTGTCGACGCCATCACCGCGCAATGCGGTGTGCAAGTGGCGCAACATGCTGCGCTTCTTGGCGATCATCAACAGGCCGGACGTATCACGATCGAGACGGTGAACCAGTTCGAGCTCTTTGCAATCGGGGCGCAACTGACGAAAGGCTTCGATCACCCCGAAAGTCAGGCCGCTGCCACCATGAACAGCAATGCCCGCGGGCTTGTTGATCACGATCAGCGCCTTGTCTTCGAAGACAATCGAGGCCTCAAGCCGCTGCAACAGGCCTTGTGCCAGCGGCACCGGTTCGTCGCGCTCAGGCACGCGAACCGGCGGCACGCGCACGATATCGCCCGCCTGCAGCTTGTACTCTGGCTTGATCCGACCTTTGTTCACGCGCACTTCGCCCTTGCGCAAAATGCGGTAAATCAAGGTCTTGGGCACGCCTTTGAGTCGGGCGAGAAGGAAATTATCGATGCGTTGGCCGGCATATTCCGGCGAGACCTCAAGCAGTTGTACGCCTGGAGTCGGGGGGGTAGTCGTCGTCATGGCGCGGATGATAACAATTTTTTATGGAATTGAAGCACTTAATCATTGCTGCTATAGTCGCGAACGCCGCCAAAAGCGGCCTGGACAGCGGACCAACGGTCAAAAACCGGCCCTGACCAACGCAATTCACCAGGACGCGAGGCCGTCCTACGGGGCTTTCGCTACGTAACGGTGGAGTTTGCAGGTGTAACGAGCGCAGGTGACATGAGGCCTGAATCACGCCACAAAGCAGAGTTTTCCACTCGTTTTGCGAGCCATATTCACGGCCAGTTCACAAAGTGCAGTCAGCTGCGAATGACCCCGAGCGAAGGCAACGGAAACAACGCCTAAATTAGCCATGATGCGTGACCTCCCCTTTCGGAGCTCACGGTAAATGCCAACCCGCTGCGGATTCTGCGCGCGGCAGCACCCGAATTATCAGGGATACGTGTAGGGTGGAGATGCACAACCGCCGGACTGTGTAGCAACAGGCTTTCTCAAGACGCTTCATCTCGTCCACAGCCGCTGGTTGATTCCTCCTCCTGACTGAGTGCTTAAGTAGCCACAGCAAGCAGGACGCGTACGTCGCGACGAAGGCCCACATTGGCCGGACTTCGCTGGACACGGGAAATGGCCAACCACTCCCGACGCACCTGACACCGACCGTGAGAAGTCGTGTGTGCCGAACGCCGTTTCCGGCAGCCCGGAAACCGACGGTACTACATGAAAAGAATGCTGATTAACGCAACTCAACCCGAAGAGTTGCGTGTTGCACTGGTAGATGGCCAGCGCCTCTACGACCTGGACATCGAATCCGGTGCACGCGAGCAGAAGAAGGCCAACATCTATAAAGGCCGGATTACTCGCATCGAACCAAGCCTCGAGGCTGCCTTTGTCGATTTCGGCTCTGAGCGCCACGGCTTCCTGCCCCTCAAAGAAATCTCCCGCGAATACTTCAAGAAAGCCCCGGAAGGTCGCGTCAACATCAAGGACGTCCTGAGCGAAGGCCAGGAAGTCATCGTTCAGGTCGAAAAAGAAGAACGTGGCAACAAGGGCGCAGCCCTGACCACCTTCATCAGCCTGGCCGGTCGTTACCTGGTGCTGATGCCGAACAACCCGCGTGCCGGCGGTATCTCCCGTCGCATCGAAGGCGAAGAGCGCAACGAACTGCGTGAAGCCCTGAACGGTCTGGTTGCCCCGGCCGACATGGGCCTGATCGTGCGCACTGCAGGCCTTGGCCGCAGCAGCGAAGAAATGCAGTGGGACCTCGACTACCTGCTGCAACTGTGGACCGCCATCAAGGAAGCTTCGCTGGACCGCGCCGCGCCATTCCTGATCTACCAGGAAAGCAACGTGATCATCCGCGCGATCCGCGACTACCTGCGCCAGGACATCGGCGAAGTGCTGATCGACAGCGTTGAAGCCCAGGACGAAGCCCTGACCTTCATCCGCCAGGTAATGCCGCAGTACGCCAGCAAGATCAAACTGTACGAAGACAGCGTTCCGCTGTTCAACCGTTTCCAGATCGAAAGCCAGATCGAAACCGCTTTCCAGCGCGTTGTCGAACTGCCTTCCGGCGGCTCCATCGTTATCGATCCGACCGAAGCCCTGGTGTCCATCGACATCAACTCGGCGCGCGCCACCAAAGGCAGCGACATCGAAGAAACCGCACTGCAAACCAACCTTGAAGCGGCCGAGGAAATCGCCCGTCAGTTGCGCCTGCGCGACATCGGCGGCCTGATCGTCATCGACTTCATCGACATGACCCCTGCCAAGAACCAGCGCGCCGTGGAAGAAAAAGTCCGCGAATGCCTGGAAGCCGACCGCGCCCGCGTGCAAGTCGGTCGCATTTCGCGCTTCGGCCTGCTGGAAATGTCCCGTCAGCGCCTGCGTCCATCCCTGGGTGAAAGCAGCGGCATCGTCTGCCCGCGTTGCAACGGCACCGGCATCATCCGTGACGTTGAATCGCTGTCCCTGGCGATCCTGCGCCTGATCGAAGAAGAAGCCCTGAAAGACCGTACCGCCGAAGTTCGTGCACAAGTGCCGATCCCGGTGGCGGCGTTCCTGCTCAATGAAAAACGCAACTCGATCACCAAGATCGAACTGCGCACCCGTGCCCGCATCGTCATCCTGCCGAACGATCACCTCGAAACACCGCACTTCGAAGTACAGCGCCTGCGTGACGACAGCCCGGAAGCCGCGACCAACCAGTCCAGCTACGAAATCGCCGCTGCCGCTGCCGAAGTCGAAGAAGTCCAGCCAGCCGCTGCGACCCGCACTCTGGTTCGCCAGGAAGCTGCGGTCAAAACGGCCCCGGCCCGCGCCAACGCTCCTGTGCCGACCGAAGTGACCGCTCCAGCCCCTGCCCCGGCCGCCGTACCGGAGCCAAGCCTGTTCAAAGGCCTGGTGAAGTCGCTGGTGAGCCTGTTCGCCACCAAGGAAGAGCCTGCCGCACCGGTTGTGGTTGAAAAACCTGCCCCCGAGCGTCCGGCCCGCAACGAAGAGCGTCGCAACGGTCGCCAGCAGAGCCGCAACCGTAACGGTCGCCGCGATGAAGAGCGCAAGCCTCGCGAAGAGCGTGCACCGCGTGAAGAACGCGCACCACGTGAACCGCGTGAAGAGCGTCAGCCGCGGGAAGTGCGTGAACCTCGCGAAACCCGCGAAGAGACGCCAGCGGTAGCCCGCGAAGAACGCGCACCACGCGCGCCTCGTGAAGAGCGTGCACCGCGCGCTCCGCGTGAAGATCGCAAGCCACGTGGCGAGCGTGAAGAACGCGTTCGTGAATTGCGCGAGCCTCTGGATGCCGCTCCAGCTGCTCCGGCCGCCGCTGCTATCGCTACGGCTGCTACCGCTGAAGAACGCCCGGCTCGTCAGCCACGTGAAGAACGCGCGCCACGCCCACCGCGTGAAGAACGTCAGCCACGTGCCGAACAAGCTGCCGCAGCCGCAACTGAAGAAGAACTGACCACCAGCGAAGAACAACTGTCGGAAGACGGTCAGGAAAGCGCCGAAGGTGATCGTCCACGCCGCCGCTCCCGTGGTCAGCGTCGTCGCAGCAACCGTCGCGAGCGTCAGCGTGACGCCAACGGCAACGTGATCGAAGGTTCGGAAGAGTCCGAGTCCGGCGAAAACGCTGAAGCGCCAAGCACTGCCGATCTGGCCGCCGGACTGGCTGTCACCGCAGCTGTTGCCAGCAGCGTGATCAGCGCTCCAGCAGAAGCTGAAGCCAATGTGCAAGCCGAACGCGCCACTGCCGCGACCCTGGAAGCAGCTCCGGTTGAAGCGCCAGTCGTTGAAGCGACCACACCGGTCGAAGTCACCGCCTCGCCGGAAATCGAAGTGGCGCCAGCGCCAGAAGCTCAGCCTGCTGTTGAAGCGGCTGCCGAGCCAGCACCAGTGGTAGAAGCACCTGCCCAGGCTGCGGAAGCGGTTGTTGAAACCGTCACTGACACCGTGCGAGAAGTTCGCGAAGAGCAAACCGCATTCAACTGGGTTGCCGAGCCAGCCGTCGCTGAAGCCGCTGCACCTGCCGCTGAAACCCAAGTGGCTGAAGCCATGGTTTCCGAGCCGGTGGTTGCTGCCGCGGAACCGGCTCCAGCACCGGTGGTTGAAGCACCGGTCGTTGCCCAGGCACCTGCTCCGGTAGTCGAAGCCGCTCCTGCCAGCGCCTTGACGCCAAGTGGCCGTGCGCCTAACGACCCGCGTGAAGTGCGTCGTCGCAAGCGTGAAGCCGAGCGTCTGCAGAAGGAAGCTGAACTGGCTGCCGCTGCGGCTCCAGCTGAAGCGGTTGTCGCTGCCGAGCCTGCACCGGTTGTTACTGAAGTGGTTGAGGCAGCTCCTGCCCCGGCTGCCGAAGTGGCTGCCGAGCCGGTTGAGTCGGTGATCCACGAAGCACCGCGCTCCGTTCAGGAAGCGGTAGAGCAACACGAGCAAGCCCAGGAAAAAGAACACGAGCCTAAACCGCTCGTCTGATTCCATCCGTCACTAAAAAGCCCCGCCTGGTGATCCCAGGCGGGGCTTTTTCATGTCTCGTGCAATCACACGGTTCCTTGTGGGATCCCCTCTGGAACTACTTGAAGATCAATGCCTGCGGCACATCCACATCCCACACCACACCAGGATCATCCACGCTCACTTCAACCACCCGCCCTTGGGCGAACAGCGGCTTGGCGCCGCGATCCCCCGATAGCGCCATCAACCCCGCCGCGAAGTCCCGTCCGAAACCGACCGGATGCCCGTACCCGCCGTCCTGCACGGGTACGCTAATACTGTCATCACCAATCCCCGCCACCACTTGCTCGATACTCGATGGCAGGATGAACGGCATATCCCCCAGCACCATCAGCCAGCCATCGAGTTGCTTGCAGGCAGCGACTCCCGCGGCAATGCTGTCGCCCATTCCCGTCGATTCGATCAGCGCAATCTCGCAGCCATAGGCCTGAGCCATGCGAATCACTTGCGGGCGGTCAGCAGTGGTCACCAGCACGCGCTTGTCCAGCGTCGTCGGCAGGTTGACCAATGTGTGCTCGATGACGGACCGCACCACACCGTCACGCCCGGTGCAATCGGCTACCAATTTATCCTTTTCGGCACCCGCCACCTGACGAAACCGGCTGCCCTGCCCCGCTGCCAACACGATAACGCCGATGGATTTGCTCATACGCTCTCCCGCAGGACTTTCTTCTGTTTCAGTTCGATGCCGTTCTTTACCGCCACGATTTCCGCCATGAGCGACAAGGCAATTTCCGCTGGATTATGACTGCCGATGTGCAAACCGATCGGACCATGCAAGCGGTCAATCGCCGATTGCGACAAACCCAGTTGAGCCAGGTTTTCCCGACGCTTCTGGCTGTTGACCCGCGATCCCAGCGCTCCGACGTAAAAAGCACTGGAATCCAGGGCCGTGAGCAGCGCCATGTCATCCAGACGGGGATCATGGGTCAAGGCCACGATAGCCGTGCGTTCATCGGTCTGGATATTCAATACCGCCTCATCCGGCATGCCCGAAACGAATCGTCCGTGTTGTTCCTCCCAGCCGTAGACGAACTCGCTACGCGGGTCGCAAATCAGCACCTCGAAATCCAGCAGTCGGGCCATTTCCGCCACATAGCGCGACAGCTGCCCCGCGCCGATCAGCAGCAAGCGCCAGCGCGGGCCATGGATCACCCGCAGGGTCTGCCCGTCGAACGTCAACACGTCAGTTTTACTGGCCGGCTGCAAAAGTACTTCGCCGGTGGTCAGGTTCAGTTCACGCGCAACGATTTCATGGGCCTCGCAACGGGCGAGCAATTGCTCGACCCAACCACCGTCGTCGATACGCTCCTCGGTCAAGCGCAAGGTGCCACCACAGGGCAAGCCGAAACGCGCGGCTTCCTCGCGGGTCACGCCGTAGGTGATCAATTGCACCGGCGGCCCGTCAAGTGCGAGGCGTCCGTCGTGCAGCCGGGCAATCAAATCATCTTCGACACACCCGCCCGAGACCGAACCAATCACCATGCCGTCTTCGCGCAAGGCCAGCATGGCACCCGGTGCCCGGGGCGCAGTGCCCCAGGTTTCGACCACGCTGTACAACACCACCCGCTGACCGGCGCGATGCCATTGCAACACGCTGCGCAGGACGTTCAGATCGGCGCTGTCCATCAGGCGCCGGCCTTCTGCCAACCCGACAGCTGATAACGAACCGGCAGATTGCGGATGCGTTTGCCGGTGGCGGCGAAGATCGCGTTGCACAGTGCCGGCGCAATCGGTGGCACGCCCGGTTCACCCACACCACCCAACGGGACATTACCCGGCGGCGTCACCAGATGCACCGCCACTTCTTTCGGCGCCAGGGACATGCGCGCCACTTCGTACATATGGAAGTTATCCTGCTGGACCTTGCCATCCTTGAAACTGATTTCCCCCAGCACCGCATTACCCAGGCCCATGACGCAGGCGCCTTCGAATTGCGCGCGAATCCGCTCGGGGTTGATCTGCGGACCGCAATCGACGGCGATGTCAGCCTTGTGCACCACCAGCGTACCGTCGTCCTTGACCTCCACCTCGATCACCGCCGCCACATAGGTCACGAAGCTGTAATGCACTGCCAGGCCCAGGCCACGTCCCTTGGGCAACTCACGCCCCCAACCGGCGGCTTTGGCGGCGGTCTCCAGTACCGTGCGCAGGCGCGCGGTATCGATCGGATAACGCTCGGGGGATTCGCCGTAGTTCCACTCTTCACTCAAGGTACGCGGATCGATCTGACGGTCCGGGCCGAGCAATCTGATCTGGTACTTCAGCGGATCCTGCCCGGCCTTGTGCGCCAGTTCATCGATAAAACTCTGGATCGCGAAACCATGGGGAATGTTCGACACCGAGCGATACCAACCTACCCGGGTATGCACCGTTGCCTCGGGGTTTTCCAGGCGAATGTTGGGGATCGCATATGCCATGTTGGTGAACCCCATGCCCAGTTCGAACGCCGCCTCATGGTTCATGCCCGGCGCAAACAACGCGGTAATGCTCGGTGCCACCGTACGGTGCAACCAGCCGGATGGCAGGCCATCCTTGTTCAGGCTGGCCTTGAGGTATTCGGCCGACACGGTGTGAAAATAGGAACAGTGGATGTCGTCTTCGCGGGTCCATTGCACCCGCACCGCTTTGCCGGGGAACTCCTTGGCGAGGATGGCGGCCTCGATGATGAAGTCAGGCTTGGACTTGCGCCCGAACCCGCCCCCGAGCAGGGTCACGTTGAACGTGACCTTGTCGAACGGCAGGCCCAGACGCTCACCGATCCGCTCCCGGGTGACCTGCGGCGCCTGGCTTGGCCCCCAGGCTTGGCACGCACCGTCCTTGAACCGCGCAATGGCGACCATCGGTTCCATCGGCGACTGTGACAAATGCGGCAAGTAGTAGGAGGCTTCCAGCGTGCTATCGGCGCTGGCCATGGCCTCATCGAGGTTGCCGGTTTTACGCACCACCTTGCCGGGCTTGAGCGAGGCGGCTTCGAGTTCCTTGCGATAGGCAATCGAGTCGTAGCTGGCGTTGGGGCCGTCGTCCCATTCGATTTTCAGTGCCTCACGGCCCTTTATCGCCGCCCAGGTATTGCTCGCCACCACGGCGATGCCGCCCAGGGGCTGGAACTCCGAAGGCAATGGACGGCTTTCGATCTGTACCACTTTGACCACGCCTGGGACTTTCATCGCCGCGCTGCCATCGAAGCTTTTTACCTTGCCGCCATATACCGTGGGCCGCGCGATGGTTGCGTACAGCATGCCGTCGAAGTGCACGTCGGCGCCGTACACCGCACGACCATTGACGATGTCCTCACCGTCGATGGCCTTGGTGCCTTCCTTACCGATATATCGAAATTCCGAAGGTTGCTTGAGTCTCAGGCTTTCTCGCGCTGGCACGGCCAACGCACCAGCGGCGGCGGCCAGCGCGCCATAGCCCAGTTCGCGGCCCGACGGTTTATGAATGACTTTATGAAGTTGCGCCTGGCACTCGCCGACTGACACTTTCCATTGGTCAGCGGCGGCTTGTTCCAGCATCGTGCGTGCGGCGGCACCGCAGCGACGCATCGGCTCGTACCAGTGACGCATACTGCGCGAGCCGTCGGTGTCCTGATTGCCGAAGCGCACTTCATCGCCGGGGGCCTGCTGTACCTTGACCATCGCCCAGTCGGCTTCCAGTTCATCGGCCACCACCATGGTCAAGCTGGTGCGCACGCCCTGGCCCATCTCCGAGCGGTTGCAGATAACGGTCACCGTGCCATCGGCGGCGATACTCACATAGACTTTCGGATCGTCGACCCAGCCGTGGGGCATGCCGTCGGCGCCGAACTTCTTCTCTTTCTCTTCGGCAAAGGCGTCTTGCCAGCCCCAACTCGCGGCGACCACCAGCGCACCGGTCGCCCCCACGCCCTTGAGAAAACCACGGCGACTGAGGTTGCTCAGGGCTAAATCATTCAGTAACCGGCTCATGCCTTGGCCTCCTTCAGGTGAGTGGAAGCCTGACGGATCGCGGTCTTGATACGGTTATAGGTGCCGCAGCGGCAGATGTTGCCGACCATGGCTTCTTCGATCTGCTCGTCGCTCGGGTTCGGATGGGTCTTGAGCAGTGCCGTCGCCGACATGATTTGCCCGCCCTGGCAGAAGCCGCATTGAGCCACTGCCGTGTCGAGCCAGGCTTGCTGCACGACTTTACCGATCGGATCGACGTGCAGGTTGTCGATGGTACTGACATTCTGCCCGACGACCGAGCCGATGGGCGTAATGCAACTGCGTGCCGGAGCTCCTTCGATATGAATGGTGCAGGCGCCGCACAGGCCCATGCCGCAGCCGAATTTGGTGCCGTTGTAACCTGCCACGTCGCGGATCGCCCAGAGCAGCGGCATGTCCTCGGTGACGTCGAGTTGATGGTCTTGACCATTGAGTTTCAGGGTAATCATGGGCACGCCCGCATAGGTCTTGAGTTATGGGGTCGAGCAATCTGCCGCTGGATCTCGGTGGGTCGCACGCAGATCGACTCAGGCTAATGGGCTCTCTTATGCTGACGCGAATCGTCTGCACCGGGCCTTTGGTGGAGCAAGAATGTGCATCGTTAGCTGACTAAGTTAACCGAGCATTAACAAAAAAGCCCTGCTCAACAAACATTGTGCAGGGCTTTTTGATCCGTCTTGAAAGCTTAGCTCAATACCGGTTCGGCTCCATTTCCAGATCGACATGGAAACGCTCGAGAATGTCTTTCTGGATGCGCTGCGCCAGGTTCAGCAGTTGCAGGCCCGTCGCGGCTCCATAGTTGACCAGCACCAGCGCCTGCAATTTATGCACGCCAGCATCGGCTTCACGGAAACCTTTCCACCCTGCCCGCTCGATCAGCCAACCGGCGGCCAGTTTCATCTGCCCGTCGGGTTGCGCATAGGCCACCAGGTCCGGGTATTCGCCCTTGAGCCGTGCAGCCAGCGCCGACGACACCAAAGGGTTCTTGAAAAAGCTGCCGGCATTGCCGAGTACGGCCGGGTCCGGGAGTTTTTCGTTGCGGATGCTGCAAATGGCCTGGCTGACATCGCTGGCGGTCGGATGCTCGATGCCTTGTTCGGTCAGGCGCTGGCGCACCGGGCCGTACTCCAGGTGCAGATGCGCGGCTCGGTCGAGGGCGAAACGCACACGCAGGATCAACCAACGCCCCGGCTCCTGCTTGAACAGGCTGTCGCGGTAGGCGAAGTTGCACTCTTGCAGGGTAAAGTCGCGCAGTTCGCCGGTCTGGCGATCGAGGGCGGTCAGGCCGGCGAACACATCCTTGATCTCGACGCCATAAGCGCCAATGTTCTGCATCGGTGCCGCACCGACAGTGCCGGGAATCAGGCTGAGATTTTCCAGGCCGGACAGCCCCAGGGACAGTGTGTGTTGCACAAATGGATGCCAGGGCTCGCCTGCCTCGGCCTCGATCACCACTTTGTCGCCCTCATCGCTCAGCACGCGAATCCCGCGCGTGGCCATGCGCAGAACCAGTGATTCGATATCCGCCGTCAGCAACAGGTTGCTGCCGCCGCCGATCACCAGCACCGGGACCTTGTGCTCCAGCCCATAGGCCAGAGCTTCGCGCACATCGGCGTCGCTATGGGCCTCGGCAAACAGCCGGGCCTGGACATCCACGCCAAAGCTGTTGAACGGCTTGAGCGAAACCTGTGATTGAACCTGCAAACTCATAACCGTCCCTTCAATTCGATCAGCAGCAAATCACTGGCGTGCTCGATCAGGTCCAGCACCTGCTCGAAGCCTTGTTCGCCGTCGTAGTACGGGTCCGGCACTTCATCGACTGGCGACTGGTAGCGACGCAGGAACAGGTCCAATTCGGCCTTGCCCTTGGCCGGCTGCAAGGCCTTGAGGTTGCGCAGGTTGCTGTTGTCCATCGCCAGGATCAGGTCGTAGGTGGCGAAATCGGCACGACTGACTTGCCGGGCGCGCTGGGCGGACAAGTCATAACCGCGCAGCTTCGCCGCGGCCTGACTGCGCTTGTCCGGCGCCTTGCCGACATGCCAGTCACCGGTGCCGGCGGAAGCGACTTCGACCTGATCGGCCAGCCCTGCTTCACGCAACTTATGCCGCAGCACGCCTTCGGCCGTGGGCGAGCGACAGATGTTGCCCAGGCAGACAAACAGAACCCGCATCACGCCTCCAGCAGGCGACGAACGCGCTCAAGGTCTTCAATGGTGTCGACACCGGGCGGCGGCGCGATCAATGCATCGGCGACGTGAATTCGTACGCCGTGCCACAGCGCACGCAGTTGTTCCAGGCACTCGGTGTTTTCCAGCCAGCATGGACCCCAGCTGACGAAATCCTGCAGGAATCCGGCGCGATAGGCATAAATGCCGATATGGCGGCGGTACGGCACACCTTCGGGCAACTGCTCACGGTTCACGGCGAAGGCATCCCGCGCCCAGGGCAAGGTAGAGCGGCTGAACGTCAGCGCCAGGCCATTGAGGTCGCTGACGACCTTGACCACATTGGGATTGAACAGGGTGTCCACGTCTTCGATCGGCTCGGCGAGCGTGGCCATGCGCGCTTCGGCGTGGGCTGCCAGGTTGGCGGCCACCTGATCGATCACGTTCGGCGGGATCAGCGGTTCGTCGCCCTGGACGTTGACCACGATAGCGTCGGGCGCCAGGCCCAGCTTCATCGCGACTTCGGCCAGGCGATCGGTGCCGGAGTTGTGATCTTCGCGGGTCAACACCACTTCGGCGCCAAAGCCATTGCAGGCCTCGACGATGCGCGCGTCGTCGGTGGCCACCACTACCCGCTCGGCGCTGCTTTTACTCGCCTGTTCCCAGACGTGCTGGATCATCGGCTTGCCGGCGATCAGCAGCAGCGGCTTGCCGGGTAGGCGTGTGGAGGCGTAACGCGATGGAATGACGACGGTAAAGGCTGTGGTCATTTATCCAGGCGCTCGTCGGTGGTCAGGGTGCGCGCTTCGGATTCGAGCATCACCGGGATGCCGTCGCGAATCGGGTAGGCCAGGCCTGCACCCTTGCTGATCAGCTCGGTCTTGTCGGCGCTGAGCTTGAGCGGGCCTTTGCAGACCGGGCAAGCAAGGATATCGAGCAATTTGGTGTCCATGAGCATTCCCTGGAAAAAACGGAGTTAAGGCAACAAACGAGCCGGCAGCAGGCGCATCAACTGCGTGTCGAACCAGGCCACGAAGGCCAGCGACGGCACAGCATCGACCGCCAGGTACCACCAGTCGGCGGCGGCAAAGGCACGGCATTTCACCGCGTCCTTTTCCGTCATCACCAACGGCAATGACGGCGTGAAATTCAACGCCTCCACGCTGTATTCAGCGTGGTCGGCAAACGCGTGTGGAACCGGCTGCCAGTGTAGCGTTTCGAGGGTCTTGAAGAAACGTTGTGGATTGCCGATGCCGGCCACCGCGTGCACGGCCTGGCCTGCGCCAAAATGGTCGAGGGGACGCCGTTCGCCGCTGCGCAGGTTGACCAGCGCGGTGGGTTGCAACTGGAAGGCATAGCCGTCATCGCGGTCGGTCACGGCACCGTTGTAGAGGACCGCGTCGACGCTTTGCAGGCGCTCGACCGGCTCACGCAATGGCCCGGCAGGCAGGCAACGGCGATTGCCCAGGCCACGGGCGGCGTCGATCAGCACCAGTTCCAGGTCACGGGCCATGCGGTAGTGCTGCATGCCGTCGTCGGACAGGATCAGGTCCAGCGGCTCACTGGCCAACAAGGCTTTGACAGCGTTGCTGCGATTGGGGTCGATCATCAGCGGTACGCCCGTGCGCTGGACTATCAGCAACGGCTCGTCACCGGCGACCTCGGCGCCTTGCTCGGCCTCGACTCGCCATGGCAGTTGCGGCGGTTTGGCGCCGTAGCCGCGGCTGACCACGCCGACCCGCAGGCCACTGCGCTGGCAATGCTCGATCATCCACAGAATCAGCGGTGTCTTGCCGGTGCCACCCACGGTGATGTTGCCCACCACGATCAACGGCACCGGTGGCTGATAGATCTCGCCCTCACCGGCCAGAAAGCGCTTGCGCTTGTTCATGACCACGCGCCGGTACAGCCACTCCAGTGGCTGCAACAGTTTCAGGGCCGGATGACTTGCGTACCACGCGGCGAGCAATCGATCGGACATGGCCATCAGGGCGCCGGGGGCGCAGCCTCGATGGTGGTCATGCGCAAATGGCTGAAGCCGAGTTTGCCGGCCGCATCCATGGCGATCACCACGGACTGATGCTGTGTCTTGCCGTCAGCGCTGATGGACAGCGGTCGGTTGGTATCGCCATTGGCTGCTTTTTGCAGCGCGTCCATCAGCGACGCCAGGTCGCTTTTCGGCAGGATCTGGTTGTTCACCGAGAACACGCCGTCGGCACTGATGGCGATGTCCAGAGGCTTGTTCTGATCGTCGGCCGGCGCGCCGCTGACCGCTTCCGGCAGATCGACCCGCAGCTGGGTTTCACGGGTGAAGGTGGTGGTCACGACAAAAAACAGCAGCAGGATGAACACCACGTCGATCAGCGACGCGAGGTTGATGTCCACCGTTTCCCGTGGTTTGCGGCGGAATTTCACGCTTTGCTCCCGGCCAGGTCCACGTCGCGGTCGCCCTGCACTACCTCGACCAGTTTGATCGCTTCCTGCTCCATCCCTACCACCAGTTCATCGATCCGACGTTGCAGGAATCGATGGAAGAATACCGCCGGGATACCAACCATCAAACCGGCAGCCGTGGTGATCAGGGCCTTGGAAATACCACCGGCAAGTACCGAGGCGTTGGTGGTCATGCCTGAGCCTGTGAACGCGCTGAAAATATCGATCATGCCCAGCACGGTACCGAGCAAACCCAGCAACGGGGCCATGGCAGCAATGGTGCCCAGGGCGTTGACGTAGCGTTCGAGCTCATGGATGACCCGTTGAGCGGCCTCTTCGATGCACTCCTTCATGATCTCGCGACCATGCTTGGAGTTGGCCAGGCCGGCCGCCAGGATCTCGCCCAAAGGCGAATTGGCGCGCAGTTCCTTGAGCTTTTCCTTATTGAGCTGTTTGTCCTTGATCCAGACCCATACCTGCCCGAGCAAGTGCTCCGGGGTCACGCGGCTGGCTCGCAGGGTCCACAGACGCTCGGCAACGATCGCCATGGCCGCGATGGAACTCAAAATGATCGGCAGCATCATCCAGCCGCCGGATTTGACCAATTCCCACACAGTGACAGCCCCCTCGAAAAAGTGCGCCACTCTAACATAGGGGGTGGACGCACCGAAGACCGTGATGTCGCATCCGGTCGGGCTTTGATAACGCTCGGTTATGGGTTCAAGGGCGGCGGATCGCGCCAGAAACGCCGTTCCTGGCGCAATGACCACGGCGGCTCGAAGCGTCCCAGTTGCAGACGAATGGCACCCTGTTCGACGCTGTCGTAGATCGCCATTCCACGTTTTTGATAACGCGCGATGACCGTGGGATGCGGATGGCCAAACGAATTGCCCTGCCCGCGGGAGATCAGCGCACCTTTGGGTTGCAGAACATCCAACAGGGCATTGGAGGACGAGCTGCGACTGCCGTGGTGTGGCGCCTGCAGCCAATCGGTGGGCCGGGCCAACGGACTGTCCAGCAGGGCTCTCTCGGCGGCGGCATCGATGTCGCCACTCAACAGCAGCCGTTCGCCATTGGCCTCGATCAGCAAGACACAGGAGTTTTGGTTGCTGTCGCCGGCCAATGGCCAGTGCCAGAGCTGGAAATCGACTTCATCCCAGGTCCATTGCCGACCGCTCTCACATCTCCCGGCCTGAAGTTGTGCAGGCAAGTCTGACGGTTCACCACTGACCACCTGTTTCACCGGCACCCCCCTGGCAATCGCCGGGGCACCGCCAGCATGATCGGCGTGGGCGTGGCTGATCAGCATCAGGTCTATGCCCTTCACCCCCAATTTGCGTAATGCCGGCAGCACCACCCTTTCCCCTTGGTCGAGTTCTCCGAAACGCGGTCCGGCGTCATACAGCAACGTGTGATGCCGAGTGCGCACCAGGATCGCCAGACCTTGACCGACATCCAGTTGCCAGACTTCAGCCATGCCCTCCTGCAACATCGGCCTGGGCGAAAAAACCAGCATCAACAACATGGGCCACCCTAACGGGCGCATCGGCAAGCCTCGCGGCAGCAAGAGCAAAAAGGCGCCAATAGCACCGATTGCCCAGGCCCATATCGGGACTGCCGCGGGCACCCACGCAGGAACCTGACCGGATACGAACCCCAATCCGCTGAACCAACCGTCAATCAGACCGCCCGCCAGCCACAGCAATTTCTCACCCACATAAGGCACCGGCAGCAACAGCGTCCCGAGCAACGCCGGTGGCAGTACCACCAGACTGATCCAGGGCACCGCAAACAAATTGGCCAGCGGCCCGCTCAGACTGATGGGCAACCCAAGTGCCAATAACAACGGGCATAGCCCGATTGCAATCAACCACTGGGCACGGGTCCAGGTCTGCCACCAACGCCACGGCCCCAAACGTCCGCCGAAGGTCAATATCAAGACTGCCACGGCCGCGAAAGACAGCCAGAAACCAGGCTGGAGACTCGCCAGCGGCGCCAGCAGCAAAATGCCGTTGAGTGCCAACAACAGTGGCCACCACGCGCCGAGATGACGGAACCGCAGACGCCACAACAACACCAGACCAATCATCAAGCAGGCCCGTCGCACCGGCACCTCGAAACCGGCCAGCATCCCGTAGCCGAGCGCAGCGGCGAATGCCAGGCCGCACGCCCAGGGCAACCATGGCAGACGGTTCGGCCATAACCCTAAGCGGGCCAGGCCGGCGATCAGCAGATACACGACGCCCGCCAGCAATCCGATGTGCTGCCCGGAAATCACCAACAGATGAACCGTGCCGGTGTCCTGCAATACCTGCCAGTCTTCGCGACTCAACCCGGCGCCGTCCCCGAGCACCAACGCCGTCAACGCGCCGTTTCGCCCTTGGGCATCCACCGCCAGCAAACGCTGACGGATTGCATCGCGCCAGGCCCATTGGGCTGGTGCAAGGCGTTCGCCCTGCTTGATCGTCCCGGTCGCCCCGATGCGTTGTGCCAGCAACCAGGCCTGGTAGTCGAAGGCCTGCGGATTGAGCAGCCCGACCGGACGCTTCAACTTGACTGCCAGGCGCCAGCGCTCGCCACTGTTCACCGGCGGCCCGCCATACCAGGCCAGACGCATTTGCTGCGGCAGTCGGGCCCGTCGGGACTGGACGTCGGTCAATTCGAAACGCACGACCCCGTCGTCATGCCGGGGCAAGCCCGTGACCCGCCCTTCGACCCAACGGGTTTCTCCGTCCAGCGCCGGCGGTAACCGGTCATCCAGCGCCCACTGCGCATTCGCGCAGGCCCAACTCAAGCCGAACAAGTAAAACGCCACCGGATAAGTCCTGAACGGCAGCAACATCAAACCCGCCAACGGCATCGCCAGCCATAACCAGACCGGCGGTAATGCCGGTAAAAAACGCAAGGTCAAAAGACCCAACGCCAGCGCCATCATCCCTGTGCGCATAAGCCCGTCCTTGAAAGTCCCCTTCAAGGCTTAGCCCGCTCGTCGCAAAGGCGCCGTCAATAATTGTCACAAAATCTGAATAGGCAGTTCATGGAATCCAGACATACTTGCCGCCCTGACCGACCGAGAAGCCCTATGCCCCGGCGCTTATTCAAACGCTACATGCCAGACCCGATGAGCATCAGGGAACACAAGTCCTTACGCTTTCTCGGCACGCTGTTGCATGACCCGAACCTGTGGCACCTCAACCGCCACTCCGTTGCCCGCGCCATGGCGGTGGGGCTGTTCGCCGCGTTCCTGCCGATCCCGTTACAGATGCTGCTGGCGGCGATCCTCGCCATCATCGTGCGCGGCAACATGCCGATTGCCGTGAGCCTGGTCTGGCTGACCAACCCGATCACCATGCCCGCCGTGTTCTTCTGCACCTACCAGACCGGCGCCTGGCTGATGGACGTTCCCGCCCGGCAGTTGCCGGACTCACTGAACTGGGAATGGATCAGGGGTGAAATCTCGACCTTGTGGCAACCGTTTCTGTTGGGCTCGGTGGTAACTGGGCTGGTACTCGGTGCACTGGCCTACTTCCTGGTGATGATGTATTGGCGCTGGTGGGTGGCCAGGCAGTGGAAGCGGCGCAAGAAGAGCCGGATGTGAGAATGCAAAACGGCCTCCACTTGGGAGGCCGTTTTTTTGCGGTGTTCGAGTTTGCTCGCGATGCAGGCGACGCGGTATCCCTTAAGTCCGCATCCCGCGCCCGCTGACCAGCAACCTTGCACTACCGAGATACAGCACCGCTGTCGCAACCAGCATGAAGGCGATGGCCACGCTGATGCGGATATCCGATACGCCAAGGATGCCGTAGCGGAACGCATTGACCATGTGCAGCACCGGGTTGGCCAGGGACACGGTCTGCCAGAACGGTGGCAGCAAGGTGATCGAGTAGAAGACCCCGCCCAGGTAGGTCAGTGGCGTCAGCACGAAAGTCGGGATGATCGAAATGTCATCGAAGTTGCGCGCAAACACGGCATTGATGAAGCCCAGCAACGAGAAGATGGTCGCGGTCAGCACCACCACCAGAATGGTCACGCCCAGGTGATGCACCTGCAAGTGGGTGAAGAACAGCGACAGCAGGGTCACGATGATCCCCACCATCAACCCGCGCAGCACACCGCCCAGGGTGTAGCCGATCAGAATAGTGTGCGGCGACAACGGCGAGACCATCAATTCTTCAATGGACCGCTGGAACTTGCTGCCGAAGAAACTCGACACCACGTTGCCGTAGGAGTTGGTGATCACCGACATCATGATCAGCCCCGGCACGATGTACTCCATGTAAGTGAAGCCACCCATGTCGCCGATCTGCCGACCGATCAGATTACCGAAGATCACGAAGTACAAGACCATGGTGATGGCCGGCGGCAGCAGGGTCTGGGGCCAGATCCGGGTGAAACGCCGGACTTCACGGTAAACGATGGTGTTGAGGGCAACGAGGTTGGGGCGCAGCTCGGAACTCATACCGCCACCTTCGACAGATTTTTCTCCACCAGGGACACGAACAACTCCTCGAGGCGATTGGTTTTGTTACGCAGGCTCAGCACTTCGATGTTCTGCTCCGCCAACTGGGTGAAAAGCGCGGTGATGCCCATGGACTTTTCCACCTGGACTTCCAGGGTGTGGCTGTCGATCAGCCGGGACGGATAGCCGAGCAACTGCGGCGCAGCTGGCAGGTCGCCCTTGAGGTCCAGCAGGAAGGTTTCGACATGCAACTGGCTGAGCAACTGCCGCATGCTGGTGTTCTCGACGATGGTGCCGTGGTCGATGATGCCGATGTTGCGGCACAGCTGCTCAGCCTCTTCCAGATAGTGGGTCGTGAGGATGATGGTGATGCCTTTCTCGTTCAGCTCGGTGAGGAAGCTCCACATCGAGCGACGCAGCTCGATATCCACCCCGGCGGTCGGCTCGTCGAGGATCAGCAGACGCGGTTCATGAACCAGCGCGCGGGCGATCATCAGGCGACGCTTCATGCCACCGGACAGCGAGCGCGATGGCACGTCCTTCTTGTCCCACAGGCCGAGCTGGGTCAGATACTGTTCGGCGCGTTCCTTGGCGATTTTCGCCGGGATGCCGTAGTAACCGGCCTGGGTCACGACGATGTCGAAGGTCTTTTCGAACTGGTTGAAGTTGAATTCCTGAGGCACCACGCCGATGGAGCGCTTGAGCTGCGCAGGATTCCTGTCCAGGTCGTGACCGAAGATGTTCACCGTGCCGCTGGTCTTGTTCACCAGGGTCGAGAGAATGCCGATGGTCGTGGACTTACCGGCGCCGTTCGGGCCGAGCAAGGCGAAAAAGTCACCTTCGGCGACATCCAGATCGATACCACTCAGGGCCTGGAAACCGTTGCCGTAGGTTTTGGTTAGCTGCCGGATGGACAGAGCGGAACTCATATCTGATTTACGCACCAAGAAGGGAAGAAAAGGATAAGTATGGGCGGCGGCGAACAAAACAACCGCAGCGGAGTGGCACAATGGTGCTTGTCGCCGCCACACAAGTACAGTCAAGCGTGTCGATAGTGAGTATTAAGTCAACGCGGTCATGACCGCCTTTTGATACGCCGGACGCTGTTTCAACCGGCCATACCAGGCCTGCAGATGCGGTTGTGGCGCACGTTCGATCGGCATCTCGAACCAGGCATAAATGAAACTGCCCAGGGGAATATCGCCCATGCCGATCTCGTCTCCGGACAGGTAGGGCTTGTTCGCCAACGCCTGATCGGCCATTGCCAGCAGCGTGTCGCACTCCTTGATCGCCGCCTTGATGGCGGGCCAGTCCTGCTGGTCTGCCGGGGTACGCAGCACACCCCAGAACACGGTACGGAACGGGCCGGCAAAGCTTGAGGTGGTCCAGTCCATCCACTTGTCGGCAGTGGCCCGGGCCTTGGGACTATTCGGGTACCAGGCCGTGCCGTCGGCATGCAAGGCCATCAGGTAACGCACGATGGCGTTGGACTCCCACAACACAAAACCGTCGTTTTCAATGACAGGCACGCGACCATTGGGATTCATGGCGCGGTATTCGGGTGTATCAACGACACCAAAGGCGCCACCGGCATCGATCGCCTCGTAGGCCAGCCCCAGTTCTTCGGCGGCCCACAATGGTTTTCTGACATTCGACGAGTTTTTCCGACCCCAGATCTTCAGCATGACCGCCTCTTTTTCGGTAAGTGGGCAGGCAGCATACGCCGGATCAGGCGCGACTCAAATCGCTCTGCATGTCGCCCAATAGTGGTTGCTGTTGCTCACCGAACAGGTGCGGATAGCACTTTTCCAGGTGTTCGAAAAAGAACGCTTCAGGTACGTCGGCGAACTGGCCGTGATCGACCAGGTACTCCATCAGCTTCGCGCCATCGCGGTTGAAGGGATGAAAAACGCTGTCGTTGATCCCGTCGAATTCCAGCGGCGCCACATTGAACAGGTCGCAGAGTTTGCGGTTGAACGCGGGTGTCGCCTTGACCCAGCGATCCTGCAAGTAAAACTCGGTGTAGCCGTGCATGGCGAACATGTCGCTCTTGAGCAATTCGAGCAGCCGTGGCGTCGACAAATGATTGCGCACATCCGCCAGGCCGATCCGCGCGGGAATCCCGCAATGCCGCGCTGCACCTGCCAGCAACGTGGCCTTGGGCACGCAGTAACTCTCCCCGGCCGCCAGCGCATAACTGCCGCGCAGGGTCTGCGGGTCGCGACTGAACGTGTACGGGTTGTAGCGCACCGCTTCGCGAACGGCGTAATAGAGACTGATCGCCTGCTCTAGCGGATCGCGACTGGCGCCACGGTGCTTTTCGGCGAACTCCACCACGGACGGATGGTCACTATCGATGAAGCGGCCGGGACTCAGATACTCGCGCATGAAAATAATCTCCTGGGGAAGCCCCGAGTCTAGCGAGAGCTTCAGCACAGAGATAACGACGTTTCGGCCAAACATGGCCGCTTTGCCGCTCGCTCAATGAACGTATTTCCCACGTGTGCGGCCCATTTGTCGCACGAAAATCATCCGGGGTTTCCCACGATTCGAATCACATCGCTCCAACCAGCCTGTTTCGCGGATGCCGTCTAAGCTCTGTGGGCTGGTTCGCCCTGGTTTCACGGAGGAATGAATATGCTGTTGTTGTGGATACTGGTTTTGCTGGTCGGGATTGCTTATTTGGCCCACCGCCGCATCGCCCCGCTGCCCGCCTTGGTCATCGTGGCCATCTATGTCGTGGCCATGGGCGCTTTCAGCCGCGCACCGGGCTGGCTGCTGCTGGTTTTCTGGGTGTTGATCGCCGCCGTCGCCGCGCCTTTGCTGCTGCCCGACCTGCGCCGCAAATTGTTCAGCGCGCCGATGTTCAACTGGTTCCAGAAAACCCTGCCGCCGATGTCGCAAACCGAACGCGATGCCATCGACGCTGGCACGGTCTGGTGGGACGGCGAACTGTTCAGTGGCCGTCCGGACTGGAGCAAGCTGCTGTCCTATCCCAAGGCGCAATTGAATGAAGAGGAACAGGCCTTCATCGACGGGCCGACCGAAACACTCTGCGCCATGGTCAGTGAATGGCAGCTCGGTCAAACCATGGACCTGCCGCCGCAAGCCTGGACATTCATCAAGGACAACGGCTTTTTCGCCCTGATCATCCCCAAGGAGTTTGGCGGCAAGGGCTTCTCCGCCTATGCCCACTCGCAAGTGGCGATGAAACTGGCGAGCCACAGCGGCGACCTTGCCTCAACCGTGATGGTCCCCAATTCCCTCGGCCCGGCCGAACTGTTGCTGCATTACGGCACCGACGAACAACGCAATCATTACCTGCCTCGCCTGGCGCGCGGCGACGACATCCCGTGCTTTGCCCTGACCGGTCCGCTGGCCGGCTCCGACGCCGGCGGCATGCCGGACTCAGGAGTGATCTGCAAAGGTGAATGGGAGGGCCAGGAAGTCCTCGGCCTGCGCCTGAACTGGGAAAAACGCTACATCACCCTCGGTCCGGTGGCCACCCTCCTCGGCCTGGCCTTCAAGGCCTACGATCCGGATCACCTGCTGGGTGACAAGGAAGACCTGGGCATCAGCCTGGCACTGATTCCGACCGACATCGCCGGTGTCGAGATCGGCCGCCGGCATCTGCCGTTGGGCGCGGCATTCATGAATGGCCCGAACTCGGGCAAGGATGTGTTCGTCCCGCTGGAGTTCCTCATCGGCGGCCAGGAGATGCTCGGCAAAGGCTGGATGATGCTGATGAACTGCCTGTCGGTCGGGCGTTCGATTTCCCTGCCGGCGGTGGGCACCGGCATGGCCAAGTTCACCAGTCTGGTAACGGGCCAATACGCTCAGGTTCGCGAGCAGTTCAATGTGCCGATTGCCTCGTTCGAAGGCATCCAGGAAGCCATGGCCCGCATTGGCGGCAACGCCTGGATGATGGATGCCGCCCGCATGCTGACTGCCAATGCAGTCGATCTGGGCGAGAAACCGTCGGTGCTGTCGGCAATTCTCAAGTACCACCTGACCGAACGCGCCCGCGACTGCATTAGCGACGCCATGGATGTGCACGGCGGCAAGGCGATCATCATGGGGCCGAACAACTACCTCGGTCGCAAATGGAACGGCGCGCCGATTTTCATCACCGTCGAAGGCGCGAACATTCTCTCGCGCAACCTGATGATCTTCGGCCAGGGCGCGATTCGCTGCCATCCCTTCGTGCTCAAGGAAATGGCCCTCGCCGACCGTGAAGACAAGGATCAGGCGCTCAGAGAATTCGATGACCTGCTGCTCAAGCACATCGGTTTCGCCGTGGGCAACGCCGCCAGTACGCTGGTGCTCAATCTCGGTTTCGGGCATCTGGAGCACACCCCGGGCGACAAACTCAGCCAGGGTTATTTCCGCGCACTCAACCGTCAGGCCGCTGCGTTCGCCCTGCTCGCCGACCTGAGCATGATGTTGCTGGGCGGCGCACTGAAACGCCGCGAACGCCTGTCCGCACGGCTAGGCGACGTATTGAGCAACCTTTACCTGGCGTCCGCCGCGCTCAAGCGCTACAACGACCTTGACTCACCGCAGTACATGGCACCACTGCTGACCTGGGCCATGGAAGAAAGCCTGGGCCAGGCGGAACGGGCGATGGATGAACTGCTGAGCAACTTCCCGAACAAAGTCGTGGGCTGTCTGTTGCGAGTGATCGTGTTCCCGTTCGGGCGCCGGCACAAAGGGCCATCGGACAAACTCGGCGCCGAAGTCGCAGGGGTGATCGGCCGCGCCAAGGGCGACCCGGCACTGGAGGAAGTGCTCATGGGGTGCTACCGCCCGCAAGCGAGCGACGATCCGGTCGGAGCATTGCAATACGCCTGCAATCTGTTGAGCGCCGCACAGCCGCTGCAGAAAAAGCTGCATATGGCACTCAAAAGTGGTCAGGTCAAACCGGTGGCCGGCGAGTCGCTGATCGATGCCGCCCTCGAGGCTGGTGTATTGCAGCCGGTGGAAGCCCAAACCCTGCGAGAAGCCGAGGCGGCCCGGCGCAAGGTGATCGATGTCGATGACTTTGACAAAGAGGCCTTGGCACTGGCCGAGGGAAAAGTCCGCTGATCCCGTCAAGCATGTAAAAACGGGCGCGGGCGCTTTATACTCCCGCGCCCGTTTTGCTCTTGAGGACTTATCTCGTGTCCAACATCGTTGCCGATCATCTCGTTTTACTCGACCACCTGCGCAGCATCCTGGTCGCCGTAGGTGAGGCCGAGCAGGTTCCCGACGAAAGTCATGCCTTGTTCCTTGAGCGCTTCGACGAACTGCTTGCGTTACTGCCTGTCGACCCGATCGAAAGCCAGTACCTGGGCCAGGACATCCTGTGCCAGGTCATCACTCGCTATCCGCAAATCGCTCACCTGGTCCCACGCGACCTGCTGTGGTATTTCGCCGGCGACTGCCTGCACTACATGCCCGATGATGAAATCGACCTGTATCAGGCACTGGAAGAGCGCCGCTTCGAAGCCGAACAGAACGACGAACCCTTCGATTGGAACCAGGAAAAGCAGTTGCTGGCGCTGTCGAACCAGGACAGCAAGCACTGATCATCAATCAGTGATGCCAAAGGCCCGCATGCTCAAGCATGCGGGCCTTTTTTTTCCTTCACCGCCCCCGTCAACTTCAGGCAACCGCACAGCGTTGCGAACTTTTCCGCAACGTCCGCCTGCCTATCTCCAGTCTTTGCACCAATAGTTTTCTCTCTATCTCATGGCACTTTGGTTTGATTGAACTACCTTCAAACTACAAGAAGTCATAACGGCTCGACTTTTCACGTTAGCTTCAGTGATCAGATAGCGGATTGGCAAAAGGAGTTACCTCACCATGATCCTGGCAGGCGTTTTCCGGCTCTGTACCTGCATTGCCGATGACTTTCCGGGGGGACCAGGTCGAACCCTAGGCGCGAGTATCGCTCTGACGGGCAGTCCAGGTTACCGGATCACTAAAAACCGTTTCAGCAATGGTCGCTCGCTATCCAGCCAGATCAGCGAATTGCGCCCGCTCGTGTGTAGCACGCAAGGAATAACGCCAAGGCCGTGGAAAAGTGGTCTGGCGCATTGGGGGAAGTAGTCCGGTCCCCGTGAGTGGTCCGAGACAACTTAGTTAGCCTGAAGATGGCCTATCCAGCGAGGATGTCCTTAAATGAGCTTTCGTACCGAGCCCGCTTTCAAGCGAATTATCCATGGCCTGTTCTGGATGGGCCTCAGCGTGGATGCGGCTCAGGCCGCTCCGGCCAATTGTTCACAACTCGACAATTGGCCGACAACGTACGAGGTCGGTCAGGGGCTGCAAAATGAACTGCGCAGCCCCGTTCCGGTGACGCAACTGGCGGTGGGTGACCCGAAAATTGCCGATGTGCAACCCAGCGGTGGCAACGCGTTCATACTCACGGGCATTGCGCCGGGGACCACCAGCCTGATGGTCTGGACCGCCTGTTCGAAAACGCCACGCCAAAGCATGGTGTTCGTCAAGGGTAGAGCCACGTCGGCGCTGACCAGTGTGCCGTCGGTACCTTCCGACGATCCGTTGCTGCCGAGCCAGGTGCAGACCGATGTCCGTTTCGTTGAAGTCAGCCGGACCAAGCTCAAGGAAGCCTCCGCCTCGATTTTCGGCGTCCGAGGCAACTGGCTGTTCGGCTCGCCGAGAACCTTGCCCACCATCGGCGGCATTGTCACGCCGGCGATACCGGTGAGAAACGACCAGTTCAACCTCACGTTTGCTACCGGCAGTACCCTGGTGGCGATCAACGCGCTGGAAGGCAGCGGTTTTGCCTACACCCTGGCGCGACCAAGCCTGGTTGCGCTTAGTGGGCAAAGTGCGAGCTTTCTGGCTGGCGGTGAAGTACCGATTCCAGTGCCCAGTTCAGGCAGCGATAACGTGTCCATCGAGTACAAGGAATTCGGTATCCGCCTGACACTGACGCCGACCATTGTCGGGAAAAACCGTATTGCACTGAAGGTGGCGCCGGAAGTCAGTGAACTGGACTTCACCAACGCCGTGAGCATCGCCGGCACGATAGTCCCGGCCCTGACCGTGCGCCGTACCGATACCAGCATCTCCCTGGCCGACGGCGAAAGCTTCGTCATCAGCGGCCTGATCAGCACCCACAACGACTCCCAGGTGAACAAGTTTCCGGGGCTGGGCGATATCCCGGTTCTGGGCGCCTTTTTCCGCGACAACACCATTAACCGTGAAGAGCGCGAACTGCTGATGATCGTCACCCCCCATCTGGTCCAGCCACTGGCTGCCGATGCACAACTACCGACATTGCCTGGCGAGCAGCTGCGCAATTACGACCCGAACTTCTACCGCATGTTTTTCCTGGAAAATGGCGACTTCGACAATCTCAGCGGGCTCTCGAAATGAACCGGAGCCTGAACCAGACTTGCCTCGCCCTCACTCGTAATGGTGACTTTGAACGCTTGCCGGGCCAACCTTATTGCCATTGGCCAGGCGTTCAACCTGTTGTCGCCAGAGGACACTCGATGAAAGCAGTCATTGCAATAGCGGCGACGTTAATGCTTGCAGGTTGTGCCAGCAATGGCATGACTTCGCGGCCGGCCAGCTGTGCCAAGCCCGGTTCGGATCAAGAACTGGCCCTGAACCTGGCCGACAACATGGCTGAAGAAGGCCGTTTATATGCCAGCCTGGCGAATCTGGAAGGTTTGCCCGATAGCATGGTCCAGGTTCGCCTGCGCAAGGCTAGGGTGTTGCGCTTGATGGGGCGTAATGGCGACGCGCAGCCATTGTACGAAAGCTTGCTCGGTACCTGTCTGGCGGCTGAAGGGGAACATGGCCTTGGTCAGTTGGCCGCCGCCAAAAATGATAACGCCAGCGCTGCCACTCACCTTGAGCGTGCGGTGAAGATGGCCCCCACCGACGACAGGATGCGAAATGACCTTGGGGTCGTCTACCTCAATCAGCAACGGATCCCTGAAGCACGCTTTGAGTTCATGACCGCCATGGAACTCAAGCAGGCAAACACACTGGCGGCACTCAATATGGTGACGCTGCTGATCTACCAGGATAACTGGAAGGCGGCCGCCGAACTCGTGACCCGCGCTGACTTGAGCCCCAAGCAAGTCGTAGAGGCTCAAACCCGAGCGGAAAAACTCAAGACCTCCGCCAAAAAAGTGGTGGCTACCGATGGGAATCGCAAGACTGAGGTAGCTGATGCCTCTACCAGTGCGAACAAGTAGAACGTACGAGGAGTCGAGATGAATACCAAAAGGCTGTTGATCGTGTGCACGGCTTGCCTGTCAACCACTGTCTGGGCCATTGAGCCAGGCCCTTCTTCGCCGTATCAACAAGGTACCGAACAGTGGTTGCAGCTGCAGATTCGCGGTGTGGTTGCCTCCCCTCACCTGCAAACCGCTTCGGCTACCGAACGTGACCTGGCCATGCAGCGCTGGCTGAACAGCTTCAACTACCCGATTCCGGAATTTTATGACCAGGATACAGCGGGAGACTTGAGCATCAGCGGCGGCAACTGAGGCATATCGATGGGTGATCAACTTCTGGCTTAATTCAGAGTGGCCTGGCTGCAAAGCCGGGCTTGATGTTGTGCGCGACAAAAGCAGTGGCATCTACGCATTATCCGCCATTGGACGGATTACCCTGGAGCAGATGTGTAGATCCTTGGCGGGAAAGTGCAGGTCAGGTACGGGTGGCAAGGCCGTCGCACTCGACAGCCTCAAACCGTTTGACCTCACCCGAATGCTCTCAAGACCCCGATCAGGGCTGGACCGATGGCAACCAGAAAGAAGCTCGGCCACAGGCAAAAGATCAGCGGAAATATCAGTTTGGTGCCGATTTTCGCCCCTGCCTCTTCGGCGGCTTGGGTGCGCCGGTCACGGAATTCATCGGCATAGATGCGCAGGGTGTCGGCCACGCTGGTACCAAAGCGGATGCTCTGCGCCAACAAGCTGACCAACCCTTGTACGTCATCCAGGCCGGTGCGCACAGCCAGTTGTTTGAGTGCCTCGGTACTGGTAATGCCCGCGCGGATTTGCGCATTGACCTGGGCCAGTTCCTCCGCCAGCTCAACATGGCTGACCGACATCTCTTCAGCCACACGTTCGATGGTCGTGGGCAGGGCCAGGCCCGACTCCACGCAGACGACCATCAGGTCCAGCGCATCTGGAAACCCGACACGCAACCGGTTTTGACGCGATTCCTTACGCTTGCTGACATACAGTGCCGGCAGCAACCAGCCGATACCGGCCGCCATGGTCACCACTAACAAGCCGATCATCAATGAGACCTTGGGGATCAACGGCAACAGCAGCAACGCAAGGCCGATCATTAGCAGCGGTAACATCAGGCGCACCGCCCAGTACATCTGTACCGCCGAAGAGGAACGATAACCCGCATGCATCAACAGGGTCCGGGTTGCGGACGTCTTGGTCGACTCGGTCGAAGCAAAGCGCTGGCCGACCCGTTCCAGCAGCAATTGCAGGTTACCCGGAGCCTCCTGCCCGACCGCATTGCCTAAATGACCACGCTTGATCAACGCCAGGCGGCGCTGCACCGGGTCCTGAAGGCCCAACATCAGCAACATCAGGGCGACGACCGCAAACACCGTACTTAAACCGATCACGCTGATGAACAATAAGCGCGCCAGTTCTTCGTTCCCCGTAAGCCGACTGAACAACCCCAGTAAAAAGTCCATGATCCTGTACCTCCCGGTAGCGAGTACCGCTTAAACCTGAATCCGGATGATTTTTTTTATCCAGAAAATCCCGACCAACATGGCGCCGAAAGCCCCGATGATCAGCTTATGGCCCGTGGGATCATTGATCAGCACAGGAAGGTAACTGGGGCTTGTAACGATGATCGCAATCGCCAGCACGAAAGGAATCGCCACCAGCACCCAAGCCGACATACGTCCTTCCGCCGACAAGGTCTTGATCTTGCGCTGAAAGCGGAAGCGGCCTCGGATCAGCCGACTCAGGCGTTCCAGCACTTCCGTCAAATTGCCGCCGGTCTCGCGATGGATGAGGATCGACGTCACCAGCATCATCACCGTCATGCTTGGCATGCGCTCCAGCAGGCCGAGCATGGCCCGGCGAACATCGTTGCCATAGTTGATATCGGCGAAGGTCAGGCCAAACTCATGAGCGACCGCCCCTCGGTGCTCCTCGGCGACCAGGCGCAGGGTTTCGTTGAACGGGTGCCCGGCGCGCAGGGCCCGGCACATGGCATCCAGCGCATCTGGCAAGCCTTCTTCGAACTGCGCAAAACGTTTGTTGCGATCGCGCAGGATTTTCAGCACCGGGACCCAGGCCACCACAAAAGCCACCGCCAGCGCCATCCACCAGATCGCCGAAAACATCAGGACTATGGCGCCAGCTGCGACGCCGAGGGCAAGCCCGAGCAATATCACCCGATAAGCACGATATTCATGGCCCGACTGCTCAATCAGCTGTGTCAGGTTCGCCATAAAAGGTAACTGCTCGAGCATCGCCTCCAGTGGCGACAAGCGCGTCAGGTACTTCTGCCTCAGTACCGTTTGCATGTTGGGTAGATGGTTGGCTTTCTCCAGTACATGCAAGCGGCCGCGGATGAGCTTGCGCATCTTCCCGGCCTCGCCGAATACCGGCACCGCCACGCCCTGGGACAGAAGGAAGACGGCGATAAACACCATGCCAAGGAACATCAGAATGAATTCACCGGGAACCTGATTCATGACTGCCGTGCCTCCATCCACTCAGGCCTGAACATCGTAAGCGGCAACTCGATGCCGCGCTTGGCAAGCACATCACGGAAGGCGGGGATCATGCCGCTGGGCCGGTATTCACCCAGCACTTCGCCGTTTTCGCCCAAGCCATGGCGCGAAAAGGAGAAGATTTCGGTCATGGTGATGATCTCGCCCTCCATGCCGTTGATTTCCTGCACGCTGACCAAGCGGCGCTTACCGTCCTCCTGACGTTCCAGCTGGATCACCACATCGATGGCCGAAGCAATCTGTTGACGCATGGCTTTGATCGGGAAGGTCGCCCCGGTCATCGACACCATGTTCTCGACCCGCCCCAATGCATCACGCGCGGTATTGGCATGGATCGTGGTCAACGAGCCATCGTGGCCGGTATTCATAGCAGTCAACATGTCCAGCGCCTCGACGCCGCGCACTTCTCCGATCACGATGCGGTCAGGACGCATCCGCAGGCTGTTGCGCACCAATTCCCGCTGGCTCACCTCGCCGCGCCCCTCGATATTCGAAGGTCGGGTTTCCAGACGCACCACGTGGGGCTGCTGCAGTTGCAGTTCGGCCGAATCCTCGATGGTGACGATCCGCTCGTTGTGCGGAATGAAACTGGACAGGACATTGAGCATGGTGGTCTTGCCGCTGCCGGTACCGCCGGAAATCAGCACGTTCAAGCGCCCACGGACAATCGCCTTGAGCAGCAGGGCGATGGCCGGGGTCAACGTCCCCACCTGGATCAGGCTGTCGGTATTGAGCAGATCCACCGCAAAGCGCCGGATCGACATGCTCGGGCCGTCAATGGCCAGCGGCGGGATAATTGCGTTGACCCGCGAACCGTCCTTGAGCCGGGCATCCACCAACGGCGAGGACTCGTCGATACGCCGCCCCAGGCTGGAGACGATGCGGTCGATGATGTTCAGCAAATGCTGATCATCGCGAAAGCGCACATCGGTGCGTTGCAATTTGCCGAAGCGCTCGACATAGACTGAAGCATAGCCGTTGACCAGGATGTCGGACACGCTGTGATCGGCCAGCAAGGGCTCCAGGGGGCCAAGGCCGAGCACCTCGTCGGTGATCTGTTTGATGATCAATTGGCGGCTGGAAGTACTCACCGGTGCGGAATGCTCATCAAGCAGACGCTGGCAAATATCACGAATCTGCCGCGCGGCCTCAGCCTGTTCAAGGGAGTCCAGCAAGGACAGGTCCATGACCTTGAGCAACTGCTGGTAGATCTTTTCCCGCCACTCGGCCTCCACCGGGGTGACCTGGGTTCTGGTTTCGTACATGACATCCGGGATTGCGTGCTCCCAGGCCATCAATTGATCTGCCGGATCCGGCTGGTCACCGTCCAACGGGGTCACCGACGATGAGGCGGTTTTACCGGACTGTTTGCGCAAGCGGTTACGAAAGTCGCTGATCATGGGTCATCCCCCGAAAAAACGGTTGAAGGCGCGTTTGAATAAGCCTTTGTTCCCTACAGCCTGTTGACCGACCAGATCCTCGGTCATGTCGCGCAGTGCAACAGTGATCGCTGCCTTTGGCGCATGCAGCCCCAACGGCACGCCAGTGTTCTGACTCTGGCTGACCAGGTTGAAGTCGTTGGGTAATTTCGACAGGTTCGTGCAGCGCAGCGCCTCGCCGATATCCTTGAGACTGACCGCTGCCGACTTGTCATAGCGGTTGACCACAATCTGCAATTGATCCCCACGCACGCCCAGGTCTTCGCGAAGAATCCGCACCAGGGAGCTGGCATCGCGCAGATGGCTGACGCTCTGCTGCACCACCACGTACACCCGGTCCGCCTGTTCCAGCACGGAGCCGGTGAGGTGGTCGATTTGCCGTGGCAGATCGATCACTACCCAGTCATAGCTGGCGCGGGCCAACTGCAACAAGGTGTCAAGTTGCTCGGGTTGGGCATCCTGCGGCAGACACAGCTCACCGGCCCGGCCACCCAGCACATGCAAGGTCGGGCTGAAGTGGCTGCAAAAACCCCGTAGCGCAACACTGTCCATGCCGTCGATCTGATGCAACACCTCAAGATGGCTGTGGGTTTGCGCCACATCCAGATAATGCGTCACGCTGCCAAATTGCAGGTCCATATCCAGCAACAGGGCAGTGCCACCCTTCATGCTGAGCTGCTGAGCCAGGTTGCAAGCCAGCATGGTGCCGCCGGATCCGCCCTTGGAGCTGGTCACGGCGATCAATTTCCCTACTGTCCCGCTGCCGGTTCGAACCTCCAGGACCAGCCGATTCAAGGCGGCGACCAGTTCTGCCTCGGCGACGGGCTCGGGCAGCACGTCACGGGCGCCGGCCTGCATCGCTAGACGCATGCCTTCCTGTTCGCTCAGCAGCCCGCACACCAGCATCGGCGGACGCTCATGGGCCGGGCGCTGCAACAGTGCCGCCAGCTCCTCGCGCCACAGGTGGCTGACGCGCAGCAGCAACAGATCGGGCATCCGGTCCAAGCCATAGAGGGGGTCGACATGCCCATTGCTCACCAGTCGAGTGCTCACCTCCAGGCTGGGCATGCGTTGGCAGACACTCTGCAGGTCGCGCAACGACGTGGCATCACGGCTACTGATCAGCAACCTGAGCCCGGCTTTGCCGGTCGAGGCAGAGAGTGGAGTGTCCTTGGTATTCAGCATGGCGTGATCTCCCCGGAATCGGAATGACGCCCGAGGCTTTCGCGTGGCAACGTTGCCCTGATTGCGGGCAAGGTAATGGGCACGCCGAACCCGGGAATGAACAGATTGAAAACGTAGTTCTGCAGACTCAACTGGACATAGCGGATGGCACGGAAACCATTGCTCCCACTTGTGTCGGCGGGGTTTGTCACCAGCGCGCCGTTTGCGTCCAGATATCTCAAAGTCAGGTTACCGGTGCTCAGATTGCCGATCAGCCGGCTGGTACCCGCGTCGCCTGCGGCATTGAATATCGCCCGCTGCAGGACCACCGGATCGCTGATATTGCACACCGCCGCCAGGCGCGTACCACGGCGCACGGCTTCATCCAGCGCATTGACTGTGAAGTACAGGCGGCCCATTTCCACTACGCCGAACAACAGCGTGAACACCAGCAGACCAACGATGGCGAACTCCACCGTATAGGTGCCGCGCATGTTTTTTCTGTTCATCACAGGGCCCTCATCACGGTAGTGGCGACCAGCGGAATTCCCAGTGCAATCTGATTACCCAAAAAACCGGGAAGCGATCCGGTGCAATTACCACTGCCAATCACCGGGCAGAACGTGTAAGTGATGGTGACCCGCACATGGTCGGTGCCCACCGCGGCAACGACCACGTTGCCAGTCGTCAACCCTGACACCACCGCGTTCCCGGTGTTGGCAGGCACGCCATACACCGCAACGTTTTTCGTCTGGGTCAGTAGAGTACTGCTCAGAGAGACCGCACCCAGCGTCGAATTCCAGGCATTGCTGGCAACGAAACGGTCGGCATCGCGGCTGGCCTGCAGCAGGATATTGTACTGATAGAGCATGCGGCCGAACTCACCGAAGGCCAGCATCAGCAACAGCAACACCGGCAGGACCAGGGTGAACTCGACCATGGCAACGCCTTGCTGGCGCTGCCGACTTTTAAATCCATGAAGTCTCATGACGCCCCCCTACGAGTCAGTGCTCGGAGTACCGCTGCCGTTGAGATAGGTTTTGTACAGCTGGATGATCTGCGGGCCTGAATCGGTGGACGGCGAGGGGCCAGCCACGTTGTCGCCTTCACACTCTTTGACGAACTGGCCGAAGATCTGCGCGTCCCCACCGCCGCCATTCATGGGCTGCACCACGAAATAACAGCCAAAACCGAGGACGGGGATCGAGGTTGAACCGCCCTGTTTGCCGGTGCAGTCGCCCACCACGATTTTCAGCATCCGACGCTCGAACACCCCATTGCCCTGACAGCCACTGCCCCCTGCCACACATGCGGCAACGCTCGCACGCCAGTCGTTGTAGTCCAGTATCGTGTTGCCGCCCGCCGTGAGATCGCCGTTGTTCGAGGTGACGACTTGCCCCTGGTACTTCACTTGTGGAGGGCTGACTGAGTCGTCATAAATGATTGCGGGGTTACTGGACGACGTCACCAGGTCCGGTGGATAGTCCGAGGCACTGACCGGGCCGTTGTAGATGCCGAAGCGCGTATTCAGGCCTTGAGAGGTAGGGCCGACCATGTTGCCAGGGGAGGTCTGGACATTTTGCCCCACATCACGACAGACTTTGCCACCGCCGGCCAGATCCTCCCTGACCGTACTGCCGCCCGAGCCAAAATCGAGCAACTGAAAGTTGCCTGGACCAATGGGCGACGAATTGCCGGCAGCCGTCTTCAATACCTGCAAATCCCCAAACTGGAAGCCCCAGAACATGCCAGCGCCCGGGTTGTACTGAGTCGAGTCGCCACACACCATCAAAGGCGCGAGATCGCAGGGGCTGGTAGGGCTGGGACCGGCGGTTGCGATCGCCGCCACTGCTTTGGGTCCCAGGCCACCAGCGCCGAAGACCTGGGCGAAGTTCCAGAAAAATCCTGTCAGGCCATAGCTCGGTACCGATACCCGGACGTACTTGGCATCCGTCGGTCCGGGATAGGAGAACGGGCCATAGACGCTGCTTGCCAGTTCCACCACCGCAAATGCACCGGCGTTGCCGCCCACAGCCGTGGCCAACTCGTTGTTGCCCGCGGCATTGGCATTCTGTACCAGCGTATTGAGCGCGGCGGTGCGCGTGGCGCTGGCACTGTTGGTGCCACCCTCCACCTGGCTCAGGGTTTTGGCGCCACTCAGGGCGGCGGCGTCCACCGCATTCTGCAGGCGCGTCTTGTTCAGCATGATATGCCCGCCGTCCAGAGCCAGCGCCGCCATCAGGCCGATCACTCCCAGCGTGATCACCATCAATACACTCACCGATCCTTCCTGGCGCCTTGGCGTCGAAGTGAACGGCCGCTGAATACGAAGATTCATCATCAAGCCCTCGATTGCCGATACTGATCCGGATCGGCTCCGCCATTACACTGGTGCCAAGGTACGGTTGTACCCTGTCAGCGAATGTTGACTACTTTGGCTTCGGTCCCGCGGATAACGGTGATACCCCCGCCCTCGCCGCTGCGCTGTACCACGCGTTTTGGCGCCTCGGCGGTGGCCACAGCCATGGCCGGGGCAACAGGTGCAACAGGCGTGGCTGGCGCAACGGCCGCCGCTTTCTTCTCGAGGTTCAGCGGGTTACGCAGCGCCAGTTGCAACTTGCCTTCCGTCTGTGCGGTGACCAGGGTTTCCGCTTCAGCGGCCGACATCTCCAGGGTCACTGCGCGTACCACTACCGGCTGGGTCTTGTCGGTGCCTGCGGTCTGATCCACCGCCAACACTCGCAAGTTCTCGAGGATGGTCCTGGACGTGGCGTTGTTACTGCCAGCATTGGTGGTTTTGGTCGCCAGTACATCGACCCGGTTACCCGGCAACAGGAACCCGCCCACGCCGACCACATCGTCCACGCGTACCGATATGGCGCGTTTGTCAGGATCAATCAAGGAAGCCAGGGTACTGCCCCCCAGATGCTCGCTAAGCCGTGCACCGCGCACGATGTCGCCCCGCAGAATGTCGAAGGTTGCGATCTTGCCCACGGCTTTTTCGCTGGCATCGAAAGCATCGTCCGGGATCGTATCCATGGGCATGCGTACGGTCGTGACCTGTTGGGGCTCGACCATCTGCCCGAATGGAATTTCTACCGTGGCGACCACCACGTTTCGAAGGTGGTCATCCGGGCTGGCATTGAGCCGCGCGCTCAGCCAGGAGTCGGCCATCCATGCAGCCCCAAGGCCCATGACCAGTGAAGCGCCTATCAGGGTAAGCGTACGAGAGCTCATGTCAGTATCTCCGCATCAAAGAAAGTTGAGCTGGACGAAGTAGTTGTGCCAGGCCCATTCCAACTCTTTCGGTGACAGTGGTCCGGAACCGCCGATATAACGCTGGCGATCGAGCGCCATGTTCAGGAGATCTCGGGGATGGCAAGGCACCAGGGGCATGCCTTCACTTGCATAAAGCCTTTGCAGCACATAACGCACCAACAACGGGTCATAGGAAATACCCAGACGCTCGCTTTCCTGACGCCAGATCTTTTCGTACTCCTCGGGCTTCAGGTAACCGAATTGCAGCTTGTAGCCAATCCGGCGAAGGAAGGCCTCATCGGCCAGCTCCAGGGGATTGAGGTTGGTGGAAAACACCAGAATCAGATCGAATGGCAGCTCGCAATGCCGACCACCGCCCAGGTTGAGGAAATCGCGCTTCTCTTCCATCGGGACGATCCAGCGATTCAACAGCTCGGCGGGTGCCATGCGCTGGCGCCCCATGTCGTCAATGATGAACAGGCCATTGCTGGCCTTGAGCTGCAGGGCAGCCTGGTATTGACGAGTGAAAGGGTCATAACGAACGTCCAACTGTTCCATGCTCAACTCACCGCCCGTGATGACGATCGGGCGTTTGCAGCACAGCAGTCGACGGTCGATCCCTTCGTTAAGCATCAGATTGTTCTGTTGAGCGTTGTCATCGAGCCGCTGATGCACTTGCGGGTCATAGATCTCGATCACCGACTCGTTGATGACGATGGCATGAGGGACCCAGATGGCCTCGGCGAACAGACGGATCAGCCGACTGCTGACATAAGTCTTGCCGGTACCCGCAGGGCCATAAATCATGATCGCGCGCCCGGAGTTCATCGCCACACCCAACTGATCGAGCATCTCCTCCGTAAGCACTACGCCAGCCAGGGCATTGCGCATATCGTTGGCGTTGATGCGACCATGGTGAATGGTCTGTAGCTTGATCAGGGACCGGTAGGTACTCACCGGGAAGGGTGCCGCACCGATATAGCCACTGCGCGACAGGGCATCGCGGGCAACACTGCGACCACGCTCGGTCAGGCCATAACGCAACATCTGCCCGCCCGTTTGACTCACTTGGCCGAGTACTTCGACACGGCCATCCTTGCGCAAAAACCCCAGGATCTCTTCAAGTACCGCGCCGGTCAGCGCCAGGCGGTCCACCAGCCGCGACATGTCCAGCACACCGGCATCAAACAAATGCTTGCACACCAACTCGCCGAGAAAACTGTCGGTCAGACCTGTTTCGCGGATTGTGCACGGCTGAGGAGCCAGTCGCTGCACCGCTTCCCGCTCATTGGGGAAGGCACCAGTATCAACCATGACGTGCATGACTAATCTCCCAACCCACTGGCAAGGAGTTGCCAGTAGATGCTGCCCAGCGTGCCGAGCAAGATTGCAATCGAATAAGGAAAAGGCTTGCCGGCTACTTCATCCGAAGTTGGCGCCAGATAAGCCTGCGCCCTAAGAATCAACCAATAACGCCCCAGGGTTTGAAACAATTGACCGCGATACAGCACTATCAAAAAACCGCAGACGCCGCCGGCTATCAAGCTGAACATTGCAGCCCACAAAGCGAAATGGAATGGTAGAAAACTGCCGACCATGGCCATCAACTTGACGTCGCCGGCGGCCATGCCACCGAAGGCGTACATAGGCAGGAACAGCGCAAAACAGATCAGAATGCCCAACAGGCTGTCACCCAATCCGCTGATGCCACCTGAATACATTTGAGCACCCAGTCCCAGGGCAAGGCCCAACAGGACCAGCATGTTGGGAATACGGTGGCGAAGCAGGTCGCTCACCACCGCGACGCTCAGCAGTCCTAGCAGTAAAACAGTCGACACCAGCAATTCCATGGACATGGCGCGTCTCCCCTGGCGGGATTATCGTTAGCAGGCAGCACCTTTGACCGCAGCGCACAGAGCTGTGATCTTGGTGTTCACCTCACCGCCCAAAGTTACAAACATTGCAGCAACAGCTACCGTAATCAGTCCACCGGCAACGGCGTACTCCACAATAGTCAGGCCATCTTCATCTTTGGCGAACTTGCTTATAGAAGTTCTGATTGTTTGCAAAGTCATTTTTGTAAACCTCACTTCAGCGGCCATACGGCTCAGAAAGTACATTGGCGGGGACAGCGCGAAGTCCATTGAGTTGCCCGGTCTATCAGCGCGCCCCGCCAACGTGAGTTGCAATCATTAGCAGGCAGCACCTTTGACCGCAGCGCACAGTGCAGTGATCTTGGTGTTCACGTTGGTGCCCAAAGTTACAAACATTGCGGCAACAGCCACCGTAATCAGCCCACCGGCAACGGCGTACTCCACAATGGTCAGGCCATCTTCATCTTTGACGAACTTCACTACCGAAGCCTTGATTGTTTGCATGATCATTTTGCCCACCTCACTCGAATGTTGTTTTTTCTGAGGCAGTACTTTCTGCGCTGCCTGAGTGCAACACTAGTCAGGGGCAAGGCATAGGCGTTAGGAAGATTTTGCACATCGCTAGGACTTTTTTGCGGGGTGGCCAAATACAGGGCATTGGCCTTTGCAGAAGTAACGGGAGGGGTGAACAAGGCATTGAAACGCAAAGGCAATTGTCATTGATTCACAAGCGACAGGCGGTTAAACCCTGGTTTATCGACAACACACGAGCAAACACTCGCCCGGGGCTGCCCTTCAGGTAACCCATAGAGCGAAAAGAACTAAAAATCGTCTTTCCTATCAGGATTAAATCTGCAAAGTGATGGCACCTTGGCAATACTCCTTAGCGAGAGAGTCACCAAGAACCTCAGAGCAGAGACATGACGTCCAATGTAACCAAAAGGCCATCACTCTTATGGTTCGATCTGACTCATGATCGGTCCACGAAAGAACTCGTCGCGCAGTTTGAGGGTTCCTGCGACTGCAATCTGGCGAAAAACTCCGTGCTACCCATCAGGGAACAGGCAGACATGATCTGCGTCCATTTTGATCGCCCTGATACGCCAGGCTTGAAGCTATTGCTGGAGATCAAACGCACCACCCCCAGCATCCCGATCACCATGTTCACCGTGCAGCACTCGGAGGAACTGGCTGTATGGGCCATGCGCTCCAGCGTCTGGGAATACATGGTGCTCCCGCTCTCGACCACCGAGAAGAAACGTTACCTGACGGCGGTGGTGCAACTCTGCGAGCTGCGCCGAAATGCTACCAGCCAGGGCAAGTCATCACAGATCGACCACTCCCCGACCCTGCCGGACAGCATCCGACGGACCTCTGGGCATCAAAAACACCAGGCGCTGAGCAATGTCATGCTGTACATCGAACAGCACTTTCGAGACAGCATCGATCAGAGGGAATTGGCTCAGCGCTGCGGCATGACGACATTTCGCTTCAGCCGCCTGTTCAAGGAAGCCAATGGGCTTGGCTTCACGGATTACATCTTGGACAAGCGCATGAACTTCGCCAAAGACCTGCTCGACAACAGCCAGATGCCGATTACCAGCATTGGCTATGAGGCTGGCTTCAAGGATCCTTCCTACTTCGCCCGTGCATTCAAGCAGTTCGCCAACTGCACACCCAGCGAATACCGCCTGGCACGCCAACTCAAAGCGGCTGCTGCTGTGCAACTGGATCAAGATGAAGAAACCTCTGAAGCGCTCGAAAGCCTGGTACAAAGCCTCAGCGGTTGATCCGGTTTTTTACGCGCAAACGAAAACGCCGCTCAATGAGCGGCGTTTTCGTTAAATATGGAGCGGGAAACGAGACTCGAACTCGCGACCCCGACCTTGGCAAGGTCGTGCTCTACCAACTGAGCTATTCCCGCAAATGGCGTCCCCTAGGGGACTCGAACCCCTGTTACCGCCGTGAAAGGGCGGTGTCCTAGGCCACTAGACGAAGGGGACA